>NZ_JBGCCX010000070.1:0-4408 GCF_045105015.1 Psychroserpens sp.
ACCGGCCTGTTCCTTCGCTATATAGAACTAAAGCATATTCAATCAATTTCATCTAGAAGCATAGAGCAGTTTAATTATGACTTTATAGTCAAGACTAGAAAATCTGTGTCCTACCAAAATCAGTGCATTAGTGGCATAAAACATTTTCTAAATTTTAAAGGGCTGTCCGTAGATGATATTGAGGTAACAAGACCCAATAAGGATAAAAAATTACCTAGCGTACTGAGCAAACCGGAAGTCAAAGCCATTCTAGACTCCACCACAAACTTAAAGCATAGAACTTTACTGAGCCTAGTCTATTCGGCAGGGCTTAGAATTGGGGAGGCTTTAAACATTAGACCTCATGATATTGATACGGAACGTGGACTTATCCATATTAGATCAGCAAAAGGCAGAAAAGATAGGTATACTTTACTTTCCCCTAGCCTAGTTCCATTAATAGAATCCTACATAAACCATTACAAACCGAACTATTTTCTATTTGAAGGACGCTCTGGAGAAGCTTACACACAAGTAAGTGCAAGACAGGTTTTAAAAAAATCATTGCGACTAGCGGGAATAAGTAAATATGCAACTCTCCATACCTTGCGCCACAGTTTTGCAACGCATTTATTGGAAAATGGAACAGATATAAGATACATACAGGAATTATTGGGACATAACAGCCCAAAAACTACAATGATTTATACACATGTATCTTCTACGAATTTAAATCAAATAAAAAATCCTTTCGACAATCTATAAAAAGTGATTATATTGAAAAATAAAATATTGAATGGAACTAATAGGGATAGAAAAAACAATCGAAAACCACCCTTATCCTGCCGTATTAGAACATTATAGAGCATTCAATAACGCATATAAACAAGTTGTGCTTCATTACCAGAAACCGCTAACCAATGATAAAATTCTTTAGGAAAATTAGACAAAACTTACTGATGGAAAACAAAACTGGGAAGTATTTTAAATATGCAATTGGAGAAATTATTCTTGTGGTTATCGGAATTTTAATAGCGCTTCAAATTAATAATTGGAATGAGGATAGAAAAGTAAAAAAACAAGAAATACAGATTTACACTGAATTAAAAAGTGATTTAATTCAAACTAAAAATGATATCCAAAATGCAATTTCACAGCATAAAAAATCACTTAAATCAACTCAACAGCTTATAATTGATATCTCTAATAAAAAGTCATATTCTGATTCTATATATAGATTATTTGCCGATGCTGGTGGTGAATTTAATATAATCCCTAAAACAAGTGCTTTTGAAAATTTAAAAAACATTGGTCTAAATACCTTGACTAATGATAGTTTGCGTGTTTCTATATCTAACTTGTTTCAATTGGACTTAAAACGGTTAGAAGATGATTTTGGATTTAAGAACTCTAGTTTAAATATTACAGCGCAATTATATCCTTATCAAATGAAGTATTTGTTTCTTGATACCAATGAACCTATAAATTATGGATTTAAACATACAGACAGTATTAAGGTTTACAAATTAAAAATAAAAAACTATGATAAGTTTTTAACAGATAACGACCTTCTAAAAACCTTACAGTTGTCTCTTTGGTATAGAAGTAATTTGGTAAACGAAGAAGTAGAAATAATTGAGGCCATAGACAATGTAATTGAAGGAATTAAACAGGAACTTAAATCAAGAAAAAAATAACGAAAGCACAACACCGTGTATAATTAATTGCTTTGGCAATTGCCTACTTGGAAAATTCCTTCGGAATTTTCTCGCGTTCGTTTTTGTTTACTAAATTAGTTGCTTAAACACGCAACTAACCATACACAAGACCGTTGGCAACAACTAAACAACAATTAATATTCCCACTTCGAATTAAATGAGAGAGATAATAATTTCAAATATTAATGAATTACACGGACAGTTTGAAAAGTACCGAAAATCTAGCTGGAATAAATTTAGAGGACAGAGTAACGCTGATTGGAAATTAGTCCCAAAAGCCGGCAGAAAACCATATTCAAATACTGACGATTTTCTAATCTACAAGCAATGGAAACGCAGAGCAATGGCATACATTGATATAAATAATAAAACCGAATGGGAATTACTTGCAATAGCTCAACATAATGGATTACCAACTCGCTTATTGGACTGGACTCATAACCCATTAGTTGCGACTTTTTTTGCAGCGGTTGAAAATATGGATTCAGACGGTTGCATATATGTTTATAGACCAATTGAAATGATAGATGTCAAGGAAATGAATCCATTCGAATTAAAAGAGCATAAGATTAAAATTGGATTTCATCAACCGAATTCCTCGTCAAATAGAATTATAAATCAATTAGGTTACTTTTCAGTACATAGCAATCCGAAACTTGATTTAAACTCTAAAAATAAAATTGGAATACTTGAAAGATTAATAATTAAAAAGGAAATTAAAGAAGAACTTATTCATATGCTGAACCAATATGGAATAAATTATCTGAATCTATTTCCAGATTTAGAAGGATTATCTAAACACTTAAGTTGGTTTTCTGAAAACTATAAATATTGGGATAGCACAATAGAAATAGAAATCGACACAGAAATTGATGATGAAATAAAATAAAAAAGCAGTTGCCAACACCGTGTATAATTAATTGCTTTGGCAAGTGCTTATTTGGAAAATTCCTTCGGAATTTTCTCGGGTTCGTATTTGTTTATTAAATTAGGTGCTTAACCACGCAACTAACCATACACAACAACGTTGCCCACAATATGAAAAAACTGCTTGCATTAACGTTAATTTTAAGTTTAAACTCTTGTTTTTTCTACAAAAAGGATGGGATTGAGATGAAAATTAAAAATGACTCAAGCGAACCGATAACAAATGTGGAATTTACGACGACTGAAAAACTGGAAGTAATAAAAATTGACCGAATTGAACCGAATAAAAGCGTTACGGAATTTTTATCGATGCGTAAAAACAAATCTGACGGAGCTTACTCTCTGACTTTTACTCGCGCGACTGGAAAAAAGGAAATTAGTGGTGGAGGATATTATACGAATGGAGGTTCACTTGACCATTGGGTTGACTTTATCGTAGAGAATGACACAATAATAGTAAAATTTGATGCACCAATTTATTGATTATGAATCGAGTGAAAAAGTGGACAATTTTAAGAGTTTATTTTCTTATCTATTTAGTTTGTTGCATAATTTACACAATTGCTAAATGGAAAATATTGTCATATGAAGAAGGTTGGGGAGTTGTAGCTATGGTTGGGTTAATGTCATTAGGTTTAGTTGGCTTATTGGCTGACTTTATTCTGACACTAATTATTAAGAACAAAAAAATCTTAAACGGAATTGGAATATTAATAGCAATCGGATTTTCGATTATGTTATGGATTGAATTAAAATAAAAATACTGTGGGCAACACCGTGTATAATTAATTGCTTTGGCAAGTGCTTATTTGGAAAATCCTACGGATTTTCCTCTGGTTCGTTTTCTTTTACTAATTTAGTTGCTAGCCAACGCAACTAACCATACACAAACACGTTGTACACCATTTGAGAAACACCATTTGAAAAAACTGAAATACATATTAATAATTATATTTTTTGCCTTGACAAATATTATATTTAGTCAAGTTAGCGGAACAATATTGATGGATTCTTTATCATTGCCTGGAGCTGAAATTAAATTTAAAAAATCTGACAAAGGAGTAATGGCGGACTTTGACGGAAATTTTGTTTTGCCCTTAGAGTCTGGGATTAAAAATAACAGTTTGGTCATCTCTTACGCAGGATTATTTATAGAAATTAAAAATATAGAATTGAATAATGGGAAATTGAATATTGGCGAATTTGAAATCCCATATTTTAAAGATATTTCGATAGCGGAATTTGAACAACTTTCGGAATCTGAAAAAGAAAACTGTCTGCCAACATATTGCTGGGGACAATTATTAGGATATTTTTATACTGACAAACTTGAAAAGGAATATCTGACTTTAAATTGTAAAGAAAAAATAACAGAATTTGAATTTAATCCGACAACTAAAACTATAATAGTTGATTGGAATTTAATAAAAGAATGTAAATAAAAACGGTGTACAACAATGTATAAAAATAATTGCGGTTTAGTGCTTAATCAAAAGTCGTTGCGTGTTTGCTACGTCTGATTTTCCTTCGGAAAATCCTCGCACGCAAACCCGCAACTATTCTTATACGAGACCGTTGTACCACATTAAAAACCAATCAATATGAAAAGAATATTTATAGTTTTTTTAGTATCACTAATTTACTCCCAATCGTATGCTCAAAAACCAAGAGCACGGGATTTGGGAGTTCCTTTTGTCGGAAAAACAGGAGAATTCAATGCAATTACAGACGTGAAAGGTGTTGAGGTTGGATATAGCACAATTATTTCAGGTCAAGGAGAAAAT
>NZ_JBGCCX010000071.1:0-19453 GCF_045105015.1 Psychroserpens sp.
AGCTCAAATATTGCAGCATCACCAGTAAATGTCATTAAAGAAGATTCTGAAAATGAAAATCTTTTGTATTTAGGAACAGATAATGGTGCTTATGTGTCTTTTAATCAAGGTGAGTCTTGGGAAGTTTTTAGTAAAGATTTACCAAATGTCGCTATCCACGATATTGTAATACAAACAGAAGCTAAAGATCTGTTATTAGGGACTCACGGAAGAAGTATTTACAAAACAGATATATCTGAACTTCAGTTGATGAACACCAACATAATATCAAATCCTATAACACTTTTCAAAGTTGAAGATGTAAGATATTCATCTCGTTGGGGAAGTTCTTGGGGAAAATGGTATGATGCTTTTGAGCCTGAAATGGAGATTGCTTTTTTTAGTAACACTTCGGGAAATAAAACGATTAAAATCTTATCTGAAAAAGACACTATATTAAATGAAATATATCTTGAGGCTGACAAAGGTTTTAATTTTGCTTCGTATGATCTAACCTTAACTGAAAAAGGGAAAAAAGCATTAATGAAAGAAAATACGACGTTGCAAATAAGTAAAGCTCAAAACGATAAATTTTATCTTCCAAAAGGAACTTATACCATTCAAATAGGTGAAAAGAAAACAGAGTTGATTGTAAAATAATACATGAGATTTTAAGTTATAACATAAATACTTACATTATGAAATATTTTCAAATTTTAATAGTAATTGGATTACTCTTTACTTACTCTTGTGGTGAGGATATTGATGATAATTTACGGTTAGATTCTTCAGAACCAAACCTAGTTATCAAATTTAAATTTGATTCTAATCAACAACGTTTAGGCAATTTAGGTCAACCTGTAAGTGTTGCTCCTGGAAATGCTGCACAATCTCCAGGTATTAATAAAATGAGTGCTAATTATATAGAATTAGCGCCTACTTCAAATACGCCTTTAGAAACTGGAGAGATTATTTACGTAGGAGAGGAAACTACATCTGGAGGTACTCAAGCTATTGATTTTCAAAATGCCTTATTTGCCGGAAACAATCAAACTTTTTTAACGATTCCTCTAAGCGATATTACTTCAGGTGATTATGAATGGGTTCGTGTTTCTTTAGCATATCAAGAAGGTACTATTGATGTTTTGATAAATAATCAAGATATTACGGGAACCTTAGGAAGTTTTGTAGGTTACAATTCTTATATCACTTCTTTTGACTTAAATGAGAGTACATTTGATATCAATGCGAATAAGTTACAAGGGTTTTGGGCATTTGAAGCTTCAGGGTTTTCAACTCAGGGTCAAGCTCCGGAAGGCGCAACAACCGTTCCTAATCCCATATTTGATTCATCTCCTATTCCATCAGGATCATGTGTTGTAACTGGTGAATTTGAAAATGTATTGAGTATCACTGGTAATGAAACTGAAGATATAGAAATCACACTCTCATTTTCCATCAACAATAGTTTTGAATGGACCGAAGTTAATGCTGATGGTAAATATGAACCTAATGCTGGAGAGCAAGTTGTAGATATGGGACTTCGTGGATTAATTCCTTTGGTCTCTAATTAAACCCATTCTAAATAATCAAATTTGCAGCTAAAATTTGTTGTACAACACAATGAGCCTTATCTTTGTTAGACAAATAATTAACTTCAATTATAATGAGCGGAATTTTTAATTCGTCAATAGGAAGAAAGTTTGCCATGGCACTTTCGGCATTCTTTCTCATGATTTTTATTTTACAACATTTTGCAATTAATATCCTTTCTGTGTTTAGTCCAGATACTTTTAACGAAGTGTCTCACTTTATGGGAACATTCTGGGTAATTCAATACCTATTGCAACCTGTTTTAATTTTTGGTGTGATATTCCATTTTGTTATGGGATTCATTCTAGAAATAAAAAATAACAGTGCACGTGCTGTTGGTTATGCAAAAACTAGCGGAGCATCAAACTCATCATGGATGAGTAGAAACATGATATGGAGTGGTGGGTTTATCTTGGTGTTCCTAATCATTCACTTTATTGATTTTTGGATTCCTGAAATCAATATCAAATATGTTCAAGGAGACATGTCTGGATTGCTTGATCCGAATGCAGCTGATAGTGGTTATAGATATTATGAAGAGTTGGTGCACAAATTTGTTCCAATATGGCGAGTTGCATTGTATTGCTTAGGATTTGTTTTCCTATCATTACACTTGTTACACGGATTTAATTCTTCGTTCCAATCAGTTGGTGCAAATAATAAATACACAAAAGGATTAAAAGGATTTGGAAAAATTTATTCAATAGCAGTGCCATTAGGATTTATTTTCATTGCATTATTCCATCATTTTAATCACTAAAAAACACATCTAAATATGGCTTTAGATTCTAGAATACCTAAAGGACCACTAGCAGATAAGTGGACAAAACATAAAAATGACATTAACCTTGTTAATCCTGCAAACAAACGTCTCATAGACGTCATCATTGTAGGGACAGGTTTAGCAGGTGGTTCAGCAGCTGCAACTTTAGCAGAGCTTGGTTATAATGTGAAAGCATTCTGTTTCCAAGATTCACCAAGACGTGCACACTCTATTGCTGCTCAAGGAGGAATTAATGCCGCAAAAAATTATCAAGGCGATGGTGATTCAACCTATCGTTTATTCTATGATACCGTTAAAGGTGGTGATTATAGATCCCGTGAAGCCAACGTATATCGCTTAGCTGAAGTTTCTACTAACATTATTGATCAGTGTGTTGCACAAGGAGTTCCTTTTGCAAGGGAATATGGTGGACTTTTAGACAATCGTTCTTTTGGAGGTGTTTTAGTGTCAAGAACATTCTATGCTAAAGGTCAAACAGGTCAGCAATTATTGTTAGGTGCTTACTCTGCTATGAACCGTCAAATTGGTCGTGGTAAAATAAAAATGTATACACGTCATGAAATGTTAGACGTAGTCGTTGTCGATGGTAAGGCTAGAGGCATCATTGCTCGAAATTTAGTTACAGGTGAAATTGAACGTCACTCAGCACACGCTGTAGTTTTAGGAACCGGAGGCTACGGAAACGCATTTTACTTATCTACATATGCTATGGGTTCAAATGTAACTGCAGCATGGAAGGCACACAAACGTGGTGCATTTTTTGCCAACCCTTGTTATACACAAATTCACCCAACATGTATTCCTGTCTCAGGTGATCATCAATCAAAATTAACGTTGATGTCTGAGTCGTTAAGAAATGATGGACGAATTTGGGTCCCAAAACACAAAAAAGATGTCGATGCTATTAGAAACGGTAGCTTAAAACCAACACAACTCGCTGAAGAAGATCGTGATTATTATTTAGAGCGTCGTTATCCAGCCTTTGGAAACCTAGTGCCTCGTGATGTAGCATCTCGTGCTGCTAAAGAACGTTGTGATGCTGGCTACGGAGTTAACCAAACAGGAGAAGCTGTATATCTTGATTTTTCTGCAGCAATTGTTCGCTACGGAAAAGAACAAGCACATGTTAAAGGTTTAGATGAAAACGATGCAACAATCGTTGATAAATTAGGAAAGGATGTTATAGAAAATAAGTACGGAAACCTATTCCAAATGTATGAGAAAATTGTAGATCAAAATCCATATGAAACACCAATGATGATTTATCCAGCTGTACATTATACTATGGGCGGACTTTGGGTTGATTACAATTTAATGACAACAGTTCCTGGCTTGTATGCTATAGGAGAAGCTAACTTCTCAGATCATGGCGCAAACCGTTTAGGAGCTTCTGCTTTAATGCAAGGTTTGGCAGATGGGTATTTTGTTTTACCGTATACTATAGGTGATTATTTAGCTCACGATATTAGAACTGGAGCAATTCCAACAGATAGTCCAGAATTTGATGAAGCTGAAAAGTATGTGCGTTCAAACATTAACAAATTAATCAATAATAAAGGAACAAAATCTGTAGACCATTTCCATAAGCGCTTAGGAAAAAATATGTGGAATAAGTGTGGAATGGCCAGAAATGAAAAAGATTTAAAAGAAGCTATTACTGAAATTGCCGCCTTAAGAGAAGAGTTTTATAAAGATGTGTTTGTTCCTGGAGAAGAAAATGAATACAATGAAGAATTAGCTAAAGCTGGTCGTGTAGCAGATTTCCTTGAATTAGGAGAATTGTTTGCCAAAGATGCTTTAGAACGTGAAGAATCTGCTGGTGGTCACTTCAGAGATGAATATCAAACTGAAAGTGGAGAAGCTATGAGACGTAAAGAATTTCAGTATGTATCAGCATGGGAATACAAAGGACAACCTAGCGAAGCAGTTCACCATAAAGAATCGCTAGAATATGATAACATTGAAGTTAAAGAGAGAAGTTACAAATAAAAAAGAGCTATGATGAATTTAACATTAAAAATATGGCGTCAAAAAAACGCTAGTGATAAGGGAAAGATGATGGATTATGCTCTAAGTGATGTGTCACCTGATATGTCATTTTTAGAAATGCTTGACGTACTTAATCAAGAACTTATTGAAAAGGGAGAAGAACCTGTTGCATTTGACCACGATTGTAGAGAAGGAATTTGTGGAACATGTTCACTCTATATTAATGGAAGAGCGCATGGACCTGCTACAAAAATTACAGCATGCCAATTACACATGCGTAGTTTTAATGATGGAGACACTATTTATATAGAACCATGGAGAGCTAAAGCGTTTCCAGTAGTAAAAGATTTAATTGTTGATAGAACTGCTTTTGATCGTATTCAACAGGCTGGAGGATTTATTTCTGTAAACACCTCTGGAAACACTCAAGATGCTAATGCTATTCCAATTGAAAAAGAACATGCTGATAAAGCTTTTGATGCAGCTACTTGTATTGGGTGTGGTGCTTGTGTTGCCACTTGTAAAAACTCAAGTGCCATGTTATTTGTTGGAGCTAAAGTATCGCAATTTGCATTATTACCTCAAGGCAAAGTCGAAGCTACAGACCGCGTTTTAAACATGGTAAAGCAAATGGACGAAGAAGGATTTGGAAACTGTACAAATACTGGAGCATGTGAAGTTGAGTGTCCTAAAGGAATATCTCTTGAAAACATCGCTAGAATGAATCAAGAGTATCTAAAAGCGAGCCTTAAAGGTTAAGCTAAAAGATATAATACTAAAATTATATACTAAAATCTCAAGAGCAATCTTGGGATTTTTTGTTTCTTTACTATATGAATAACCCTCAGTTGTTTTACAATCAAGAATTAGAAACATATAAAACCAATGTAGCTTCAGATAAGAAACGCCTGGTGTTTTATAGCTCGATGCGTCTGCTAGTATTTCTAGTTACTGCTATTGCAATATACCTTACATTTTCAACATGGCAATTAGCCTTGACAATTGGAATAATTGGAACAGGAATCTTTATTTATTTACTTTCAAAATATATTGACACTAAATCAAGACAAAAACTAAATAAAGCTCTATTGCATATTAATTCTGAAGAACTAAAAATTGCTACAGGAGATTTTCATCATAGAAATACTGGATTACAATACCAAGATCCAAAACATTTTTATAGTCTAGATATTGATCTCTTCGGAAAAGGTTCTTTTTTCCAATACATTGATAGATCGATTTCTAAAGAAGGTAAATTAACACTTTCGGAAGTTTTAAAAGCCAATAATGTATCTAATATTGAAGAACGTCAAGATGCTATAAAAGAGCTGTCTGAAAAAGCGAAATGGAGGCAACTATATTCTGCAACAGGAAGCTTAATTCAAACTGAAACTCCAGCCTTAAAAATTATCTATTGGCTAAAAAATCACAAAAATTTCATTCCTAAAAAAATGAAGTGGGTTCCATGGTTCTTTACTGTTATATCTGTAACATTATTAATACTATCTATATTAAAAAAATTAGACATTTCATTTTTTGGATATTGGCTATTTATTGGATTAGGAATTACTGGTTTGTATTTAAAAAAAATAAATGTATTATCAGCTAATTCAGATAAAGCTAAAGATACTTTTAAACAATATGCATCATTATTACTTCAGATAGAAAATGAAACCTTTACCTCAAAACTTCTTCAGCTAAAACAACAGCAAATTCAATCGGAAGGAAAAAAAGCTTCTACTATTTTTTCTGAATTTTCAAAACATTTAGACGCGCTAGACAATCGTAATAATCTCATTGGAGCTATTTTTGGAAACGGTTATCTGCTTTCAGATATTAAAAATGCTTATAAGGTTGAACAATGGATTTCAGAATATAGTCATAAAGTTGAAGATTGGTTTGAAGTCGTTACATTTTTTGATGCTTATAATAGTTTGGGAACCTATACTTTTAATCATATTGAACATGTGTTTCCAAAAATATCAAAAGACGGTATTACATTGGATGCAAAAGATTTAGGTCATCCCTTACTTAATAAAACCAAGCGTATTTCGAGTGATGTTATAATTAATAACCAAGAGTTTTTTATTGTCACTGGAGCAAATATGGCTGGTAAAAGCACATTTCTTAGAACAGTGTCATTGCATATTATGATGGCTAATGTAGGTTTGCCTGTTTGCGCAAAATCTAGTGTATATTCTCCTGTGAAATTAATAACTAGTATGCGAACTAGTGATTCATTGACTGATGATAGTAGTTATTTCTTTTCTGAATTAACACGTCTAAAATTCATAGTAGATACGACTGAAAAAGAACCTTATTTTATTATTCTCGATGAAATATTAAAAGGTACAAATAGTACAGATAAAGCTATCGGCTCAAAAAAGTTTGTTGAGAAATTAGTAGCTGGTGAAGCCACTGGAATCATAGCGACTCATGATTTAAGTCTATGTGAAATCTCAGAAGAATTAGACGAAGTTAAAAATTACTATTTCGATGCAGAAATAGTAGATAATGAACTTTATTTTGACTATAAATTCAAAAGAGGTATTTGCCAAAATATGAATGCTAGTTTTTTATTAAAAAAGATGAAGATTATATAAAACAAAAAGCCCACTCAAATTGAGTGGGCATTTGTATTGAAAGGTAAAATTCAATTAAGCTTCAAAAGGCTCAATAGAAACAAAAGATTTACCATCTTTCTTCTTTGTGAATTTCACAACACCATCAACTTTAGCATGTAAAGTGTGATCTTTTCCTCCATACACATTTTCACCTGGGTGATGTGTATTACCTCTTTGTCTAACGATAATATTACCAGCTATTGCTGCTTGACCACCAAATATCTTTACACCTAAGCGTTTCGATTCTGATTCTCTACCGTTTTTAGAACTACCTACTCCTTTTTTATGAGCCATTGTCTTAAGGTTTTATATTGTTATACTTAAGTGGTTAGCTTACGCTTTTCCACCATCTAATTCATCTTGCCATTTCTTAAGCTCATCCCACTTTCCATCAGCAGCTAGTTTAGCTTGTGCTGGCCAAGTATCGGTAACGTGATTTCCACGAACACCTGAAATGATTTCGGAAATTTTTGCTGCATCTGCTTTGGATAAATCTGCAAAAGTTGCAATTCCTGCTTCTACCAATGTAGACGCAATTTTTGGTCCAATTCCTTCGATTTTCTTCAAATCGTCAGCTTTTCCAGTTGCTTTTTTGGGAGCCACTTTTTTAGCCTCGGTTTTTGGTGCAGCTGCTTTTGCCTCTACTTTCTTAGGCTCAGCTTTTTTTGTTTCTTTCTTTGGTGCAGCTTTCTTAGCTCCAGAAGAAACAATAGATTCAATTACAATTTCAGATAAAGATTGTCTGTGACCATTTTTAACACGGTAACCTTTTCTTCTTTTCTTTTTGAAAACTATCACTTTGTCACCTTTAAGGTGCTTTAAGACTTTTGCACTTACTTGTGCTCCGTCTATAGCTGGGGCGCCTAAAGTTACATTGTTACCATCTCCAATTAAAAGAACATTATCGAAAGAAACTTTCTTACCTTCTTCAGTTGCTAAACGGTTAACAAAAACTTTTTGGTCTTTTTCAACTTTAAATTGATGCCCTGCTATCTCTACAATTGCGTACATAGCGTAACGTTTTTATTAATTATTTCTATTATTAATGTGTGCTCTCTATTCAGAAAGCGGGTGCAAATATACATTCTAATTACTTAATCTACAAACCATTTGTTTGTTTTGAGCTCTATCAATGTTCTTTTTTAAAAAATTACTAACAATCTATTAGTAAAGATAATTTTGATCCTATGCCATAAACACTATGGAATATTGTGTTTCAGATACTTCTTTTGTTGACTAAAGAACGTGTTAAGTATCCAATAATCACTACTAAATGCATGTTTTTTAAGATTTTTAAGATTTTTTTAGAGTTGTTTAGCCTTAAAACGAATTGTGAATCATTATTTTTGTAAAACATTGTAACATTTTATGTTATGTGTACACTTACAATTCGTAAAATTAATTTAAAACAAAATCACAATGAAAAAAGGCTTATTTACTTTAGCTGCATTTGTACTTGCAATATTTGCAACATCTGCACAAGAAGTTAAATTTGAAGAATTTGATCTAGACAATGGGTTACATGTTATTCTTCATCAAGACAACACTGCTCCTGTTGTTATTACATCTGTAATGTATAATGTTGGAGGAAAAGATGTTGGAGGAACTCCTGAAGCTCCTCGTACTGGATTTGCTCACTTTTTTGAACATCTTTTATTTGAAGGATCAGAAAATATTGAGCGAGGTGAATTTATGAAAATTATACCAGCAAATGGAGGAAGATTTAACGCTAACACATCTCAGGATAGAACTTATTATTATGAAGTTTTCCCTTCTAACAAACTTGAATTAGGTCTGTGGTTAGAATCTGAAAGAATGCTTCACCCTGTTATTGACCAAATTGGTGTTGATACTCAAAATGAAGTTGTAAAAGAAGAAAAACGTCAGCGTTACGAATCTCCTTATGGTAAAATATTTGAAACTTTAGGAGCAAACCTTTTTAAAGTTCACCCTTACAAAGATCCTAATATTGGATACATGGAAGATTTAGATGCTTCTACTCTTGCTGAATTTAATCAATACTTCAAAGATTATTACGGCCCAAACAATGCTGTTTTAATTGTCGCTGGAGATATTGATCCTGCTGAAACAAAAGAATTAGTTAAAAAATACTTCAATGACGTAAAAAGAGGAAAAGAAGTCGTTAGAAACTTTCCAAAAGAACAACCTATAACAACTACTGAAAAAGCGAAAGCATACGATAAAAACATTCAAATTCCTGCAATTCTTGCTGCTTATAGAACACCTGGCTTTGGAACTAGAGATGCATATATTCTAGATATGATTTCTTCATATTTAAGTGGTGGTAAAAGTTCTGTTCTTTATAAAAAATTAGTTGATAATCAAAAGCAAGCATTAGCTGTGCAAGCAGTAAATATTCCCCAAATGGATTATAACATATTTGCTTTGTTCTCGCTTCCATTAGGTGATGTAACACTAGAAACTTTACTTAGTGAAATGGATGTAGAAATTGCTAAAATGCAAACTGAACTTATCTCTGAACGTGATCATCAAAAACTAATTAACCAATTCGAAAATCAATTTGTGAATGCAAATGCTAGTATAGAAGGTATTGCTGGTTCATTAGCTACATATTATTTATTATATGGAGATGTGAATTTAATCAATAAGGAAATTGATATTTATAGATCAATTACAAGAGAAGACATTATGGCTGTAGCTAAAAAATATTTAAGCCCTAACCAACGTGTTGAAATCGAATATTTACCACAAAAAGATGAACAATAAGATGAAAACTATATATAAAATGAAAACGAAATTATCAGCATTTATTTTACTGTTCTTAATGTCAGTAGTAACTGTAAATGCACAATTAGATCGCTCAAAACAGCCAAAAGCAGGACCAGAACCTTCGATTTCTTTGGAAGTTCCAAGTGAATTCGAACTTAAAAATGGATTAAAAGTTCTAGTTGTTGAAAATCATAAATTACCACGAGTTTCTTACTCTTTAAGTATCGATAATAAACCTATTTCTACTGGAGCAAAAGCTGGAGTAGAAAGTCTTATTGGAAGTATGTTAGGAAACGGAACAACAAGTATTCCTAAAGATGAATTCAATGAAGAGATAGACTTTTTAGGCGCAAGTTTAAATATTGGATTTAGTGGAGGTTTTGCTGCAACACTTTCTAAGTATTCTGAAAGAATATTAGAACTTATGGCAGACGCGGCTATTAATCCTTTATTAACTGAAGAGGAATTTAATAAAGAAAAAGAAAGGCTTTTAGAAGGTTTAAAAGCTGATGAGAAAAGTATCGATGCAATTAGTGGTCGTGTAGGTGATGCATTATTGTATGGAACAAAACATCCTTATGGAGAGTTCGTAACTGAAGAAACTGTTAACAATGTAACTTTTGGTGATGCTGTTGCTTTTTACGAAAAATACTTTAATCCAAATAACGCTTATCTAGTTATTATTGGTGATGTAGACTTAAGTACTGTTAGAAGACAGGTTGAAAAATATTTTGGTGTTTGGGAAAAACCTGCTATTGATGTGTCAACAACACTTCCTGCAGTAAGTCCTAATGCTCAATACACACAAATTAATTTTGTGGATTTACCAAATGCATCACAATCAAGTATTGCAATTAAGAATAGTGTAGATTTAAAAATGAATGACGAAGATTACCACGCAAGTATAATTGCGAATAGCATCCTTGGTGGTGGTGGTGAAGGTTACTTATTCAAAAACTTACGTGAAGACAAAGGTTACACTTATGGCGCTTATTCAAGCTTAAGAGCAAATAGATATGGAGCTGGTAGTTTTAATGCTACTGCTAAAGTTAGAAATATGGTGACTGACAGCGCTGTTGTTGAAGCTTTAAAAGAAATCAACAGAATTAAAACAGAACCTGTTGACCCACAAATGCTTAAGGACACAAAAGCAAAATATGTAGGAAACTTTATTATGGGATTAGAAAATCCACAAACTGTAGCTAGATATGCTTTAAACATAAAGAGAAACAAACTACCAAAAAACTTCTACAAAACGTATTTACAAAAAATTAATGCCGTAACAGCAGATGATGTAACGCGTGTAGCGAATAAATACATGAAGCCAGAAAATGCAAGAATTGTAATTATTGGTAAAGGAAGTGATGTTATTGAGAATCTTGAAAAAACTGGAATCCCAATTAAATATTATGACAAGTTTGCTAATCCTACTGAAAATCCAAATTATGAAGTTGAAATGCCAGCTGGTGTAGACGCAAAATCTGTTATTAGCAAATACTTAAAAGCTACTGGTGTAACAGATAATATGGGTAACATAAAATCTGTTATGACAAAATATGAAGCAACAACTCCTATGGGAGCTGTCGTTTCTGAAGAAAAGCGTGTGGATGGCAAAACAGTTCAAAATATTTACATGGGTGAAAACAAAGTGATGTCTATGGTAATGACTCAAGAAACTGCTACTGCTAATACACAACCATTGCCTCCTAACATGGCTAATGACATGAAGTCTAATGCTGGTTTATTTATGGAAATGAATTTGGTGAATTCAGATTTAGCGAAATTAAGCGGCATGGAAAAAGTTGATGGTAAAGATGCTTATGTAGTTGAAGTAGCAGGTGAGGTTGTATCTTTTATGCTTTATTATGATGTAGAAACTGGACTTAAAGTTAAAGAAGTACAAAACACGAACATGCAAGGACAAACTCAATCACAAGAAGCTCTTTTAAAGGATTATAAAGATTATGACGGTTTAAAATTTCCAACAACCAGAGACGCAACTATGATGGGGCAATCAGTTATCTTTACATTAAAAGAAGTTAAAATAAATGAAGGTGTATCTGATGCAGATTTTGACTAAGATATTTCACTTTTAAATTTTTAAAAACCGAAGTCGTAAGGCTTCGGTTTTTTTATTTCTGACGATTATGTGACAAATAAACACCAACTAAGATGATACAACTACCAAAACCTTGCACAGCGCTAAAAGACTCACCATCTAACAATCCCCAAACTAAAGCTACAAGCGGCATTAAATACGTTACAGATGAAGCAAAAACTGGTGTTGACATCTGGACCAATTTATTAAACAGGACCTTGGCTAAAGCAGTTCCAAAAAGAGATAAAATCACTATATATATCACTGACATTTTAAAGTCAGGATGGCTAAAAGTACGTTCATTAAAAAAGTCTGTAAAGCAAAGAATTACAATTGCAGGTATTATAATAGCAACATAATTTCCAGTAGCAATACTTAAGGGTTTCACATACTGAAGATGCTTTTTTATAATATTTACATTCAAGGCATACATACAAGTAGCTATAATAATATAACCCGCAAATAAATAGTTTTGATTAGGATTAAGCTCAGCACCTTTTAAGATCAAGATACTAGTTCCAATAAATCCAATGATAACTCCTAAGATTTGACGTTTTGTTGATGTAATTTTAAAAATAGCGAATCCTAATAAAACAGTGTTTAATGGTACCAAAGAATTTAAAATAGAAGTAACAGCACTGTCTATTTCCGTTTCTGCTATAGCAAATAAAAATGCGGGAATAAACGACCCTACAAATCCAGTTAAGGCCACCCATTTCCACTCTTGTTTTTTTATAGATTTAATGCTCTTAAATCCAACAGCAAAAAGAAAAACACCTGTGATAACAGTTCTTAATGCTCCTAACTGATATGGTGTTAATCCTAAAAGAGATTTCTTAATTAATATAAATGAACTTCCCCAAATTAGTGCTAATATGATTAAATACAGCCACTTGCTATTAGCATTTTTCATAAGATTTTTTTACTCAGTCACAAAATTCGTTAATTTTAATACAAGGAACATCAATATTTGTTAATTTTGTAATCAATTCAATATTTAAAAACTATGAATACATTAAAAAACATATTAGTTCTTGCTTTAATTTCTGTAAGTGTTATGGCTTGTAAAAATGAAGCAACTCCAGAAGTTAAAACTGTTGAAACAGAAGTGTCTTCTGAAGTAAACACAAATCAAGCAAAACAGTTAGATCCTAATGCAACTTATGCTAAAGCAGAATTTGGTATTGAAGGAATGACATGTGCTATGGGTTGTGCAAAAACAATTGAAAAGAAAATTGCGAAGATGGATGGCGTAAAATCTGCTAAAGTTGATTTTGAAAAAGAAATCGCAATGGTAGAATATGATGAAGCTAAAGTAACTACAAATTCTTTAGAAGAAGCTGTTGCAAAAGCAGGCGACACCTACAAAGTAAAAGATATGAAAACCGTTGAGTCTTTTTCTTCAGACAAACACGAATGCAAAAAAGGCGAAGGTAAAGCATGTTGTGGAGATAAAATGAAAGATAAAACAGCTTGTGCCGACGATTGCAAAAAAGATTGTTGTGCTAAAAAAGCATAATTTGTTTTAATAACATACTAAACCACTCAAATTTGAGTGGTTTTTTTATGTCCAATTTTTAAAAGGATGCTTACTTAATTGTGAATTATAATACTTAATATCTCCTGTAACCTCTTTCCCTAACCAACTTGGTACATCAAATTCAGCATCTTCATACTCAAGTTCGACTTCAGCAATTACTAAACCTTTATTGTCTCCATCAAAAACATCAATTTCAAAAACATGTATTCCTTTTTTAACTTCATGTCTAATTTTATCAATTACTCCTTCTTCACATAAATCTAATAGCGCTTCTGCATCTTGTTTAGGTATTTTTTTTTCCCATTCAAAACGTTTCAAACCGTCATTAGTAGATTTTCCTTTAACTGTTAAAAATCCTTGATCACCTTTTAATCGTACTCTAACCGTTCGTTCTGGATGAGTATTTAAAAACCCTTGAACTATTCGAGTCTGTTTAAAAGATTCTGCTTTAAAATCTTCTGAATTCACTAAAAATTTACGTTCTATTTCAATCATTAAAAAAAGACATTTAATGTCTAAATTTACAGTATGCCAAACGATTTACCAATTAGAAAGATAATTCATGTAGATATGGACGCATTTTATGCCTCTGTAGCACAATTGGATAATCCAGAACTCAAAGGAAAACCAATTGCTGTTGGTGGTGGCGGAACTCGTGGTGTTATTAGCGCTGCTAGTTATGAGGCACGTAAATTTGGAGTAAAAAGCGCTATGTCTGGACGATTAGCTATAAAGTTGTGTCCTGAATTGATTTTTGTTAGGACTAATTTTGAACGTTATACTGAAATATCTAAACGTGTTAGACAAATTTTTTATGACTACACAGATTTAGTTGAACCGCTTTCTTTAGACGAAGCTTATCTTGATGTTACTGAAAACAAAAAAGGAAACCCAAGCGCTTCACTAATTGCTAAAGAGGTCAGGACTCGTATTTATAATGAGGTTGGTTTAACAGCTTCTGCTGGAATTTCTATCAATAAATTTATTGCTAAGGTCGCGAGTGATTATAATAAGCCTAATGGACAAAAAACAGTAAACCCAGAAGATGTTCTTAAATTTTTAGAAGATTTAGATATTAGAAAATTTTATGGCGTTGGAAAGGTGACTGCTGAAAAGATGTATCAAAAAGGTATTTTTACGGGTAGAGATTTAAAAGAAAAATCTGCTGAATATTTGGAACAACACTTTGGAAAATCTGGAAAGTCATATTATTATATTGTTCGAGGCATTCACAACAGTCAAGTAAAACCAAATCGAATAAGAAAATCATTGGCAGCCGAACGCACGTTTAACGAAAATTTGTCTTCAGAAATTTTTATGCTTGAAAAACTAGATCATATTGCTGAAGAAGTTTCAAAGCGATTGAAAAAGAGTAAGGTTGCAGGAAAAACTATAACACTTAAAATAAAGTACAGTGATTTTACGCTTCAAACACGTAGTAAAACATTACCTTACTTTGTTAGTGACAAGAATATAATTTTAGACACAACTAAAGATTTACTGTATCAAGAAACCTTGAATAATTCAGTTCGGCTTTTAGGTATTTCTTTATCTAACCTTAATACAGAAGCTTCAAAAAAGAAAAAATTATTGGCTAAAGAACAACCTATAAGCGTACAATTAAAATTTGAATTTTAATTATGAAAAATTACGCGTTAGCGATTGATACGGCATCCTCTGACAATTTCGGCAGAGATATAGTGGAAAGCGCAGTGCTACGAAGCTAGATGCGAAGTAGCAAACGCCAAAAAATTAAAAACTACAACTCTCAATTTCAGTCACACGTAAGGTATTAACCATTCCTTTGTCTTGAATAGGCATGGCTGCTAAACTGATGAGCATGTCTCCAACTTCGAGATATCCTTTTTTACAGGCAATAGCGTTTACATCTTCAATAGTTTCATCTGTACTTACATATCGATCATAATGAAAAGCTTCAACTCCCCAAAGTAAACTAAGTTGTGTAAGAATTCGTTTGTTAGAGGTAAATACTAATATGTAAGCACTTGGTCGCCAAGCTGAGATTTGAAATGCTGTATAACCACTATTCGTTAAAGTAGAAATCGCCTTTGCATTTATTTCATTTGCCATATTAGCTGCATGATAACATATCGATTTAGTAATATAACGTTTGGTACGAATATGAGGTGGTGATTGAGGTACTTGAATTAAATTAGAATCTTCTACGCTCTTAACAATACTCGCCATTTGTTTTATGACCTGCACTGGATAATTCCCTACAGAAGTCTCACCTGATAACATTACAGCATCAGCACCATCCATGACAGAATTGGCAACATCATTCACTTCTGCTCTTGTAGGTGTTAAACTTGTAATCATCGTCTCCATCATTTGGGTTGCGATAATTACTGGGATTCTAGCACGTTTAGCTCGTAACACTAATTGTTTTTGGATTAATGGGACTTCTTCGGCTGGAATTTCAACACCTAAATCACCACGAGCAACCATGAGACCGTCACAATATGCAACAATCTTATCGATGTTTTCTACGGCTTCAGGTTTTTCAATTTTAGCTATAATTGGAATTTTATGATCGCTATGTTCTTTGATAAGCTCTTCAAGCTCCATTAAATCTTCAGCGTGACGAACAAAAGACAATGCTATCCAATCGACTTGTAAACCACATGCAAATTTGGCATCTTCAATATCTTTTTCTGTCAATGCTGGTTGAGAAATATTTGTATTAGGAAGATTTACTCCTTTTTTGGAGCGTAATGGTCCACCTTGAATAACACGTGCTTTTACTTCAGATTTTTTGTCTGTTGAAACGACTTCGAAAATTAATTTCCCATCATCTAATAAAATACGTTCTCCAGGTTTAGCATCTTGAGGGAACTTGTCATAGGTCATATAAACACGTTCTTTTGTGCCTTCAAAGCGATCTCCTGTTGCAAAGATAATTTCATCCCCTTCATTAACAACAACCTCACCTTTCATCACACCAACTCTTAACTTTGGCCCTTGTAAATCACCTAAAATAGCAGCATTATATCCAAATTCGTCATTTAGTTCTCGAATCATTTCAACACGTTCTTTCACTGCCTCGTAATCGGCATGAGAGAAATTAATTCTAAACACATTTGCGCCTTCTTCGAGCATTCCTTTTAGAACGTCTTTGCTACTGGTTGCTGGTCCTAAAGTCGCAACTATTTTGGTTTTCTTTTTTCGTAACATTAATTAAAAATTAAATGGTCTTTTGATTTTATCTGTTCTACATCAATCATATAAGATGTAATAACTTGAGGTATTAATTGTATGCTGTTGAGAATCCGTTTCTCATTAAAATTTTTGTTTTCGTTTGAGACTTTTATCAAATAGTCAACGTTTTTAAATTCTGGTAATAAATTATACGTTTTCATAACAGTATTATGATTGTCAAATAAAGAGCCTGAGCTTTGCAATGCAGCTTCTTCTTTCTTACAAATATTTGAAACTAAATTCCAGGTTGTGTCCATTGTGATATTATCCCATTCATAAATAGCATAAGATGCAGCGAAATAATTATAGTCTAAATCTTGAGGTTTGCGTCTTAAATTTAATCCAAGATGTTTGTTAAGAAGATATGCTAATCTATAGTCTTCTAATCTGCAATGAATTGCTAAAAGAGCAAAAGATGTATCATAAAAATCGTCTACAAGTAACTTGTGTAAAGCCATAAATTAATCGCTATCAAATGTAAATATAGGACATTATGGCTATTTAAAGATTAAGTTTTAATTAATCTTAACAGCTTCAGGTTTCGAAAACGTTATAGTACAGTGAAAAAAATTAAGAATGTAAACTTAGCTTACTAAAATGCTTTTGAAATTTCATTTTGAAACGCAAAAAACGCACGTCTGGATGCTTTTTCTTCCGCTTTTTTCTTAGAAGTTGCTCTAGCTTTAGAAATGACTTTATTATCGATTGATAGTTTTACAGAGAAATGTTTTAAATCATCATTTCCAGTATCTTCATAAACGTTGTAATCAAACGATTTTTTTTCTTTCTGGCACCATTCGATTAGCAGGCTTTTGTAACTAATGACTTTACCTTCAAGAGTTTCAATATCTACATGTGGATTGATTACTCTTTTAAAAATAAACTTTTCACATTGCTTATAACCTTTATCTAAGAAAATTGCTCCTACTAGAGATTCAAAAAGGTTACCATGAATATTGTTTCCAAAATTAGAAGTTGGTATTTTACTTTCAACTAAATCTATAAGCTTAAGCTCTTTACCTAACTCATTTAAATGTTCTCTACTTACAACTTTAGAGCGCATTTTAGTTAAATAACCTTCATCACCATGAGGTACTTTTTCAAATAAATAAGATGCTATTACGGCACTCAACATAGCATCACCAACAAACTCAAGTCGTTCATAATTAACCGCATTTCCTTCGTCATCTTTTAAGTTTAAAGACCTGTGTGTAAATGCTTTTATGTATAGTTGTTTGTTTTTGGGCTTATAACCAAGTATTTTAGAAAGCTCTAAAAAAAAATTCCCGTCATTATTAGAACGGGAATTTAATATGTTACGAATGAAACTCATTCAGGATTTAGTCTATTTTTTTGAATAATACACAAGCGTTATGACCGCCAAATCCAAACGTATTACTCATAGCAACTTTAACGTCTCTTTTTTGTGCTTTATTTAATGTTAAATTAAGTTTAGAATCAATATTTTCGTCTACTACTTCATGATTTATTGTTGGAGGTACAACACCATGTTCCATTGCTAAAATTGAGGCAATAGATTCAATAGCTCCTGCAGCTCCTAATAAATGTCCAGTCATGGATTTTGTTGAATTAATATTGATATTTTTTGCATGGTCACCGAAGACTTCAGAAATCGCTTTAAGTTCAGCAACATCTCCAAGAGGTGTTGATGTTCCGTGCGTGTTGATATGATCAACTTCTTCAGGTTTTATACCAGCATTTTCCAAACAATTTTTCATTACAGCTATTACACCAATACCTTCAGGATGAGGCGCTGTCATGTGATGAGCATCGGAGGATAAACCTCCTCCTAATACCTCAGCATAAATTTTAGCTCCTCTAGCTTTAGCGTGCTCATAATCTTCAAGAATTATAGCTCCTGCTCCTTCACCTAAGACAAAACCATCTCTAGTGGCATCAAAAGGTCTTGAAGCTGTTTTTGGACTTTCATTTCTCGTTGACAATGCATGCATCGCGTTAAAACCACCCATACCAGCTATGGTAACAGCTGCTTCGCTTCCTCCAGTAACAATGACATCACAATGTCCTAAACGTATATAGTTTAAGGCATCAATCATTGCGTTGGCTGAAGATGCACATGCAGATACTGTGGTATAATTAGGTCCCATAAATCCATTTTTAATAGATATGTTACCTGGCGCAATATCAGCAATCATTTTTGGGATAAAGAACGGGTTAAACCTTGGCGTACCATCTCCTTCAGCGTAATTTAATACTTCATTCTGAAATGTCTCCAAGCCTCCAATTCCTGCTCCCCAAATAACACCTACTCGTAATTTATTTACTTTTTCTAGATCTAACTTAGCATCATTAATAGCTTCATCTGAAGCTACCATAGCATACTGTGTAAATCTATCCATTTTACGAGCCTCTTTTCTATCAAGAAAATCGGTAGCGATAAAGTTTTTTAATTCACAAGCGAATTTTGTTTTGAACTTTTCAGTATCAAAATATGTAATTGGTGCAGCACCACTTTTACCACTTATAAGCGCATCCCAATATTCATCTTTGGTATTGCCTATAGGTGTAAGTGCACCTAAACCGGTAACTACTACTCGCTTTAATTCCATAAAAATTTATTGGATTATTTTGCTTCTTCTATATAAGAGACCGCTTGACCAACTGTAGCAATATTTTCAGCTTGGTCATCTGGGATTTGAATATCAAATTCTTTTTCAAATTCCATGATTAACTCAACAGTGTCTAATGAATCTGCTCCTAAATCGTTAGTAAAGCTAGCTTCAGTAACAACTTCGTTTTCATCAACTCCTAATTTGTCTACGATAATCGCTTTTACTCTTGATGCAATGTCTGACATAATTTTTTAATTTTAAGTTTTAATTAGGTCGCAAAAA
>NZ_JBGCCX010000072.1:0-5698 GCF_045105015.1 Psychroserpens sp.
CATGCCATTGGGAAATATCCGGAGAGCAGCCTTTAGAACCAGAAACAGCATGCTATGAGTCGGCTAGATTTAACTATCAAATATGTGAATGGGTAATATCAGGAGAGCAACCATTAGAGCCAGAGACAGCATGTTATGAGATAGCTACATTCGATGTTCAATTATGTGAGTGGGTAGTAACAGGAGAGCAACCATTAGAGCCAGAGACAGCATGTTATGAGACTGCTACATTCGATATTCAATTATGTGAGTGGGAAATAACAGGAGAACAACCATTAGAACCAGAAATTGCATGTTATGAAGTAGCAACATTCAATGTAGAGACATGTCAATGGGAAGTTACAGGAGAACAGCCATTAGAACCCGAGATAGCATGTTATCAGGTAGCTACATTTGATATTCAACTATGTCAGTGGGTAGTTACAGGAGAACAACCCTTAAAGCCAGAGACAGCGTGTTATGAAATAGCTACATTTAACAATCTACTATGTGCTTGGGAAGTTACAGGTGAAAAGCCGTTAGAGCCAGAAATAGCATGCTATGAGACTTCAGTATTTAACTATCAACTATGTCAGTGGGTAGTTACAGGTAAGCAGCCTTTTAAACCCGAGATAGCATGTTATGAAACAGCTACATTTAATAGTCTACTCTGTGAATGGGAAGTTACTGGTGAAAAGCCGTTAGAGCCAGAAACAGCATGTTATGAGACTGCAATATTTAATTATCAACTATGTCGATGGGATATTACTGGAATTGAACCTATTATTTCTGCTGAGACTCCATTATGTGATGCAGATTTTGGGACTTATTTTGTTTTAATTAATGTTAATGTTGGTAATGTAACAAGCTCATTTGGAAACCTTCAAGATAATATGGACGGAACATGGGTGATAAGTGATATTCCTTTAAATTCTGATGTAACTATTACAACATCATTAAATGAAAACTGTTTCAATTCTATAGTGGTTGAATCACCAGATTGTATTTCCTGTATTGATTTAGATGTTAGTTCCACAGACGTCACTTGCTTTGGATTAGATAATGGAACTTTAAATGTTGATTTTGTTTCAGATGGTGCTTCTGTAACAGTTAATGATGTACCTTATAACCCTGATATGTCATATGTGCCAGGAACATATATAATCACTGCGATTTCAGAAGAGTACGGAGATGCAAATTGTATGGTTTCTGAGTTTATTATAATTTCTGAACCCGAAAATGTAGATGTTCAGGTGAGTTCTACAGACGCGACATGTTATGGAGCAAATGATGGTACAATTACAATTGAAAGTTTAAGTGAAGGTGCATATTACACAATTAAGCTTAATGGTATAGGACCAGACTTAAGTGGTCAAGACTTTTTTGCACCAGGAACATATGTAGTTGCGGCAACGTTAATTGAAGTTCCATTAGCTAGAAATAGTTCAGCGGGTAAACTATCAGAAAGATCACAGATTCCTTGCGTTGATACAAAACTGGTAATTATTGGAGAATTAGATTCTACTTGTACAGAAGATGACTACTCTACTAGAGAAGCTGGATTTGATTTTGAAATGCATCCAAATCCGACTAATGGAAATCTAACTATTACTCCAAATAAATTTACAGATAATAAAGTTGTAATTGAATTGTATAATTTAGTTGGAACTAAACTAATAGGTCAAGTATTTAGTAATATAAGAGACAATAAAATTAATGTTGACCTTTCAAGTTTACCAAGTCAAGTATATTATTTAAAAGTAATTACAAAAGATGGTACAAAAATTAAAAAAGTTGTGTTAGATAGATAAACATATAATTACAATTGATTTATAGTAACTTTCAACACCTTTAAGCATTCTTAGTTTAAAGGTGTTTTTTATATTAGTAAACAGTTGAGTTATATCTTCCCATTAGATGTAAAAATCTAAAATTTGAATAGAAAAAATTGGCTACAGTATAACTTTTGAAATATATCATATTGTAGTACAGTGTTTTATGTGTTTTGTTTGTTTAAGAGATTTCTTACATGTCAGATCTCTTAATCTTTTATTTTCGGGTATAATCTAAAAGTCAATATTGCATCTTCATTTTTTTGTACATTTCAATCGACTTAATATCACATTCTCCCTACAGATATTATTTATTTACGATAGCATTTTATTATATCGGTTGATTAATAGCCTTTTCAACCCAAGTTTACACTAATCATGTAATCCGTTTATGTTTGGTTTAATCAATAAAACCAATCATTATGAATTTATTAGCTATTAATTCAATTAAAAATTGTTGTAATAATTACAATACCTTATTTCCAAAATTCAAAATTGAAAAGCAGTTTTTGCTGATCATAGCTTTTTTGTTTTTTGGAGTATTTGTGTCTTTCGGTCAAACATTTTCCGGTGCTTCTGGTGTTATAGATGATAATAATTGTCCAAATACTAATAATTTTACAGCTTCAGTATCTGGGATTGGAATACTCGGTACAGATGTTGATTTAGATGAAATTAATCTAAATATTGATCATACTTTTACTGGAGACCTAGAAATTTCTATTGTAGCACCTGATGGCACAACAGTTGTATTGTTGTCTGATAGTAATGGTGGAAGTGGAAACAACTATACTAATACAAGTTTTACTCCAAATGCTTCCACAAGTATAACTTCTGGTTCTGCTCCATTTACAGGAGATTATTTGCCAGAAGGTAATTTCAGTGATTTAAATGGATTATCTGCAAATGGAAATTGGACATTGAAAGTTTGTGATAATGCAGGTCAAGATACAGGTTCGGTAACTTCATGGTCAATATCTTTTAAATGTCCAGGTACGATTGGAGATCCTTGTATAGCGCATAGATGGAGTAAAGGGGATTCATGGTCAGGTGGTTCTGTTTCAAATGGAGGTAATGGTGGCATTATAGCTTGTGCTAGTGCGGCTGCTACAGAATCTAATATAATGCCTAATACACAATATTGTTCTAGTAGTTTTGAACTGCCAACTTTAGCAGATTGTATTGACCCTTCAAATGGAAACCCTATTGTTATAAATCGCCCAATTGAAGGCCAAAATATTCTATGGTTTAATTTTGATGTTAGAGCAAATGCAGGTTCTTCAGAATTTCAAATAATTGGTGGTCCAGATAACATAGCTTGGGCACTGTTTTATTCAAATAATCCTACTGCTGGTTTAAGTTCTGGTATAAGTGGTGATTGTAGTGATCTTACTTTTGCTGATTGCGGAATTAATTTTACGGGTTGGGCAGATACACCTTTTGTTGTTCCTTCCTTTAGCGAACCTACCAATTATTATGTTATGGTTTGGGATCAGGAATCAACAAATAATTATGATTTCTCGATTAATTTTAAAGCAAGATATGGTTGTGGTAATGGTGATGTTGTAGGTTGTAATCTCGAAATAGGTTCGGCTAGTACACAATGTAATAGTAATAATACATATACTTTAACAATTCCAGTCACTGGAGCAAATGCTCAATATAAAGCTGTAGATTCTAATGCATTAAATATATCAAATGATATTTGCCTTGGTAACTTAGATAGTGGATCACTTTCTGGTTCATTTACATTAACTTATCCTATTGGAGTTAATTATAATGTGGACATTACTACAGTAATACCTTCCACAATTGGAAGTTGTGCTCAACCTTTTAATCCAGCTGATTGTTTAGCTACTGTTTCAGGTACACCTGACAATTGTTGTATAAACCCAATAAACCCATCACCTTCTTGTAATGCTCTAAATGTGGCAGTAGTTTTAGATGAATCTGGATCAATTGATTCTGCAACGGAAGCTCAAGTTGAAGCGGCTTCTTTAGCTTTAGCCAATGCATTAAAAGATACTGGAGCTCAAATGGCTTTTGTGGAGTTTGGTTCTAGTGCTGACATCCCAACTTATGGTGGTTATACCAATTGGAATACAGTTAATCAAGCTTATATTGATGGCTTGAATAATGCTTCTAATGGACTAGTTGTACAATATGGAAACAACTCTAATACTTCTGGACAATGGACTAATTGGGAAGATGCACTTAATAAAGTTTTAGATTTAAATGCTATTCAAGTAGCAGATATTGTTTTGTTCATGACCGATGGTAATCCAACAGCATATATTAGAGATTCTGATCAAGCTATTTTAACAAGTCAAGGAGCGGCAATTTCTTTAAGTAATGCTCTAGATGAATCTTGTGAAGTGAAACAAATGGGTTCTCATTTGTTTATGTTGGGTGTTGGAAATGGAATTACTGCATCAAACTTAGCAGCAATTTCTGGACCTATTGTTGATGATGGACCAGCCAACCCTACGTTAACAGTGCTAACAGCAGATTATGGATTAATTTCAGCTGGTGATTTAACACAATGCTTCTTAGATATAGCACAGAGTGGTTGTAACAATGATTTATCGCTTGAAAAATCAGTATATGCTGGCCACGATAGCGGAGCAAATTGTGATGGTGCTAAAACCATCCCTAATCCGAATGATTCTGAAGTGACCTATTGTTTTACAATTACAAATGATGGTGACCAAACCATAAGCAATATGGATTTTTCAGATGCTGATATAGGAATTGATGAAAACGATTTAACACCTGCTTTTCAAACATCTATGATCTCAGGTCAATCTATAACATACTATTATGAACAAACATTCTCTGTTGGACAAACATTCCCTTTCAATAATACAGCAGATGTTACTGGTGAGACACCAACAGGCGATCCATTGAGTGATAGTAGTTCAGCTGAGGTGACAGAATCGTTATGTACGCCTCCTAGTCTTACAACTGAAGATGATTCTGTATGTGCTGAAAGTCAATCAAGTATTGATTTGTCTACTTTAGTAACATCTGGTGGAACAGTATCGTTTCATACAAGTCAAGCAGATGCAGACAATAATGATAATGCACTTACTGATACAAATGTTAGTCCATTAGTTCAAACAACATATTATGTTCGTAGTCAAGTAGCAGCAGATTGTTATGTTACAGATACAATAGTGATTTCAATTAATCCATTACCAAATGCAAGTGCATCTGGAGGTGAATTGACGTGTTTCAATTTATCAGTTCAATTAACTGCTTCGAGTTCTACAGTAGGAGTTACATACTCATGGACTGGTCCAAATTCATTTAGTTCAAATGATCAAAATCCTTCGGTTAGTGACATAGGAATTTATACATTAACGGTTATTGAAACTCAAACTGGTTGTACATCTACTGCAACAGCTTCAGTAACTTCTGATACAACTTCACCAACAGCAGCTGCAGGCTCAGATATGGAACTGACGTGTACAATCTTAGAAGTGACTTTAGATGGTTCAGGAAGTAGTACCAATCCAGATGCGGATTTATCTTATGCGTGGAGTGGACCGAATGGATTCAGTGCAGCAACAGAAGATATTACAGTATCAGAAGTAGGAACATATACCTTAACGGTTACAGATAACGACAATGGTTGTTTTGCGATGAGTGATGCAGTAGTATCAGCAGATGAAAATTCTCCAACAGCAGATGCAGGATCAGATATGGAACTGACATGTACAACTTTAGAAGTCACTTTAGATGGCTCAGGAAGTAGTACCAATCCAGATGCAGATTTATCTTATGCATGGAGTGGACCGAATGGTTATTCAGCTTCAACCGAAGATATTACAGTATCAGAAGTAGGAACATATACCTTAACCGTTACAGATAATGACAATGGCTGT
>NZ_JBGCCX010000073.1:0-10825 GCF_045105015.1 Psychroserpens sp.
TGAAAATCAATGTTTTAAAAAAAACATTATGCATTTCATCGATTTTATTTGCATTTCATGGAGTATTCGTATATGTTTGTACCATAAATTAATTAGTCCCAAACTAAAATTTAACCGCTTATGAAAATTTCTACACTTTCATTCAGAAAGTATACCCTAGTTATAGGTATGCTTTTATCAACAACATTTCTGTTTTCACAAACAGCAGATTTTAATGTCCAACATTTACAAGATGATGTAGGTAACTCTGGAGGAACTAATACTTCTTTCACACCTGTAGCATCATTAAACAATGCAGTAGCGATCCCTAACAACAACCGTAAAACTCATGCAGGTCCAAACGGATCTACAGGAACATTTCAAGGCGATGATTTAGCAGGAGCTAGAGTATTATCAGGTACAGGAACTTTAAATTATTATAGAGAATCTGGATCCTCAGGTTCAAACATGAGATTTAATACTTCTATATGGGAATATGTAGGACCTCCTGGCGGTAATAATGAAATGATTGTCCGCGGAAGATACACTGTCAACCTGAATGGCACTAATAACAGTACAACACAAGGTTTATCAGGAATTGTAAATGCTAATAAATGTATCCCGTTTATAACAGGGATTATGAATAATGCTACAAGTCAAGATGCAGACTCTGGAACAGCAATTGCTTATTTAGAAAGTGCAGCAACTATGAGAGTTCAAAAAGGGTCTAATGCAAATAATGTAACTGTTTATATAACACTTGTTGAATTTACTGGAAGTAACTGGAATGTTCTCCATGGTGATTCAGGAAATGCAGCATCAGACACAGGAACTATTACTTTAAGAAATAATTCTGATGGTACAGGATCTGCTACTAATGTTAGTTCATGGAATCAAGCAATGATTTTTGGACAACACAGAGGAGACATGACCACAAGTGGTACTAATGATGCTTTGGCTGATAATTGGCCAGTGTTTGACCCAGGATCTAACAATCAAAGAGTAGACTGGACTTTTCATTCAAATCACGATTCAAATGCCACAAATAGTAATCGTCATTTTGTTCATGTTTTAGTGAATTCTGGATTAAATGTTTCAAGATTTCAAAACACATCAAACTCTGCTGGCGCAACTAATATAAATATTACTAGTGCTGGTTTATCAAATACAAATGAAGCTCTAATTATAGGTTCATCAAGAACAAGTGGTGGTGGTCAAGCTTATGCAAGAGGATGGAGAAACTACTATTTAAATTCAACAACTCAAGCTGCACATTGGTGTCACAGAAGTGGGAATACAATAAGTCATGAATTACAGATAATTAATTTAGATGGACTTACTACAACTGTCGCTGGCCCAGAAATTAATATTCAAGGTAATGCAATGACAATAGCTGATGGTGATATTTTTCCAACTCCCGCTGATGATACTGATTTTGGAAATGTAGATGTTTCTGCAGGAACAAACTTAAATACATTCACTATACAAAACATAGGTACGACTTCTTTATCTGTAGGTGCAATTACAATTTCAGGTACAAATGCTTCTGACTTTACTGTAACAGCAAGTCCATCTGGATCTGTTGCAGCCTCTGGAAGCACAACTTTTAATATTACATTTAACCCTAGTGCAACTGGATTAAGAACAGCGTCAGTTAGCATTGTTAATGGAGATAGTGACGAAAACCCTTATAATTTTAATATCCAAGGAACTGGTACTAGTATATCATACTCTAACGTATCTGTTTCTGTAACCTGGCCAAGTTGGTCTGGTGAAAACCGTGTTGAAGTCTACAATCCTAGTGGTACTTTAATAGCAACTATTGATGATGGTTATGATGGTAGTAACGGAAATTTTTCTACAACTGTTAATCTAGGTTGTTTACAAGATTTAAATAATTACTATATAACTATGTATGATAGTTATGGAGATGCATGGAATGGCGCAGCTAATGTAACAGTAACATCTGGTGGCTCAATTGTGTTAACAAATGATGGCAGCAGTTTAACTTCTGCCGGTGTTGGTGTTGATGTATTCTTTAATGTGTCTGGTGGTGGTGGTAATGAAATTGAAATTACTGGTCTTGGAAATACTATAGCTGATGGTGACACTACTCCTTCTGTAACCGATGACACTGATTTCGGATCTGTTGATGTAGCTGCTGGAACTAATGCAAATACATTTACAATAAACAATCTAGGTTGTTCAATATTAAATTTAACTGGGTCATCACCATATGTTACAATTTCTGGTACAAATGCTGCAGATTTTTCTGTAACTGCAATTCCTTCCGCTTCTATTTCTAGTGGAAGTAGTACAACTTTTGAAATCACGTTTAATCCAAGTGCTACTGGTTCAAGAACTGCAACAATTAGTATTGTTAATGATGATAGTGATGAAAACCCATACAACTTTAATATTGAAGGAACAGGATTTACGGCTTCACCAGAAATTAACGTTACTGGTGACGGAAATACAATTAATGATGGTGACATTTTTCCAAGTACAACTGATGACACTGAATTCCCTGCAGTCGCTGTAACTGGTTCAACTCATACAAATACCTTCACAATTGAAAACTTAGGTGGTGCAACTTTAAATATAGGTACAATAACTATAGCAGGTGTTCATGCTTCAGAATTTACTGTAACATCTGGTCCAGCAACTACTGTAGCTCCTTCTGGTTCTACAACTTTTGATGTGACATTTGATCCTGCTGCTGTAGGTCTAAGAACTGCAAATATTACAATTGCAAACAACGATAGTAACGAAAGTACATACTACTTTAATATCCAAGGGTATGGTATTACTCCTGGTGTTTGTACAACAACTGTATCTTCTTATCCATATTCAGAAAGTTTTGAATCAGGATTTGGATCATGGCTTCAAGACCTCAACGGTGTGACTGATGATTTTGATTGGTCGAGAACCAATACAAGTACTCCAAGTGGAGGAACAGGACCTAATGCAGCTCATGATGGAAGTTATTATATTTTCACCGAAGCTTCAGGGAATTTAAATGACACGGCACAACTAGTTAGTCCTTGTTTTGATTTAACAGGAGCTACTAATCCTAGGTTAACTTTTTTCTATCACATGTATGGTAGTGTTACCAGTGGTGGTACAACAACAAATTATATGGGAGATCTAACAGTTGAAATTAGTACAGATAACGGTCTTAGCTATAGCTCAGTATTATTCAGTCAAATAGGTTATACACAAACTAATAGTAATTCATCTTTCATCCCTATTAGTGTAGACCTAAGTAGTTATATTGGTCAAACAGTAAAAATCAGATTAAAAGGCGATATGTCTAACGACTCTAGAAGTGATATAGCAATTGACCTTGTAACAATAACAGAAAAACCAAATCCAACTGTAGCTCCTGGAGGAGTAACTTCAGATTTAGCGCTATGGCTAAAAGCTGATGACGGGCTAAGCTTAACTACAGGTCAAAATGTGTCTTCTTGGGAAGATCAAGGTCTTGGTAGTGATGCAAGAGTAAACAACACCTCACAAAGACCTACATATTTCGATAATACTACTAAAAATGTAAACTTTAATCCTGTTATTGAATTTGATAATTCATATACATCTGTATCTATAGATGGTGACTATTCTCATGACAGTACAACAACAGAATTTTTATCTGGTGATTTTGGATTCTATACTCAAGATATTTTTCTTGTTATTATTCCAGATGACACACCAATCAATCGTAATTTTGGTTTTATGGATGTCTTTTGTAGTGATGCAGTCTTAGGCAGTGCAGCTACTGATGCAACAGGTATTGGTTTTGGTAATTATACTGGTAGAGTAGATAATGAAGTAATTTGTTATGCTTACGATTCATATGACAATGACCCTAATGATGGTTATGGTGTTGCCCAGACTGGTGGTGCTAGTTATAATAATGTTGGTATCATAAACACAAGAAATAATACAGGAAATAGTCTACAAGAATTATATTATAATGCTAATGATATAGAAGATTATCAAAATGACACTATTGAATTCGATAATGCAAACGATTCTAGATGGTGGATTGGACGCAGTGAAGGCTGGGAAGCATCTTTAAATGCAAGAGTTGCTGAGGTTATCACCTATTCGGCAAGAAAAGATGACGCAAATCTAACTGAAGAACGCAATAGAATAGAATCTTATTTAGCTATTAAATATGGTATTACACTTGGTGTAAATGGTACAACTCAAGACTATGTTGATAGTGATGGTACAGTTATCTGGGATCAATCTGCAAATGTCGGTTACAACTATGATATTGCAGGTATTGGTAGAGATGATGCCTCTGAATTAAATCAAAAACAATCAAGAAGTGTGAATAATGCCAATGATGATATGGATTCTGACCCTGAAACAAACAGAACACAAGGTATTTTAACAATTGGCTTAACTGATATTTATGATACTAATAAATTAAACCAATCTGATAATGCAACATCCCTTAATGATAAAGAATACTTAGTATGGGGTAATAATGGTGCTAATCTTAATTCTGCTGCAGGAGAAGAATTTGTTAACATGAGTTCAGGCATCTCACCTGCATTAACAACTACTGTAAGTTTTGTTGCTATGCAAAGAGTATGGAAGGTTGTTGAAAATGGTGGAGATATTCCAACAGCTAAGGTTAGAATTCCAATTGATGCGATTAGAAATATCGATCCTCCTGGTAGTTTTTACATGTTCATTTCTAGCACTGGAGTATTTGACCCAACTGCAGATTACAGAATTATGAGAGATGATGGGAACGGAAATCTTGAAACAGACTATGATTTTGATGGCACAAAGTATATCACATTTGGTTATGCTCCTCAAGTTGAAGTTGAACGGTCTATCTATTTTGATGGAGTTGTTGATTATGTGGATATGGAAGATGCTTTAGACTTAAATCCAGACGAGTTTACGATCTCTGCATGGATTAAAAGAGATGCTGCCGATTCTGGTACTAAATCTATTATTTCTAAAAGGGACGTTTCTTATACTCAAGGTTATGACTTTAGAATTTTAAATAATAATAGATTACACTTCTCATGGAAAAATGGTGGTCCGGCTCAAATTATTTCACCTACTACTAGAATACCTGATGATGAATGGCACCATGTGGCTGCTATTTACGATGGATCGACAGTAACAATATATATTGATGGTATTGAAGCAGGATCAGAAAGCAGAACACCTCCTGGTGAAACTGATGAATCATTCTACATTGCAGCAGCAGGAAAAAATGCTCCTGTACAGCATTTTAGAGGAAATATTGATGAAGTAAGAGTATGGGATACTGAACTAACTCCGAATCAACTCAGATTTATAATGAATCAAGAGATTGAAGACAATGCAGGTATAACTGCTGGTAAAGTACTACCTACTTCAATAACTAAAAATGAAATTGCTACCATTCCATGGTCAGAACTTGCTGGTTATTATCCAATGTCTATATACACTTATACAAATACAGAGGATGCCTCAGGTAATTTAAATCAAGGTGCTCTAAGAAATCTAAACACAGTCGATAGACAAACTGCTCCATTACCTTATGAGTCAACTCAAAATGGTGATTGGGATACACAAAGCTCTTGGCAAAACGGAACATTACAAACAATTCCAGGAACAACTTCAATTGTTAGTAATTCACAAACTGTTGACTGGAATATTGTAAGAACAAATCATAATATTACAATTGATGATGACTCTGATTTACCTTCTGGCAAAGATGGAAACAGAAAAGTGTTAGGATTAATGGTTGATAGCAATGAATTAGAAGTTAGTGGTATTACCGATGCTACTACAAATACAGGATACGGACTTACAGTAACTCATTATTTAACTCTAGACGGAACTATTGATCTTGAAGGAGAGTCGCAATTAATACAAGATGAAGATAGTGACTTAATTGTTGGTGGAACAGGGCGTTTAGAACGCGATCAACAAGGAACAGCTGATACGTACACTTATAATTATTGGTCTTCTCCAGTTGGACAAACTGATGCTGCTACAAACGAATTTAGATATAGCTTAACTGATGTTTTACAAAATGTTGGATTTAACACTAGTGGCTATGATGGTACTTCGTCTCCATTGAGAATTGCTGATTACTGGGTGTGGACATTCTCTAACTTAGCTGATGGAGATTACTCAGCATGGCAACATACAAGAAGTACAGGTACTATTTTCGCTGGTGAAGGTTTCACCATGAAAGGTCCTGGAACAGGAGACCTAGATGAAGATCAAAACTATGTCTTTAGAGGTAAACCAAATAATGGAGATATTGAATTAACTATTAATGCTGGAAACAATTATTTAGTTGGAAACCCTTACCCTTCTGCTATCGATGCTGTTGAATTTATTAATGACAACCTTGGTGTAACTACTGGAACATTATATTTCTGGGAACATTGGGGCGGTGGAAATCATATCTTATCTCAATACCAAGGTGGTTATGCTCAAATGAATTTATCTGGAGGCACTCCTTCTGTAACATTAGGTGTTCCAGTTCCTGGAGTTAATAACACAGGCGGAGCTAGAAAAACACCTGGAAGATATATTCCGGTTAGTCAAGGTTTCTTTGTTGATGCTAATACAGGAGGACAAATTATTTTTGAAAATGACCAACGACAATTCCAAAAAGAAGATGGTTCATTAGCAGGAAGCTCAGTGTTCATAAGAAACAGTGAATTAATGGCTACCAATAGTCAAACAGAAACTTCTGCAGACCCAAGAATGAAATTTAGAATTGGTATTTATACAGTGAATGAAATTAATCGTCAATTATTATTAACAATCGACCCTAATGCTACTACAGCTGTAGATTTAGGTTACGATGGTATTGTAAATGAATCTCAAATAGATGATATGTATTGGATGATTGATGGTGGAAAATACATCATTCAAGGTAGTGATGATGTCGAAATTGATACAACATATCCATTAGGTATTATTACAGATACTCAAGGTGTAAATACAATTAGTATTAATGCTCTTGAAAATGTACCAAACGATATGGATATATTTATCCATGACATTCAAAATGCTACTTATCACAATCTAAGAGAAAGTGATTATGAAATTTATCTTGATGCAGGCGAGCACCTAGATAGATTTGAAATGACATTTAGAGATGCAGACGATACCTTAAGCGTTGATGATAATAAAGAATTAAGCGCATTAGAAGTATTCTACTCAAATGACATTGAAAGCTTAATATTATTAAACCCTAATTTTAAAGAAGTAAAGTCTATCGAATTATTCAATATTGTTGGACAATCGATTCACACTATAAAAGATATTTCAGAACTGGACTATTCTGAATATGAAGTTAAGAATTTAAGTTCTGGAACTTACATTGTAAAAATAAATACTGCAAGCGGTTCAGTATCCAAGAAAGTTTTAGTAAAATAATAGACCCAAATCTACCTTAAACTTAACTTATTTAAAAAGCCTCAAAGAAATTTGAGGCTTTTTTATTTATTGCAAAGTTTTTAGCATCTCATCAAAAGTGAGTGAATTTTGATCTCCAGTCTTCATGTTTTTTAAAGTAAAAGTATTCGAATTCATTTCAGATTCACCTAATAATACCACAAAAGGAATATTTCGTTTATTAGCATAATTAAATTGCTTGATGGTCTTCTTATGATCGGGATATAATTCTGCTCGAACACCATATCCACGAAGTTGTTTGATAGCTTTCATACTAGCCATTGCTTCAGCATTTCCAAAATTGATAAACAATACTTTGGTCGTGTCTAAAACAGTCTCTGGAAATAATCCTAATTCTTCTAAAACTAGATAAATACGATCTAAACCAAAACTAATACCAATACCACTCGTATTAGGTTTACCAAAAATTTCAGTAAGATTATCATAACGACCTCCTCCTCCAATAGATCCCATTTTTACACCTTCGGGAGCCGAAACCTCATAAATAGCACCAGTGTAATAATTCAATCCACGAGCAAGTGTAACATCTAATTGAAGTGAAGCTGTTTGCAAACTCAGTGATTCAATCCCATGATTTATAAATTCCAATTCTTCAATGCCTTTTTTGCCTTCTTCAGAAGCATTTAAAATAGATTTCAATTCCTTAATTTGAGAACCAAAATCACCTTTCAGATTAAACAGAGGCTGTAATTTATCAATACCAGACTGCGGAATCCCATTATCTAACATTTCAGTTTTCACCTTCTCCTCTCCTATTTTATCTAATTTATCTAAAGCAACTGTAAAGTCTATAAGTTTATCTTGAGCACCTATCACTTCAGCAATTCCAGATAAAATTTTACGATTATTAATTTTTATAGTTACATCTTTTAATCCTAAAGCAGTGAATACAGCATCGTAAAGTTGAACAAACTCAACTTCTTGCCAAAGCGAATCACTTCCAACAACATCTGCATCACATTGATAAAACTCTCTAAAGCGACCTTTTTGTGGTCGATCTGCTCTCCAAACGGGTTGAATTTGATAACGTTTAAACGGAAAGTCAATTTCATTCTGGTGCTGCACAACATATCTCGCAAAAGGAACGGTTAAATCATAGCGAAGTGCTTTCTCTGAAATACTAGAAGTCATCTTATTGGAATCCTTCGAAGCATATAAATTCTCATCAACTTTACTTAAATAATCACCACTATTTAAAATCTTAAAAATCAAACGATCTCCTTCCTCTCCATATTTCCCCATCAATGTGCTCGAGTTTTCGAAACTTGGTGTTTCAATAGGTTGAAATCCAAATAGTTCAAACTGGCTTTTAATCACATTAAAAATATAGTTTCGTTTTGAAACTTCTTGAGGATTAAAATCTCTTGTACCTTTTGGAATGCTTGGTTTTTGTGCCATAATATGTTCTGTAAAGACAGAAGTCGATTTGAAGTGAATTTTATTCTGAAATGAGTAAAATCACATATGATTAATCATAAATTATCACAAAAATATTATAAATTTCATAGGCAGTCGAAAGTTATTTCATTTTTATAGTAACTTTATAGGTGTTTTGTAGTCTTACATTAAAACACAACCAACTTTTAAAGTGTATTATGTTTTCATTAGTTAGAGAAAATATCCGAATTGCATTTGATTCTATCAAAAGTCAATTACTTCGTACAATCCTCACCATTTTAATCATAGCTATTGGTATTACTGCCCTAGTTGGAATATTAAGTGCTGTTTCGGCTCTTGAAAACACAATTTCTAGTGATTTTTCCTCAATGGGTGCAAATACGTTTAATATCCAGCGTTATGAGTTCAATACACAGCGAAGAAGTGAAAGGCAAAAAATAAATCCTATAATTAGTTATAGGAATGTGAAAGATTTTGAAGAAAAATATACCTTTCCGTTTACAAAAACATCTATTTCTTTTATCGGTACTTTTGGAGCTGAGGTAAAATATGAAAATGAAAAAACAGATCCTGAGGTACAAATCTTAGGAATTAATGAAAATTACATCACAAACTCTGGCCTTGAAGTCGACTTAGGAAGAGACCTCAACTACTTTGACGTACAAAATAGCAACAATGTTTGCGTTATAGGAAGTGACCTTAGAAAAGCGCTACTTAATGACGTTAATCCAATTAACAAAACGATTAGTGTTAGAGGCGCTAAATTTAAAGTGATTGGTGTTTTAAAAGAAAAAGGCGCAACTTTTGGAAATAATCAAGATTTAAGAATCTTTATGCCGCTACAAAAAGCACGTACTATTTTTACTAATCCTAATATCAATTATAGTTTAAGCGTAAAAACAGACAAAAAAGATATGCTTGAAGGCGCACAAGATGAAGCCATTTTATTGTTTAGAAATATTAGAGGACTAAATCCTGTTGAAGAAAACAACTTCGGTTTAGAGCGAAGCGATGATCTTATTAACCGAATTGGCTCAATTACAGGAGTTTTAGAAACTGCTGCCTGGATTATAAGTATTATCACTATTTTCGGCTCTACAATCGCGCTTTTAAACATGATGCTAGTCTCTGTAACAGAGCGCACTAGAGAGATTGGAGTAAGAAAAGCTTTAGGTGCAAAACGAAGCACAATAGCCTTTCAGTTTTTTATTGAAACCATAATCATAGGTCAGCTAGGTGGTCTTTTAGGCATCATCTTAGGTATTCTCCTCGGCTTCGGATTTGCGGCAATTGTAGACTTTAAATTTGTAATTCCTTGGTCAGCTATGATCGCTGCCTCCATCATTACATTTGTAGTCGCAGTAATATCAGGTTCATATCCTGCAAATAAAGCAGCTAGACTTGACCCTATTGAGTCATTGCGATACGAATAAACAAAGCAACTTATTTACTTACCAAATTTTCAAAATATTGGTACAACTGACCTTTGGTTATGCTTGCTCCTTCAGACACTAATTTAAATTTATCTTGGTTTTTAGTCTCCGAATACTCTTTTTTAGCAGTAAAGAATTCTACATCATCAGACAATAAATTATCTCTAAACCAAGCATAACCTTCTGTAGTTGTTATATCAATATCTGAAGCTTTAATTTTTAGTGAAATCAATCGCATGTGTTTTTCTGTACAGTGAAACAAATGCATTTGTTGAGGTGAAATATGCTCCAAGTATTCAACCTTAGACAATACGCCTTCCCAAATCAAATCACTAAACACATCTAACTCTTGTTCAGCAACTTCAGGCTTATTAGTCTTGATATCTGACCATTCTTGAGCAGTAATAGATTGTGTCGCTAAAAAATTAATAAACTCTTGATGCAATTCTTCAAATTGTTCTTTAGTGAGTCTTGAATATTTCATTTGTTTTTCTTTTAAATATAAAAATGGAAAAAGCCTCAACTTAATGCTGAGGCTTTAATTATAATGTATTTGAGTCTTA
>NZ_JBGCCX010000074.1:0-45756 GCF_045105015.1 Psychroserpens sp.
AGAGCTACTAAATCAGGAACAAGAACTTGTCTGGCTTTACTTCCTTCAAATCCTCCAACGATACCTGCTGCTTCTAATTGGTCAATCAATCGTCCAGCTCTGTTATATCCTAATTTTAATTTTCTTTGCAATAAAGACGCAGAACCTTGCTGTGCTGTCACAATAATTTCAGCTGCTTCTCTAAACAATTTATCTCTATCTGCAATATTATTATCAAGACTTGTGCCACTTTCTTCACCTACATACTCAGGTAATTGATGTGCTTCAGGGTAAGCCTTTTGGGAGCCAATAAAATCTGTTATTTTTTCAACTTCTGGAGTGTCAACAAATGCACATTGAATTCTAATAATTTCATTTCCTTGTGTGTAAAGCATATCACCTCGACCAATCAACTGATCTGCACCAGAACCATCTAAAATAGTTCTAGAATCTATTTTTGAAGTTACTCTAAATGCAATACGTGCTGGGAAGTTTGCTTTAATAATACCTGTAATTACATTTACAGAAGGACGCTGTGTAGCGATAATAAGGTGAATACCAATAGCACGTGCAAGTTGGGCTAATCGAGCAATAGGAGTTTCAACTTCTTTTCCGGCCGTCATAATTAAATCAGCAAATTCATCTACTACCAATACTATATATGGTAAAAACTTGTGACCGTCATTGGGATTTAACTTACGTGCTTTAAATTTAGTATTATATTCTTTTATGTTACGACACATTGCATTTTTAAGCATTTCGTATCGATTGTCCATTTCAATACACAATGAGTTTAATGTGTTTATAACCTTAGTATTATCTGTAATAATAGCATCTTCACTATCTGGTAGTTTGGCTAGGTAATGTCGCTCTATTTTGTTAAATAATGTCAATTCTACCTTCTTAGGATCAACCAAAACAAACTTAACTTCTGCAGGATGTTTTTTGTAAAGTAGTGAAGTTAATACAGCATTTAATCCTACAGATTTACCTTGACCAGTTGCTCCAGCCATTAATAAGTGTGGCATTTTAGCTAAATCTACCACCATAGTTTCATTACTAATGGTTTTACCAAAAGCAATAGGAAGTTCCATTTCAGATTTTTGAAATTTTTGTGATGCGATTACAGAGCGCATCGATACTATGGTTGAGTTTTTATTTGGAACTTCTATACCAATGGTTCCTTTTCCTGGTATTGGAGCAATAATACGGATGCCTAATGCTGAAAGTGATAAGGCGATATCATCTTCTAAGTTTTTAATTTTTGAAATTCTAACTCCTGCTTCTGGTACAATTTCGTAAAGTGTAACAGTCGGACCAATAGTTGCCTTAATACTAGAGATTCCAATTTTGTAATTATTTAAGGTTTCTACAATTCGATTTTTGTTTTCTTCAAGTTCTTCTTGATTAATAGTAATGCCTTCAGTATCGTATTTTTTTAACAAATCTAATGGAGGAAATTCAAATTTACTGAGATCTAGGGTCGGATCAAATTGTCCGAAATCTTCTACCAGTTTATTTGAAAGATTATCTGTTTCTGAAACTTCCTCTTCAATTGTTTTTATTTCAATGTTTAGTTCTGGTTCTGGCTCAATCTCAGGTTCTGGTTCAGGTTTGGTGATTTCAACTTTAGTAATTTCAATCTTTTTTTCTGGAATGGAGTGATTTTCTATGGTAGGTTTAGGTTTTTCAATATCTAATTCGAAAGCAGACTTAATGTCTTCAGCTTCAGCAGACAAATCATTATCTAATGGGACAATGGTTTCGTTATCAGTGTTTTTATCAGAACGAATATCCTCTTTAAACTCTTTTTTAGCACTTTTGAAAAGAGACGCAATTGAATCGCCAGTAACTTTGAATCTAATAGCTAAGTACACAATCAAAATAAAAACGAGTAGGAGCATAGTGCCGATTTTACCCATGTAATCTTGAAAAAAACTATTCATTTCAAAACCAATTGTTCCGCCTAGCGTGTCGAATTTTTGTGCGAAAAATCCAAAGAAAACAGAAAGCCAAATTGCAATAAGTGTTCCCCAAATCCAATGTCTGCGTAGTTTTGATTTGTTTATATCAAGGGTTACATAAACTCCAGATAGAAATAATAGTCCTGAGAATATAAAAGAAGATATTCCAAAACCTTTGTTAATAAATAAGTCGCTTACCCAAGCACCAAGTTTATTTAGCCAATTTTGCGCTTCAACATCTCTAGATGCAAATTCTGAAAGTGTGCTTTGATCTGCTTGACCAGTAAAGAAAAAAGACAAGAATGCAATAAACAACAAAACACCAAGAATGATCAATAAACTACCAAAAATCAACTTTTGCTGACTTGATAATTTAAAACTTGGTTTTTTTAGTTTAGGCGTTGTTTTAGCTTTGCTCTTAGTCTTCGTTTTTTTCTTCGCCATAAAGGATTCTTAGTGTAAAACAAAAATACAAATTACTAACGTTTATCCTAACTTAAAAGTATTTAAACCTAGGAGATATTAACGGAGTTATTAACCTTAAAATATTTTAGGTATGTAAATAATTAAACCTACAATAGTAGATGAAACTGCTGCTATAAAAACTGCACCAGCAGCTATGTCTTTTATTTTTCCTATAGTTTCATGTCTGTCAGGATGAATAAAATCTGCAATGTACTCTATTGCGGTATTCATGCCTTCTATGCTCATTACTAGACCTATACATGTAATTTGAATAAGCCATTCTGTATTAGAGATATTAAAATAAAATCCTGCAATGGTAACTATTATCCCAATACAAAATTGAATTTTAATACTTGATTCAGTCTTTACAAGATAAGCTGCGCCTTTAAAGGCGTAGCCTACACTTTTTAATCGGTTAACTAGGAACGAGTCTTTTTCTGACATTATTTTAAAGAAGCTAAAGCTTTTTCATAGTTTGGTTCATCAGCAATTTCACTGACTTGTTGAGTATGTAGAATCTTTCCTTTTGAATCAACAATTATAATGCATCTAGAAAGTAGTGTTTCAAAAGCGCCATCTGTAAAATCAAGACCATAGGTCTTTCCAAAATTTCCATCTTTATAATCAGATAAGCTAATAACATTATCTAATCCTTCAGCGCCACAAAAACGAGCCATAGCGAAAGGTAAATCTTTAGAGATGCAAAGTACTTTAGTATTCTCTAGGCTACTTGCTTCTTTGTTAAACGTTCTTATTGATTGCGCGCATGTGCCTGTATCTACACTTGGAAATACATTTAGGACTAAGTTGCTTCCGCTATAGTCATTTAATGTTTTTGTAGATAAATCTGTTGTGGTTAATTTAAAATCTGGAGCTTGTGATCCAATTTCAGGGAGCGTTCCTGATGTATTTACGGGAGTTCCGCCTAATGTTACTGATGCCATTTTGTGTTATTTAGTGAATGTTAAATTTAAGTATTATTTAAATTCTAAATGCCAAATAAATTATAAAAAAAAAGCCTTTTCATTTCGAAAAGGCTTTTTTTTTATCTCAACTCTGCGCCAAGCTGTTTTTCAAAATTGGCTTGAAGCTTGTTCATTATTTTGTCAATTTGTTTATCTGTGAGTGTTTTCTTTTCATCTTGAATGGTAAAACTTACGGCATAACTCTTTTTGCCTTTGGGAAGGTTCTTGCCTTGATAGACGTCAAAAAGATCGACATCTTTTAAGAGTTGCTTTTCGGTTTGCATAGCTATTTTATCAATATCTTCAAACATCACATTTTCGTCTAATAATAGAGCAAAGTCACGACGTACTTCTGGGTATTTAGGAATGTCCTTAAATTTAATGTCTTGGTGTTGTACCAAATCTATAATATTATCCCAGTTAAATTCAGCAAACAGTACTTCTTGAGAAATTCCAAAATGCTTTAAGACTTTCTTATTTATAATCCCAAAGTCAACCAATTTTGTTTTTCCTTGTGATAAACTAATGCCTTCACTAAACACATCATTTTTGATAGGAGAAACTTTATGTTTATTTAGTCCTAAGCGTTCTAATGTGCTGTTTACTATACCTTTTAAATAAAAGAAGTCACTTTTCTGAACAGGAGTGTTCCAACGTAAATTAGTTTTGTTTCCTGTTAAGAAAATGGATAAACGTTTAAATTCTTCACGTGATTCACTATAGTTATGATAGGTTTTTCCAAACTCATATAACTTCAAATTATCACGTTTTCTATTAATATTATAGCTTACCGACTCCAATCCCGAAAATAATAAGCTCTGTCGCATTACACTTAAATCATTACTCAACGGATTTAGCATTTCTACATTGTGTTCTTCATTAAGTTGTTCGCTTAATTTAATGTATTTAGGGGTCGTCAATGAATTTGATAACATTTCGAAAAATCCTTGAGAAGCCAGTTGATTACCAATGACATTCTGAAGCTTGTAATCTTCAAATTTAGAAGTATTAGAGATCGAAGCGTTTAACTTTTCAGTGGTTTCAATGTTGTTGTAACCATAAACACGCAAAACTTCTTCAATAATATCTGCTTCACGTTGAACATCATTCCTGTAGGCAGGAACTGTTAGTCCTAAACCAGCTTCAGTTACATTGTTTACTTTAATGTCTAAAGAGGTTAAGATGCTTTTTATCGTTTCCTTTGGGATCTCTTCGCCAATCAGTTTCTTAGCATTTTCAAAGCTTAAACGGACTTGAAAGTCTTTGATTTTGTTAGGGTAGAAATCTAATAAATCACTTGTAATATCTCCACCAGCAATTTCTTGTATCAGAATTGCAGCTCGCTTTAATGCGTATTCTGTAATGTTTGGATCAATGCCTCTTTCAAATCTAAAAGATGCATCAGTATTCATTGCATGACGCTTAGCTGTTTTTCTAATGCTTACAGGATTAAAATAAGCACTTTCTAGAAAAATAGTTGTTGTGTTTTCGGTAACACCAGAATCGATTCCTCCAAAAACTCCTGCAATACAAATTGGTTTTTCTGCATCACAAATCATAAGGTCTTCTTCGTGCAATTCTCGTTCTATCTCATCAAGTGTGGTGAATTTTGTGCCTTTAGGAAGCGTTTTTACTACGACTTTATTGCCAGCTATTTTGGCTGCATCAAAGGCGTGAAGCGGTTGTCCTAATTCATGTAATACATAATTGGTAATATCAACGATGTTGTTTTTTGGAGCTAATCCAATCGCTTTTAATCTATTTTGTAGCCATAAAGGGGATGTTTCTACTTTTATTCCAGAAATGGTGACACCACAATAGCGAGGTGCTAAAGTTTTGTCTTTAACATCGATATCTATTTTTAGTGTTCTGTTTTCAACATGAAACGAACTTACTGAAGGAGTAATTAATTCTGAATTGATTTCTTTTTGGAGTAATCCTGCTTTTAAGTCTCTAGCGACACCAAAATGACTCATGGCATCAGCACGATTTGGAGTGAGTCCGATTTCAAATACTTGATCATTTTCAACTTCAAATAAATCTGAAGCAAGAGTACCAACTTTTGTGTCAGGTCCTAAGACCATAATTCCGTCATGAGATGCTCCAAGACCTAATTCGTCTTCAGCGCAAATCATTCCATGGCTTTCTTCACCTCTTATTTTACCTTTTTTGATTGTCCAAGCTTCACCTTTGTCTGTATATAAAGTTGTACCAATTGTAGCGACGGGAACCTTTTGTCCTTTTGCAACATTTGGAGCTCCACATACAATTTGTAAAGGTGTTTTGTCGCCAATATTTACAGTTGTAATTTTTAAACGATCTGCATTTGGATGTTGTTCACATGTTAATACTTCTCCAACAACAATACCGTCTAAACCACCTTTTATCGATTGAAAAGACTCAATGCCTTCAATCTCTAAACCTAAGTCTGTTAGAAGTTTACCAGTTTGTTCAGCTGGCCAATCTGTCTTTAAAAACTGTTGTAACCAATTATAAGAAATCTTCATTTTTATTCTTTAATCAAGACACAAAGATAATAATACTATGTAGTAATAATAATTGATAATTGCTTTTCTTTGTAAGAATTATAAATTTGTTAAGACTATAGCTTATTTAATCTCCATATCATGAAATATTCTATTGCTTTTATTGTTGTTTTTCTAATGCTGTTGTCCTGTGATTCAAGAGAGGGAAACAAACTAAAATTAGGGTTTTGGAGGGCTGAATTGCGCGTTAGTCCAGATGAGGTTTTGCCTTTTGTTTTTGAAGTAACCTCTCAAGAGTCTATCAAGATTTTTAATGCAGATGAAGTGATTTTAGTGAATGATATTTCGTATTCTAAAGATACAATAGTTTTTAAAGCTCCTGTATTTGAAGGTTACGTAAAAGCTATTATTAATGGTGAAGACTTAGAAGGTGATTTTATAAAAGAAAGTTTGGATCGTGTGGTTCCATTTTCAGCTGAATATGGAAACAGAGAGCGGTTTGCTTCAAAATATAATCAAACAAATCAGGATTTGACTGGAAATTGGGAAGTTGTATTTAGTCCAGATTCTGAAGCTGACATGTATATTGCTAAAGGAATTTTTAAGCAAGAAGGGGCAAAAGTTAAAGGTACTTTTCGAACCACCACAGGAGATTATCGTTATTTAGAAGGTGTTATGGATGGTGATATTATGAAGCTATCTACATTTGATGGAGCTCATGCTTTTTTGTTTACTGCTGAAATTGAAGGCGATACTATGAATGGTATGTTTTACTCAGGAAATCATTGGGTAGAGCCGTTTGTTGGAAAACGGAATGAAACTTATGAATTGCCAGATGCCAACAATCTTACCTATTTAAAAGACGGATATGAAGTATTAGAATTTACTTTTCCAGATTCAGAAGGGGATATGGTGTCATTGTCTGATGATCAATTCAAGAATAAGGTAGTTGTAGTGCAGATAATGGGAACTTGGTGTCCAAATTGTTTAGATGAAAGTAAATATTATTCTGAATATTACAACATGACTAGTAATGAAGATTTAGAATTCGTCGCTTTAGCTTTTGAGTATGCAAAGACAAAAGAAAAAGCATTCCAAAGTATTAAACGTTTAAAAGATAATATTGGAATATCATATCCAATTTTATTGGCGCAATATGGGACTTCAGATAAAGTTAAAGCTCAAGAAAAATTACCTATGCTAAACCATGTTTTGTCATATCCAACCACAATTTTTATAGATAAAAAAGGACAAGTGCGAAAAATTCATACAGGGTTTAACGGGCCTGCAACTGGGGAAAAGCACACAGAGTTTAAGCGTGAATTTGAAATATTTATGGATAGTTTGCTTATTGAATAATTACTTTTTTTAACCATGTATGCTTTCAAACACACCATAGCTTTTAATGAGTTGACCTTCAAATTCTACGAGGTCTTTCCAGCGCTGATCAACATCAATATCTTTTCCGTATTTACGAGCAAAGGTTATAAAGATTGTGTAGTGACCTGCTTCGCTAACCATTAAGTCATAATAAAATTGAGAAAGTTTTGGGTCTTTGATTCGTTGCGATAATAATTTGAATCGTTCACAACTTCTAGCTTCAATCATGGCAGAAAACAACAATCGATCTACCATGCTTTGTAGGTGGTTGCCACCCTTATTCATAAACTTATATAATTCGTTTACATAGCTGTCTTTTCGTTCTCTGCCAAGTTTGTAGCCACGAGCTTTAATAATGTTGTGTACCATTTGAAAATGCTCTAGCTCTTCTTTGGCGAGTTCTAGTAAGTCAGTAACTAAATCCTCGTATTGTGGATTATGAGTTATAATAGTAATGGCATTAGTAGCAGCTTTTTGTTCGCACCAAGCGTGATCTGTCAGTATTTCTTCGATATTTTCTTCTGCAATAGTTGCCCAACGAGGATCGGTTTCTAATTTAAGATGAAGCATTCTAGCGTTTTATGTGTTTAAAATTATGATTTAAAAACTATTATCAATTGTTAACCTTTGCTTAGTATTCCTTCGCTAATACTTTCAGGAATAACATTTTTAAGTTTTGCAAATTGTAATGACAGATCTCCATCTCTGATATCATCTAAAAGCCATTTTTTATTAGAATATTCCATGATCCATATTTTTTCTTCACTGTTATAACCATTTTTTCCTTTAACTATTCTTCTGGAATCTCTGTCGATTAGGTAGTCTTCAACATTTGCTGTTATACTGAAAGCTATTTTGGAGCCTTCAAAATTGTCGTCATCAGAAATTTCTAAATACAATGGTTTGATTTTATTAATACTCTCAAGATGACATACATTTTTTAAATTTTCTGATTTCCATTTGTCTAAATGAACACTTTGTTGGTTTTGCCAATACCAATGATTTACGTATTCAGAAACTTCTTTCATATCTTCATTGTTCCATGCTTTATAAACTCTTGTAAATGTATTGGTTACATGTTTTTCAACATTTAGCCATGAGAAATCCTTATTTATTAGACCTATTTTAAAGAGTTCTTTTTTTGCTTTTCGTACTGCAAAAAACTCAACAGTTTTCATATAAATAATTAATGGAAGAAAGATTATAGTTAAAAGACCTAAAATGGTTTTTCCCCACCATGTTTTAAAAAACGCCTTTGCTACAGTACCGCCTGGGCCAGCATATACTGGGTCTGCATAAAGTAATATAGCTATAAAAATAATAGTGAAGAGTAGTTGTTTTTGATTCGAAGTCATTTATTAGCAATTTAAGTTAATAAGTTAAATTGTTTCTACATTCAACAATATAATAATTAATATTTATTTCAATTGTTTAGATTATGACTAGCTAATATAGTTCCAAATATTTTTATACTTACTGAGTTGTCTGTAAGTTTCCAAGATAATTTTGTTTTCAATTTGATTAAGTGATGGGTCGTGGGTTAGAATTCGTTTAGCGTAAAAACGTGCGCTTTGCAAAATATCTTTGTCTTTAATGATATTTGCTATCTTTAAATTCAATATACCACTTTGTTGTGTGCCCATGATGTCTCCTGGACCACGAAGTCTTAAATCAACTTCAGCAATTTCAAATCCGTCACTGGTTCTAGTCATAGTTTCAAGTCTTATTTTACTGTCCTGACTTAGTTTGAAACCAGACATTAAAATACAATAGCTTTGTTCGGCGCCACGACCTACGCGTCCTCTTAGTTGGTGTAATTGTGATAAGCCAAATCTTTCGGCGCTTTCGATAATCATAACTGATGCATTTGGTACATTAACGCCAACTTCAATAACAGTTGTAGCGACCATAATTTGTGTTTCACCTTTAACGAAACGTTGCATCTCATAATCTTTATCTGCTGGTTTCATTTTGCCATGTACTATAGAGATTTGGTATTTTGGTTGTGGAAAATCTCTTACAATACTTTCATAACCGTCCATTAAATCTTTATAATCTAAATTTTCACTTTCTTGAATTAAAGGGTAAACGATGTAAACTTGTCTTCCTTTATCAATTTCATCTCGCATGAAACGTAAAACTTTGAGTCGATTTTTGTCATATCGATGCACTGTTTTTATGGTTTGTCTTCCTGGTGGCAATTCATCAATAATTGAAATGTCTAGATCGCCATAAACAGACATTGCTAGAGTTCTCGGAATTGGTGTAGCAGTCATTACTAAAATGTGTGGAGGAGAGGTGTTTTTTTTCCATAGTTTAGACCTTTGAGCAACTCCAAATCGATGCTGTTCGTCTATGATTGCGAGTCCTAAATTTTTGAATTTCACCTTCTCTTCTAGGAGTGCATGAGTGCCAATTAAGATTTGTAATTCGCCATTTTCTAATGATTCATGAATTTTTCTTCTTTCTAAAGTAGTACTTGAACCAGTTAGTATTGAAATTCTGATATTCAGTTTTTTAGACCATTCAATTAAACCGTTATAGTGTTGAACTGACAAAATTTCAGTCGGAGCCATTAAACAGGATTGAAAACCATTGTCAAGTGCCATGAGCATTGACATGAAAGCTACGATAGTCTTTCCTGAGCCTACATCACCTTGTAGTAATCGATTCATTTGTGCGTTGCTTCCTAAATCTTGTCTAATTTCTTTTAAAACACGTTTTTGTGCATTGGTTAAATTGAAGGGTAAATAGTCTTTGTAGAAATTGTTAAAATAGTCGCCGACCGATTCGAACGGAAATCCTTTTATTTTAGATTTATGAATGAGGTTTTTGAGAATTAATTGCAATTGAATATAAAATAATTCTTCAAATTTCAGTCTAAATTCGGATCGTGATAAAAGGTCTTGGTTTTTGGGAAAATGTATGTTAAAAAGGGCGTCGCTTTTAGATATTAATTTAAGTTCTGAAGTAAGGTTTTCTGATAGTGTTTCTTTAAAACGACCTTTTGTTTCTAAAAATAAACTTTGCATTATTTTAGTCATGACTCTATTTGTAATGCCTTTGTTCGAAAGTTTTTCTGTCGAAGGATATATTGCTTGCATTGATGAACGCAAGTTTTGTTTGTGATCTTCTAGTAATTCTAGATCAGGATGTGGCATGCTAAACTTACCATTAAACCAATTTATCTTTCCAAACACAACATATGGTGTGTTTGTTTTTATGCTGTCACGTATCCATTTTTGTCCACGAAACCAAACCAGTTCCATGCGTCCAGTGTCGTCTTCGAATGTGCCTACAAGTCGTTTGCCTCTTTTTTGAGGGACTTCTTTGAAGCTGATTATTTTACCTATAATTTGAACTTCAGCAGTATTTCTTTGGAGTTGGCTAATTTTGAAGTACTTAGTCCTGTCTAAATAACGATTAGGAAACAGATTGATCAGGTCTTGATAAGTGTGAATTCCTAATTCGCTCCTTAGCAAGTCAGCACGATTAGGCCCAACACCTTTAAGATAATCTATTGGAGTTTGTAGATTCACACTCATAACTGCGAATTTACCAAATTACTTTTTACGATTTTGTTATTAAAATTAGATTTTCTTTTAATTTATGCTTGAATAAAATTGTATTTTGTAGAATGATTTTGATTAAGTTGAAAAATAGATGAGAGCATTGGTTATATCTGGTGGTGGAAGTAAAGGTGCTTTTGCAGGTGGCGTTGCTCAGTATTTAACGCAGGATTTGGGTAGAAATTATGATATGTTTTTAGGTACCTCAACTGGAAGCTTGTTAGTGCCTCATTTGGCGGCTAATGATATTGGTAAGTTGTATACTATATTTACCAATGTGAACCAGCGAGATATATTTAGTGTGAGTCCATTCGTTCAGCGTCAAAAAGGTGATCGAGAATATGTTTCTATTGATTTTTTGAATTCACTGTGGCAATTCATAAGAATGAAAAGGACCTTTGGTGAGAGTAAGTCGTTAAAGCGATATATAAAAAGGAATTTAACAATAGAAGAATTTAATAAAATAAGGGAAACTAAAGAAGATGTGGTTGTAACGGTTTCGAATTTATCGATGAATCGTGTGGAGTATAAGTCTATAAAAGAATTTGACTATGAAGAGTTTTGTAATTGGATTTGGATTTCATGCAATTATATCCCCTTTATGTCCTTGGCTAAAGTTAACGGTTATGAATATGCTGATGGTGGTTTGGGTTGCGTGATTCCAATAAGAGAGGCTATAGAGCGAGGTGCTACTGAGGTTGACGCTGTTGTTTTGGAGTCTGAAAATATGAGTAAGCAAAAAATCTTGGGTAAAAATCCGTTTTCATTAATGCTGAGTCTCTTTGGTCATTTGTTAGATCAGGTTGAGAAAAATGATATTATGATTGGTAAGTTGGCGGCTAAAAACAGAGGTGTGAAACTAAATTTGTATTATACGCCTACAAGTCTTACCGAGAATTCATTGATTTTCAGTAAACGATTAATGGTGAAATGGTGGGCTCAAGGCTATGAGTATGCTAAACAAAAGCACAAAGATTCAGCGTTGTTATAGAAGTGCAAGTTACCAAATCTCTGAAACCTCCTCCTTGATAAAAGATAGAGCTGCATCGCTAGGAGATCGTTTGTCTATCATATCGCTTAAAATAACTTCTCTTAGTTTGTCTGAAGAATCAATTTTTTCAGATAAATTAGCTTTTCTGATCATTTGAATTGTAGCATTTTTTGCGGTTGAAGTGATGCTCCAACACTTGTCTGTAACGTATATTTGTTGTGCTAAATTGTGATCAAACTCTTGTTCTATATTTGCTATAAGTAAAGACTCGTAATCTTCTTTATTAGAAGAGTTTGGCTTAACTCTTAAGAGTAGTTTTGATGGTTTTATTCTTTCTAAAAAAAGGGACATGCGTTCATAGGCTTGAAGTCGCATTGGTAAGCTTTCTTTTTGGAGGTCCTTTTGAATTAAAAAGTTTCTACGATTATTTTCATTTTCAATATGTTCTCTAAAAAATAAAAATGCAATTGCTCCTGTAACTATAGCTGGAACACAATATAATAATAAGCCTATGATGTCTAATTCCATAATTGATTTTAAGTGTTATAAGTTGGAATTTATTTCTTTTTTAAATTGCCTCCCAAAAATAGACAATCTTTTAAATCTTGCATAGAAGTAAATGGAACTTTTGTTTTGTTATACATATAAGTACTGCTTAAATCCTTTGATAAGTTATGATCATCAACGTTTAGTTCAATATCTGTCATATCAAATTGGCAAGGATGTTCATGTCCAGCCGCATGTGTGATTTCGATAAGCTCTTTTTTGAAAGATTTGAAATACTGAGCTAATCGTTCAGATTTAAGAGGGACATTAATCCCATTTTGAAGCCATTTGCTTTGGGTTGCTACTCCTGCTGGACATCTATTTGTATGACAAACTTGCGCTTGAATGCAACCTATGCTCATCATGGCTTCACGAGCAACATTAATACAATCAACTCCCATAGAAAATGCCATTGCGGCTTTGGCAGGAAAACCTAGTTTACCACTACCTATAAATACAATGCGCTCAGTTAAACCCTTATTTTGGAATAATTTATATAAATCACCAAAGGCATAAACCCAAGGCAAGCTTACGTGATCAGCGAAGCTTGGCGGAGCAGCTCCAGTTCCTCCTTCGCCACCATCAACAGTTATGAAATCTGGTCCTTTACCTGTTTTATGCATAATTTCAGCAAGTTCTTCCCACTGGTCTAATTTTCCTATTGCAGCTTTTATTCCTACAGGTAAGCCTGTAGCTTCTGCAATAGATTCAATGAAATCTATTAATTCTGGTACATTAGAAAAAGCCTTATGATTTGGAGGTGATAATACATCTTTACCAACTTCAACACCTCTAATTTCGGCAATTTCTTCTGTTATTTTAGCTCCTGGAAGTACACCTCCTTTTCCTGGTTTAGCACCTTGAGAAAGTTTAACTTCAATAGCACGAACAAAAGGATTGTCTTCAACCAGCTTTATCATTTTTTCCATTGAAAACCCTCCATCTTGTGCACGAACACCAAAATAACCGGTTCCAAAGTGAAATACAACATCGCCGCCATTTTTATGATAAGGTGATAAGCCGCCTTCACCAGTGTTGTGATATGCATGAGCAATTTTAACACCTTTATTTAAAGATTCTATTGCCTTGGCAGACAAAGAGCCAAAACTCATAGCAGAGATATTTATAATTGAAGCTGGTCGATAAGGTTTTCGCCTTTTGTTATGTAATCCCATAACTTTTGCACATGGAATAAATGATTTGTCAGTGTTGCTAGGGTGATTGTCATCAACTTTAAAGGGCATCATCGCATTATTAATGAAAATATGATGATGTGCGTAAATATCACGATCTGTTCCAAAACCTTCATAGTTGTTTTCTTGCTTTGCAGAGGCATAAATCCAGCTTCTCTCAATTCTGTTGAATGGTAATTCTTCACGATTATTCGCTACAAAATATTGACGCATTTCAGGTCCGATACTTTCTAAAAGATAACGAATATGGCCAATAATTGGAAAATTATGGCTTATGGTATGTTTTGTTTGGAAAAAGATGTCTCGCATTGCGATGACCACCAACACAATGATAATCCATAACCACCAAGGGATATTGGATAGTATATCTAAAAATGATTCCATATTAGTTTTGATTTAAATAGTCTAATGTTATTTGAGTTAAGGCTTTTACGCCAAGCAATAATCCACTTTCATCAATATAGAAACTAGGTGTATGGTGTGGATGAAGTTCTGTGTTTCCTTTTGTCATTCCGCCAAGATAAAAATAAAAACCTGGAATTTTTTCTTGAAAGTAAGAAAAATCTTCACCTATAGTTTCTGCTTTAATCTGAATCACTTTATCATCTCCAGCAGCTTTACGTAAACTAGGTAGCATATCTTTGACTAAGTCATGATTGTTATATGTAATTGCTGTTTGATTTCTGAATGAAATTGTTGCTTCACCACCATAAGCTTTAGCAATCATTTCAGTCATTTCAGTCATACGTTTTATGATCAAGGCTTTCATATCTGGATCTAGTGTTCGCACTGTACCAACTAATTCGGCAGTTTCGGGTATTATATTAAATCGAACACCACTAGTTATTTTACCTATTGTAATGACTGCAGCTTCATTTATAAGTTTAGATTCGCGGCTAATAATACTTTGAAAACCGTCAATAATTTTTGCTGAAATCAATATAGGATCAACACCCAACCAAGGTGCTGCACCATGAGCTTGTTGACCTTTTACATTTATAACAAACCTTTCAACAGCTGCCATAGCGCCTCCAGGTTTGTAATGTATTTGTCCAACTTCGACCATTGAGCGTAAATGTAATCCAAAGATCACATCTACAGTGGGATTTTCTAAAACCCCTTCTTTAATCATCAGTTTTGCACCACCTTCTTCTCCTGGAGGTGGACCTTCTTCAGCAGGCTGAAATATGAATTTAACAGTGCCTTTTATTTTATCTTTATTATTTGATAGAATTTCTGCAACAGCCATTAAAATTGCCGTATGACCATCATGACCACAGGCATGAGCAACTCCAGTTTCGTTTCCTAAGAAATTTGTGGTAACAGTAGATTTGAAGGGTAACTCACTATTTTCGGTTACTGGCAAGGCATCAATGTCTGCTCTAAGTGCCACTACTTTTCCTGGTTGATTCCCTTTTAAAATGCCAACAACTCCAGTTTTTGCAACTCCAGTTTGAACTTCTAAGCCTAATGATTTGAGATGCGATGCAATTTTTTTAGCAGTTTTAAATTCTTGATTAGATAATTCAGGATGCTGATGAAAATCTCGTCGCCATTCTATGAGTTGAGATTCGATATCTATAAATTGGGATTCTAAATCATTTTGTGCTGATACACTGATAATTCCCAAGAAAAGAAGTCTGCATAGGATTTTCATGTTTTCCTTTTTTTTATTTAAAACCTAAATATATATCAAAAAACAAAAGCTATGATGATTGTTTATAATTATTGATAAAAGCACCATAAAAAACCTATAACAAATAGTTATTTTTATCATTCTAAAAATGTTAACGAATTGGAAAAATATTTAAGTCAGTTAAATGATGCGCAATTAGCACCGACCTTACAAAAGGATGGTCCGATGATAATCATTGCAGGTGCTGGTTCTGGTAAAACACGAGTATTGACCTACAGAATTGCTTATTTGATGAGCCAAGGTGTGGATGCATTTAATATTTTGGCATTGACTTTTACAAATAAAGCTGCTAAAGAAATGAAAGGCAGAATTGCTGATATTGTTGGTGACAGTGAAGCTAAAAATCTTTGGATGGGTACGTTTCACTCAGTGTTTGCTAAGATTTTGCGTTTTGAAGGTCATCATCTAGGTTTTCCTAGTAATTTTACAATATACGACACACAAGATTCTCAAAAATTGTTAGGTTCCATCATAAAAGAAATGGGCTTAGATAAGGATATTTATAAGACTAAACAGGTGTATAGTCGAATTTCGTCGTATAAAAATAGCTTGATTACAGTTAAGGCTTATTTTAGAAATCCTGAACTTATGGAAGCTGATGCAGCTGCAAGGCGACCTAAAATGGGAGAAATTTATAAAAATTATGTCGATCGTTGCTTCAAAGCAGGAGCTATGGATTTTGATGATTTACTACTTAGAACAAATGAGTTATTGACCCGTTTTCCGAATGTACTAGCTCAGTATCAAAATAAGTTTAGATATATTTTAGTCGATGAGTATCAAGATACTAACCATTCGCAATACCTAATTGTAAGAGCATTGTCTGATCGTTTTCAAAATATTTGTGTTGTGGGTGACGACGCTCAAAGTATTTATGCCTTCAGAGGAGCTAATATCAATAATATTTTAAATTTCCAGAAAGATTATGATGATGTTAATGTGTATCGTTTAGAACAAAATTATAGATCTACTAAAAATATTGTAGGAGCTGCTAATTCAGTCATAGAACATAACAAAACAAAACTTGATAAAATTGTTTGGACCGCTAATGTTGAGGGAGCAAAAGTGAAAGTAAACAGATTAATGACTGATGGTGACGAAGGACGTTTTGTTGCAAGTACCATATGGGAAACTAAAATGAATGAGCATTTGCCAAGTAGTGATTTTGCTGTTTTATACAGAACTAATGCGCAATCTAGAGCCATTGAAGATGCGCTAAGAAAACGGGATATTCCGTATCGTATTTATGGAGGCTTATCATTTTATCAACGAAAAGAGATTAAAGATGTCACGGCTTATTTACGCTTGATATTAAATCCAGCAGATGAAGAAGCTTTGAAGAGGATTATCAACTATCCTTCAAGAGGAATAGGTCAAACAACTCTTGATCGATTGGTTGTTGCTGCAAATGGCTACAATAAATCAATTTTCGAAGTGCTTCAAAATATAGATAAAGTGGATATTAATATTAATGGTGGTACTAAAACGAAGTTGAGAAACTTTGTCACGCTTATTGAAAGTTATCAAGTTATGAACCAAACGGCAAATGCTTTTGATCTTACAGAGCATGTTGTGAAGTCTAGTGGTTTGATGAGAGAGTTTAATAAAGACGGAACTCCTGAAGGCGTAACTCGAATAGAAAATGTTGAAGAATTATTAAATGGTGTTAAGGATTTTGTTGAAGGTCAATTAGAACTAGCAGATGCTGGAGATACATTAGCAGAGTTTTTAGAAGATGTTGCTTTAGCTACCGATTTAGATGCTGATAAAGGTGATCCTAACCATGTAGCATTAATGACAATACACTTGGCTAAAGGATTAGAGTTTTCGCATGTTTTTATTGTAGGTATGGAAGAAGATTTGTTTCCAAGTGCAATGAGTATGAATACAAGAAGTGAGCTAGAGGAGGAGCGACGTTTATTTTATGTGGCTCTAACTAGAGCTGAAAAACAAGCTTACCTAACTTATACTTTGTCACGTTATCGTTGGGGCAAACTAATAGATGCAGAACCTAGTCGTTTTATTGAAGAAATAGACGATCAATTTGTAGAAGTGCTAACACCAATAAACGAACCTCGTCAAAATCCAATGCTGTCTGCAGATATATTTGGTGATGTTGAGCCGAGTCGTATTCGATTTAAGAAACCGATAAAACGAAAAAAAGAAGTAAAGCCTCCAAAATTTGTTGCTCCTAAAAACTTGAAGCCAGTGTCTAAGTCTTCTAATGTCGATGATAAAACAAATTTATTTGACGCTAAGTTAGCTGTAGGTAATTTTGTAGAACATACCCGTTTTGGTAAAGGTGAAGTGCTAAAAATAGAAGGGAAAGGTGCCGATGTAAAAGCCGAAATTAATTTTGAAGTTGGTGGTGTAAAGAAATTATTACTTCGTTTTGCGAAATTAGATGTATTAGGTTAAATAAAAAAGATGAAAATAAAAACGATATTATTAGCTCTTGTATTAGTTAATTGTTGTTTTTCTTTTGGACAGCAGTTTACAAAAGAGGAATCACTAAAAGGAAGAATGAAAGAAAATGTCATTTTTGGTGATTCTTTGAACATTCCTGTGTTTAGTAGTGATGTTTGGGGTTTTAAAGATGAAGGGTTTCATTTTATTAGAAAAGAAGGAAAGTGGGCTTTGAAAGATGTGAATAAAAACAAACTCATAATTCCATTTGAAATCGATTCCATTTTAACCCAATACAATCCACCAAATATTAAAAGTTACTCAATAAAAAGAAAAGGCAAATGGGAGTCTTTCACGTTTACAGAAAAATACAAAATGAAGAAAGCAAATCCATATAGTGGTTTAGCTACTTCAGATAAACGTAATAATGTCTATAAAGGAAAAGATTGGTTAAGATTTCAAGTCATTTATAATGGGAAACGTGGTGTAATGAATTATAAATATGAATGGATTGTTCCTCTCAGATATGATTATGCCTTAGACCTATATACACCTCTCACAGAAAATTATAGAGATTCAGTATCTTATATTTTATATAATAATGATAAAGTTGGTTTATTAACTAATGATGTCATGATTGAGCCTAAATATGATGATATTGGAGCTTATGAGTTTAGAGGTTATGATTATAAGGCCATTATAAAATTAACAGACGGTAAAGATTATTTTGGGACAACTATCAATGGCAAAATGGGAATGATGAATTTTAATGAAGAAGTATTAGTTGAAAATATTTACGATGAAATCGTGTATTGCAAGCCTTACTCTGATAATATGAAATATCCAGATAAGTTTGTAGTTAGAGTTGGAAGAAAATATGGTGTTGTTAATATTACCGGAGACTTATTAATACCTATTGAATACGAATCTATCGAGTATGATGAAACTTTCGAGAAATTAGATCGCTTTTTTGTGAGAAAGAATATGAAATATGGTATCGTTAATTCTGAAAACGAAATTTTAATGCCTATTGAATTTAGTAGAGAAGAATTAAAAAATAACTAATCATGTTATTTTATCATACAAACTGAATTGACATTTCCTTCACCATCATATTCTCTAACAGAATTGCTTGGGTCCAGTATCCAGTTTCCATCGACAATAAATTTATAATGATGTTTGCCGGCTGACATTGGTAAACGAATTTTCCAATAACCATTTTCAGTTTTAGTCATTTTTAGACTATCCTCGTTCCAATTATTGAAAGATCCTGAAAGGATAACCTTATTTGAGTTTTGATGCCCTTTTAGTAAGAACGTCTGATATTTTCCCACATTTATATGTGAGTTAAATTCATTAAATTCATTTCTAACTTTATCTGGATTAGAAGGATCTTCCATCCATTGGCCATCAACTATGAAACGATATTCGTAGCTGCCAGGTTTTACTTGAAGTTTTAATTCCCAACCATTTTCAATCTTGTACATTTTAAATACATGTTCATTCCATTTATTAAAAGATCCAGCAATGATGACTTTATTAGCAGACTCATAACCTCTTAATCTAAATCTTACATTCCCTTTGTCATCGGGATAGGCTTTAGGATACATCTTAAGATTGTAAACATGAAGTTGTTCCCCATTTTCACCTACAGCATCAACTGCGTTGAAAGTGTTTCTACTTGGTTCAGCCCAGTATTCATTGTTTATTATGAATTTAAATTCCCATGTAAAATTATCATCAAATTTGCTAAGTGGTTTTCTTAATTGATAAGTATCCTCATTAATTTTAGTCATTTTCCAGTCGTATTTTGACCAATTATTGAACTCACCAGAAACGACAACATTATCAACATTTAAATCATCAAAGCTAATACGATTTCCTTCTATGTCGTGGGATAATGTTTCGTAGTCAGACCTATGAAATGTAAATACAACATCATCGCCTTCTATTGTGTATCCTTTTTGATTTTGGGCAAAAGAAGTGTGTATCGTGATTACGAATAATATGGTAATAATATATAATGATTTTAACGTCATTCCTTATATAATGGTTGCTTTACAAAGTAAAGCTTTTCTTTTTTATAATTAATAATTGTTCGTTGTTGTCTTAAAAATTCATAGCCTAAGACACCATCTAATTGAGTTCCAAATGCAATATTCATTTTGTTTAGATTTGTCAAAATCGTTTGCATGGGTCCGAAGTAGATTGCATCCGTTAATTTAACACGATACAACTTTCCTGCCAAGACTTCAATTTTTTTTCCACTTACACCGACCAATTGGAGTTTACGTTTTGGAAAAAATTGTTTTAAAGCTTCTTTGTTAACTTTTTTATTAAGCTGATTATACTCAGCAGCACTATCTAATCCAAATTTTAAATTTTGATTATTTACGCTTGCTTCTAATACGATTGTATGTTTTTTTTTTTTTATATCAACACTATCAATTATTTTTTCTAAATAAACAGATTTATCAAATTTTTCACCTTTACTATTTACTTGAGACAATGTGATTTGGTTAAGATGCATATCAATAAAGATTTCGTAATCCTTAAGAAGATCATAGCCTATAATTCCTAAGAGATGCATTTTTTTACTAATTTCTATTGATGATAAATCAATAACATCTGAAAATTTATTTTTAATAACTAAATCCTTGATAATAAATTCATGTAATTGCTTTTCTAGTGGATTGTCAATAAAATCAATTACACCAGAATTTTGTTTATTTGGTTGAGAACTAGTCATTTTACCTTTAAAGTGATTCTTGTTTAAAATTAAAGATTCTGAACCTGTATCAATGATAAAATTGCCAGTTTGATCTAATAATTTTGCCTCAATTACAATTAAATGATCTACTAATTTGAAGGGAATTCTTGTTGTACTATTATTTAGTACTTCAGCCTTAGGAAAATACAAAACTTGATTATACTCTTTAGTATATCCTAAAAAGGGTAGTGTAAAAAGGAATAAAAAGTAGAGGTGCTTCCGCATATTTAATAGACTCTAAAAAGATAAAAACGTTACACTACATATAAAAGAAGTATAAAGCTCTTTTTATTTATTCAAATCATGAAATAATTAATTACTTTGTAACTTATAACACTAAGATTGGCAATTTATGGCTGAATTAATTCGTATTTATGAAGAGAATCCTAATCCTAAAGAGATTAAGAAAGTTGTTGAGGCGTTAAAACGTGGTGGATTAATCATTTATCCCACAGATACAGTTTATGGTTTGGGCTGTGATATTACAAACATTAAAGCTCTAGAAAAGATTGCAAGAATAAAAGGTCTGAAGTTAGAAAAATCAAACTTTTCATTTATTTGTCATGATTTAAGTAATCTAAGCGATTACGTAAAACAAATTGATACAACGACTTTTAAAATTTTGAAACGAGCACTTCCTGGTGCTTATACGTTTATCCTACCAGGATCTAAGAGTTTGCCACATCCGTTTAAAAAAAGAAAAACTGTTGGTATTCGTGTTCCTGATAATAACATTGCTTTAGAAATTGTAGAACAACTTGGTCATCCTATCGTATCTACTTCAATTCGTGATGATGATGAAATTATAGAGTATACCACAGACCCTGAATTAATTCTTGAAAAATGGGATAACCTTGTAGATATTGTTATTGATGGAGGGTATGGTGATAATGAAGCTTCTACTGTTATTGATTTATCTGAAGCCGAACCTATAATTATTAGAGAAGGCAAAGGAAGCTTAGAAATTTTTTAATAAAAAAAGCTCAACCTTTCGATTGAGCTTCATTCTTTTAGTTCTTATTTAATTAGTTACCTGCAGAAAGGTTTTTCATTTCTTCTTCAACCATTTCATAGAATTGGTCAATTTTTGGTAAAACTACAATTCGTGTACGTCTATTTTTTGCTCTATTTTCAGCAGTGTCATTTTCAACTAAAGGGACATAATGACTTCGTCCTGCTGCAATTAATTGTTGCGGATTTACTTTCAACTCTTCAAGAACACGAACTACTGATGTTGCGCGCTTCACACTTAAATCCCAATTATCGACCAACACGCCTTTAGAATATGATTTGTTATCTGTATGAGATTCTACCATTGCTTCAAAGTTTGGTTTGCTATTGATGACTTTAGCAACTTTAGCGAGAACATCTTTGGCTTTGGTTGTTACATTATAACTACCACTTTTAAATAATAATTTATCTGCTATAGAAATAAATACAACACCTTTTTCGACATTAACTTCAATGTCTGGATCGTCAATACCAACAGCTTTCTTCAAACTAGAAACAATAGCTAAAGTCACACTATCCTTTTTAGTTAAAGCATCTTGTAATCTTGATATCTTTAAATCTTTTTCTTTTAAACTTTCCAAAGATTTTTCAAGATTCTCTGCCCCTTTTTGAGTTAAGGTTGTTAAGTTTCCTTTCGTGTCTATTAAATCTTGATTAGACTTACGTAAATCTGCTAATTGATCTTTCATGGTTTCGACACGAGCTTCAGCAGCAGCTCTATCAGATAAACAACTGTTTAGTTTTACAGTTGCAGAATTCAATAAATCTTGAGTTTTTTTGTGCTCATCTTTTAGAGCCATATGTTCTTTCTTGGAAACACATGACGTCAATACAAACATTCCAGCAATACTTAAAAGCATTAATTTTTTCATAATAAAGTTTGATAATTTATTGTTGTTAACTTATCAAAAGTATATAAAAGTAAAGACGATAAACCCTACTTTAACTAAACTTTTAACAGTTTTATGAACAATTAATAGTCTTGACGTTTTTTAATGAAGTAAGACCATACAATAGAGTTTGTTTGGTAGTAGTTTTTTCTCTTTGGAAGTTGTCTGCGTTTTTTTAAAAGGCGGGTTAGGTTTGCATAAAAACTAAAGTGAGCTTTAAGAATAGCTAAAACATGCGATAACTTTAAATTGACTAAAAATTTTAGTCCAGCAATACCGTCTAAAACCATCCTAATAAAGATAATGCCAAAAATGAATCCATGTGCGTTTTTAGTTATTGTAAATAAACTATTTCTAAAGTTAAGGTATGTTTTTTGTGGGTTTAAACTGTTAAGCGTTGCACCTCCTACATGATATATTTTAGAATCACCGACATATGTTGTAGTCATGCCAGTATTAAAAGCTCGCCAACACAAATCGATTTCTTCAAAATGAGCAAAATAAGTTTCATCAAAACCATTTAAAGCTTCAAAAGTAGACTTTCTAATAAATAGGCATGCACCAGAAGCCCAAAAGATAGTTTCTTTATCATCGTATTGTCCTTTGTCTATTTCAATTGAATCAAAAATCCGTCCTCTACAAAACGGATATCCATATTTATCAATGAATCCTCCAGCAGCTCCAGCATACTCAAAATATGATTTCTTTTTAAAGTCTAATATTTTGGGTTGAATTATTCCTGTTTGAGAGTTTGAAATAAATTCTTCAATAACAGGAGTGAGCCAGTTTTGAGTAACTTCTACATCGCTATTAAGTAAACAAAAGACATCGGCTTCCAAATGTTTTAAAGCATCATTGTAGCCTTTAGCATATCCTCCGTTAGTTTGGTTTTGTATAATCTGAATTTTTGGAAAATGATGTTTTAAAAACTCTACAGAGCCATCAGTTGATGCATTGTCAGCCACATAAATATCTGCCTCATTTGAATATTGAATAACTGAAGGTAGGAATTGCTCTAGCAATTGTTTTCCATTCCAATTTAATATAACTACAGCTATTTTCATTTGTATTCTGGAATATCTCTTAGAAAGTCATAACGTTCATTTTCAAAATCCATAACACAATAATAATGATTAATTCCGTTAGTTACCATCAAATAGCTTGCTTTTAAAGTGAGGTTGTATCTAGCTATTTGGTCAAAAGTTGATTGCTCAATTTTTATTTTATGTGATTTACATTCTACGATGAGATGAATACTTCCGTCAGAATTAAAAACCACAATGTCATACCGTTTTGTTAAACCATTTACTTTGAGTTCTTTTTCAACATTAATTAATGATTTTGGATATTTTTTATGTGTGATTAAATACTGAATACAGTGTTGACGCACCCATTCTTCAGGTTGTAAAATGATGAATTTTTTACGAATCTCATCGAAAATAGATACTTTATTTTCGTTACTTTTGAAACGGAATTTGAACTTCGGAAAATTTAATTCTTGCATACAAGCAAACTAGTATTTTTTCAAAGTTAATCTACTAAATCTGAAAACCAAAACAGAGATTGATTTTTTGGAATTCAGCATTTGAAAATATAATTTTCAACGATGGAAGACGTAAAGCAAATAGTTGCAAATATCAATAAAGGAGACATTAAACCCATTTATTTTTTAATGGGAGAGGAGCCTTATTATATTGATGCAATATCTGACTATATTGAAAATAACTTACTTGCTGAAGAAGAAAAGGGATTTAATCAAATGGTGTTGTATGGTCGTGACGTTTCTATTGATGATATAGTTAGTAATGCCAAACGTTATCCTATGATGGCTGAACGACAAGTTGTTATTGTAAAAGAAGCTCAAGATTTATCACGTACCATTGAAAAACTATCTAACTACGCTGAGAACCCTCAACCTACAACTGTTTTGGTTGTTAATTATAAGTATAAAAAAATTGATAAGCGTAAAGCATTATATAAAACCATAAAGAAGTTAGGAATTGTCTTTGAAGGTAAAAAGCTTTATGAAAATCAAGTTGCTGACTGGATTCGTCGCGTCTTATCTGGGAAAAAATACACCATTTCACCTAAAGCAGCTCAGATGCTGGTTGAGTTTTTAGGAACAGATTTAAGTAAAATTAATAATGAGTTAGAAAAACTTAAAATTATTCTTCCTGAAGGCACTCAAATTACAGCAGAACACATTGAGCAACATATAGGTATTAGTAAAGATTATAACAATTTTGAGTTGCGTAAAGCTGTTGGAGAACGCAATAGTGTAAAGGTCTTTAAGATTATAAATTATTTTGCCAACAATCCAAAGGACAATCCTATGGTTGTGACTGTGTCCTTGTTGTTTAATTTCTTTTCGCAGTTACTGCATTTTCATGGTTTACATGATAAGAATCCAAGAAATGTAGCTTCAGCATTAAAAATCAATCCATATTTTGTTAATGAATACGTTTCTGCAGCTAGAAATTTTCCTATGAAAAAAGTAAGCAGTGTTGTATCGTTACTTCGCGAGTTTGATGTGAAGAGTAAAGGAGTGAATTCAAATGCTGTACCTCAGGGTGATTTGTTAAAAGAGTTATTGGTCAAGATATTGTCTTAGTCTTCTGTCTCACACCAAACTGCTAATTCATTTCCAGAAGGGTCTAAAAATTGAAACCGTTTTCCTCCTGGGAAGGAAAAGATATCTACTGATATTGTTCCGCTAAGATCCATTATTTTTTGTTTAATGTCTTCTAGGTTTTTATGTTGAAGTACAACAAGAACTCCATTAATTATAGAGTTTTCAGTTTTTTCAAAACCTCCCGAAATCCCACTATTTTCAAAAGCCGTATAATTGGGACCATAATCTGTGAAAGTCCATCCAAAAGCTCGAGTATAAAATAGCTTAGTAGCTTCTAAGTCGGTAGACTTGAATTCAATATAATTGATGTGGTTGTTAAATGGTTTCATAAATGTATTTCTTATTAGAACGGGACAGCATATAGTTCTCCATTGTTACCAGATGTAACCAGTCTAAATTTTTCCCAATTCCAACCAATTTTTTTAGCTGTTCCATTATTAGCCCATTTCGTCTCGCCATTACTGCCTTCGTATTTAAACCAAAATAACTCTCCTTTTTTTGAAATAGCATATAGCACTCCATTTTCACCAGCTATTACTTTAGTGTATTTATCCCAGTTCCAACCAATTTGTTGTGGCTGACCATTATTAGCCCAACTTCGTTCTCCATTATTTCCAAGGTACTTAAACCAAAAGAGTTCACCTTTATCTGTAACTGCGAATAATTCACCATTATCACCTGCAACTATACTTGAGTATTTTTCCCAACCCCATCCAATCTTTCTAGGTTCTCCATTATTTGCCCAGCTGCTTTCTCCATTTTTTCCTAGATGTTTAAACCAATGTAAGTCTCCATCTGGAGTAATTGCAAAAATAACACCATCATCACCAGCAACTAGATTGGAGTATTTTTCCCAGCCCCATCCAATTTTCTTTCCAGTACCATTATTTCTCCAATTCACTTCTCCATTTCGACCTTGATGTTGAAGCCAGAATAACTCTCCTTTAGAGTTTACTGTATACAATACTCCATTGTTTCCTGCAGCAATATTAACACAGTTTCCCCAGTCCCAGCCAATTCTTGTAAAACTTCCACCCATAAACCAACTTTCTGAACCATCATTGTCATCGTATTTTGCCCACATTAAATCTCCTGAGTCACCTTGAACGAATCTAGATGAGTTATTATTAAAGTTTATTACTTCTGCAAAATGGTAATTAGAACTATGATCGTTATTAATGCTCAGAGCAAATAATGCTAAGACGATAGATAAAACTGAGAAGATTAATTTTGTGTGTGATTTTATATTAGATTTCAAAGTCGTTTTCATTTTGTAATAATTGTGGTTAGTATTTCAATTATTGAAAGATTAATTAGGTCAATCTCAGTTGTTTTTAATAAAATTAGAGTTAGGCTGGTTCAACTTATAAATAACCTAATTCTTCAACCTTCAAGCCATAGTCATACTGCAAATCTTCATGTAATTTTGAAATAATCTTTTCAACTAGCGTTAATTGTCTATTATAAATATTTATAAGCGTAGTATTATGCTTAATAGAAGGTTTAAATTCTTTTAATTTCCAGCAATAGTAAAGAAGTAACTCAGCTTCTGTTTCTTTTTTAAGAGAATACCGAGCATACTTTTTTATATGTCTTAAAATTTTTCGGACACTCTTTTTTATGTAGAAATAACTGTTGGTATTTATCATTTCAAATTGAGAGTCTATTTCAGCTTTGACTGTTTCGATATATCCAGATTCATCATGAGATTCAAATAGGAGGTAGGTAAGGAGTTCCTTGTTTTCTTTTTTGAATCTAGAAAGTCTTAAACATAATTGCATGAGTTCGTCATGCGAACGATGTTTTAATTCTTTTTTTATGGTAACTACTGAAACTGCTTTCAAATTTTATAATGTTTTCTGATGATTTGTTTTACACGGAATAATCGAATTAATCCAACAATTAAAATAATTGGAGATAGGATTAGAAGTGCAATTCCGAAGCTTTTTAAATCGGAAAAGAATTCAATTTTAAGAACTGTTAATCCTGTGCCTAAAAAAACAACGAAGGTTCTAAAATAGGCTAAAAACGTACGTTCGTTAGCAAGTTTAGTTCGCTCAACAGCTAACCAATCTCTTGTAATAAGTTGTTGTTCTTCTTTCATAAATTAGTTGCCTTTTAGTAAGTTAACACTTACTGTAGCTAAGTCACTATTTGGAAATTTAGCAAAATAGTTAGGATCGGGATTTAAGCCTGCCTCTTTCGCTATTTTATTAAATACATCAACCTCTAATATGTATTGATCGCTATAACCATGTGTTCCATCATAAGCTGTTGCTGCAGTTTTTCCAATGTTTTGAGCAACTAAATGTGGGTTAACAGTATGTAATTCTATCATTAATAAACCAAAACGTTCCACATATGGCTTCCATTTGGTTAGATGTTCTAATAATGAATCTTCAACTAAATTATTATTCAAACGATTTCCATTACTTGCATATGCTCCAGAAGAATCGCTAACTCTATTAGTTTTAGTTTGAGGTGCTTCCCAGATTCTATTATGATCTAAAAAGGTTCTAACATTAAGTAAATCTTTTAGCTCAATATTATAATCTTCTTTTAAATCTTTAGCTAATAAATCTGGTCTACCAATATCTCCCCAAATCACCTTAGCCCAAATATCTGCTTTTATCAGATTAGCTCTTGTGACTTTCAGTGCTGCTTGATTAAAATCAGCTCCAACTAATAATAATGGGTGCTCATCAAGCATTCTACCTCTTTTAGTTTGATATTCAATGACATCAAAAATGTGTTGAATAAAAGCGCCATTTCCACAACCCATATCTAAAATACCTTTAGGTTGCTCGTCAATAGGTTTATTAAAAAGTTTTATAATGACTTCATCTATAACTTTGAAATAGGTAGAGTGTGCACCACCACTTCCCCAAACATTCATCTCACGATGTACATGCTTTTCAGTTTCATTTGGAGAATCTGTTTTTAGAATGTTAGAATTCCCAAAGATTAAATCGTCTAAATGAATAAATGTTGGTATGTAAGAAACGGTTACACCATAAGCACTAGCTCTCTTGGCGAAAAACAAACCTTCATTTGTAAATTGATACGTGTTTTTCTTTTTATTGAACCATCCTAAATGTGAGAAGAAATCTAATATTTTTTTAAAACTCTCAGGATTTTTATGGTATTCTTCAGCAGTAAAAGACGCTTCCATGAAATATTTATGGAACAATCCATTCATTCCCATTCTAACAATTATTGGAGCAATGATTACACCTTCAATATGTTTTAAAATTTGATATTCTACCGAAGTTTCATTTGAAACATCCATACCATATTTTGATTCAAAAGACTTAAATACCTTTTCTAAAATATTAAAAGCATCTATTCCTATAGGCTCACTTGATAACTTTACTGTATAATTTAGAAGTTTTACAGCTTCCTCATAATGTTTTACTAATTTAAATGCACTTTCACTTACGTGGTTAGTTTCATAAGACACCGAATTACTTTCATTATTTAAATGTTGAACAAGCCATCCTTGAGACGATAAAATACGTAATGCTACATTTAGATAACCTTCATTGGCTTCAAATTTAGTTGTTAGTGCATCTAATGATACTTTTTCTTCTTTTAAAATATAGGCTAGAACACCTTTTTTATGAAGCGTAAAAGCTGAAGTTGCAGTAGCAATACCATCAAGATGCCTAAAGATGTGGCCTCTTAATTTTTGTTTGTCTTGTTTAGAAAGCATAGTTTGGTTGTTTCCTATAAATATAGAAAAACCATCAATAGTGAGATGGTTTTTCTAATTATTTAATAAAATTTTCTAATAATGAATAGTCATTTTAGTTTTTTAAAAATTATTCATTTAAGATAGAACGTAATGTTTTATGTCTTATCGTTTCAACATCTTTGGTTTCGTATGGAATTTTCTTTAGTATGTATTCAAAAGCTCTAATTCTAGCATTAGTTTTCCTATTCGCTTTAATAATTTTCCATGGTGCATTTATTTGAGTGTTTTCAAACATAGCTTCTTTATAGGATGTGTACTCGTCCCATAGTGATAATGCCTTTTTATCAACATCACTATACTTCCATTTTTTATGACTAGAGTCAATGATGTCTTTAAAACGACGTTCTTGCTCTTTTTGTGTGATTGAGAAATATAGCTTAAGCAAATAGATGCCTGAGTCTTGAATCATTTTTTCAAATTCATTCACCTGTCCCATAAAAATGTCGTATTCTTTTTTAGTGCAAAATTCATTAACAGGCTCAACCACAGCTCTGTTGTACCAACTTCTATCAAAAAATACGATTTCACCATTATTTGGTAAACGATTGATGTAACGTTGGAAATACCACTGTCCAATTTCAGTTTCATTTGGTTTTGGTAGGGCTTCGACACGAATAGCACGAGGCGGAAGGTGTTGAATGATTCGTCTTATTGCACCACCTTTACCTGCTGCATCACGTCCTTCAAATAATATAATAACTTTTTTGTTGTTTTTTGCTACCCACTGTTGAAGTATTAGCATTTCTTCCTGAAGTTTTTCTAGACGTTTTTCATATTTTACATTTTGAATCGCTTTTTTAGTGTCTAAACGTTTTTGACGTAATAATGCTTCAATGCCTTTTTTAGAATTGATAATATTTAGGTTTTTTTCAGTCATTGTAATTTTTTTATTGATCAAGTTGAATGGTGTTTCTAAAATAACGCTGTACAATATTTGGGTCGGGAAGAATGCTTTTACAATTTGCACCTTTATTATCGTAGTCAAATAGGCTTAATACATATTTTATACTTTCAAGTCTGGCTTGCTTTTTATCGTTAGATTTTATAATTACCCAAGGTGAAAATGAGTTGTGAGTTCTAGAGAACATCTGATTTTTATAAGTAGTAAAATCATCCCAAAGTTCTTGACCTTTTTCATCTACAGGACTAAATTTCCACTTTTTAAGTGGGTTTTTTAATCGTTTTTCGAAACGACGTTGTTGTTCTTCTTTAGATACTGAAAACCAAAATTTGATAATAGTTGTTCCTGATTCGTAAAGCATATTTTCAAATTCTGGAACCTGAATCATGTATTGGTTGTATTGTTGCTTTGTGCAAAATCCCATGACAGGTTCTACAACGGCTCTATTATACCAACTTCTGTCAAAAAACACAATCTCTCCAGCATTTGGTAATTCTTTAATATATCTATTGAAATACCATTGGTTTTTTTCAACTTCAGTTGGTTTGTTTAGCGCTACAATTCGCATTGCTCTTGGATTGAGGTGCTCTTTAAATCGTTTGATAGTTCCCCCTTTTCCTGATGCATCACGCCCTTCAAAAATAATTGCTATTTTTTTGTTTTCTTTTTGAACCCAACGCTGAAAGTCAACTAATTCTGCTTGTAGTGGAAGTAATTCCTGTTCGTATTTATATTTTTCTAAAGCAGATTGATACTCTGGTTTTTCAGTTATGTGCGTGTCTAAATAAGAAATAAAGTCATTTTTAGTTTTGAATGATTTTAGTAATTCTTCTGTAAGCATAAATTAGTGTTTAAAGTAAGCAATAAAATTATGAAAAAATGAATACTAATTTTATGACTTTTATCATTTTGAAGCTACAAAAAAACCTTCCGAATTATGGGAAGGTTTTGATAATTTTATGCGTTATGATATTATCTCAATTTAGGATAGTCAGATGGGTTAGCCTCATGCATGACTTCATAAACGGCCTCAAAAATGTCTTCAGCAGACGGCTTTGAAAAGTAGTCGCCATCTGTTCCATAAGCTGGACGATGAGGTTGTGCAGCTAAAGTTTTAGGTTGACTATCAAGATGTTGAAACGCATTTTGTGTATTTAAAATTTCATTTAGGATATAAGCAGAAGCTCCTCCAGGAACATCTTCATCAATTACCATTAGTCGATTCGTTTTAGCTACACTTTTTACAATGTCATGCTTGAGGTCAAAAGGTAATAAAGACTGCACATCAATAATTTCAGCATCAATACCAACTTCGAGTAGCTCTCTAGCTGTTTGTTCTACAATTCTCAGAGTAGAACCATAAGAAACTAGAGTGATATCAGTTCCTTCTTTAACAGTTTCAACAACTCCAACAGGTGTTTTGAATTCACCAATATTATTAGGCATTTTTTCTTTTAGACGATAACCATTTAAACATTCAATAATTAATGCAGGTTCATCACTCTCAAGAAGTGTGTTGTAAAAACCTGCTGCTTTAGTCATATTTCTAGGAACTAAAACATGAATACCTCGTATAAGATTAATAACACCTCCGAGTTGAGAGCCAGAGTGCCAAATTCCTTCTAATCTGTGACCACGTGTTCTCACAATAAGTGGTGCTTTTTGTCTGCCTTTGGTTCTGTATTGAAGTGTTGCTAAATCATCACTCATAATTTGTAAGGCGTACAAAATGTAATCTAAGTATTGTATTTCTGCAATTGGTCTTAGACCACGCATAGCCATTCCTATTCCTTGTCCGAGAATCGTTGCTTCTCTAATTCCTGCATCGGCAATTCTGAGTTCTCCGTATTTTTCTTGAAGACCTTCAAGTCCTTGATTTACATCACCAATATTTCCAGCATCTTCACCAAAAACTAAAGCTTCTGGATAATTGTTAAAAATGGCATCAAAATTATCTCTTATTATAAGTCTTCCATCAACATCTTCAGCATCATTATCGTATGTAGGTAAAACTTCATCAATATGAATTGCAGCATGTTTTGAAGCACTATGTAGATGTGAACTATATTTTGGTTGAACAGATAACATATAAGTATTTACCCAATGTTGCGCATTATTTTTAGCTACGGATTCTTCAGACACCACATAGCGTAATGCCTTTCTAACTGCTGAAGCCATATCTTTTCGAATAGGTTCGGCAATTTCTTTTAAATCATTAAGAATTTTATTAATAAAGACTTGGTTTGAACTTGATTCTGCTAATTCAGTAAGAATATTTATAGCATCTTGTTGTTCTGATTTTATTGGATTTAAATAATTATTCCAAGCTGCTTTTTTACCAACAACGACTTCCTTTTTAATACTTTTATCAATAGCATCAAGCTCCTCTTGATTAGCAATATTATTACTAATCATCCAAATTTTCATTTGGGCGATACAATCAAATTCTGCTTCCCACTCTAAACGTTCTTTACTTTTATAGCGTTCGTGTGACCCAGAAGTTGAATGTCCTTGTGGTTGTGTTAATTCTTGAACATGAATCATTACAGGAACGTGTTCATTTCGAGCAATGTATTCGGCTTTTTGGTACGTTTCAATTAATGCTGGATAGTCCCATCCATTAACTCTTAATATTTCGTATCCATTTTGCTCTTCATCTCGCTGAAATCCTTTCAAAATTTCTGAGATGTTTTCTTTTGTTGTTTGGTGTTTAGCATGAACAGAAATTCCATATTCGTCATCCCAAACATTTATTACCATAGGTACTTGTAGTACTCCAGCGGCATTGATAGTTTCAAAAAACAATCCTTCACTTGTACTCGCATTTCCAATAGTTCCCCAAGCAATTTCATTGCCTTTATTAGAGAAATTGGTAGTGTCAATTCCTTCTACATTTCTATAAATTTTAGAGGCTTGAGCTAACCCTAAAAGTCTTGGCATTTGTCCAGCTGTAGGAGATATGTCTGCACTAGAATTCTTTTGCTTTGTTAGGTTTTTCCAGTCACTATTTTCATCAAGACTGTGTGTTCCATAGTGACCACCCATTTGACGGCCAGCCGACATTGGTTCAAGATTAATGTCTGTAGTTCCGTATAAACCTGCAAAAAATTGTTCGATAGTTAATTCTCCAATAGCCATCATGAAGGTTTGATCTCTGTAGTAACCAGATCTAAAGTCTCCATTTTTAAAAACTTTAGCCCAAGCGAGTTGAGGAATTTCTTTACCATCACCAAAGATTCCAAATTTTGCTTTACCAGTCAATACTTCACGTCGGCCTAACAAACTACATTCTCTACTAGTTACAGCAATTTTATAATCGTTTATAACTTGAGATTTGAAGTCTTCGAATGTTAAATCTGTTTTGGTATTAGAATCGGTTTGCATAGCTTAAAGTTATAAGTTGCAAATTTAACTAAAGTTTCTATGTTTTACAACGTTGAGTATTGTTATAAATTTAATAAATTATCATAAAAAGAGTATAAATTTTACGATATTCTTAATAATGTTAAAAATAAAGGAGTTTAGTTAGGGATTTCTTAAAACCACTTGCGCCTAAATAAGCCTAATAATCTACCAGGATCTAAAGTGAATAAAAACCGAATGCGTTCTTCATAATTAGGTTGTCCAACTTCCCAACCTAAATTAGAGTATATAGGAAAGTAAACCTCAAAATAATCTGTTATTAAATTGAGTCGAATGCCAGAATCGTAAACAAATTTTGGATCTATTCCACGGTTTTTAACCAAACCAATATCTCCATAAGCTTCAACGTATTTCCATATCGTTGTACTAGTATTTACGGTTGTCATCCATCGATTTGCAAAAGGTGTATCTAGCATCGATTTAAATCCACCTTCAGCTATTATAATTTGCTGACTAAAAATACCTGAAGATTCTGAACGACCTAAATAATTATAATCGAACATATAATCTGTTGGCCTGTCTAGTGCAAAACTAAAATAGTCTGATTCAGTATCCGTTTTATTATATAAAAATGTTCCAGCATAGATACGAATATTGAATTGCCTGTTGCGTTCTGAAAGCTTTCTATATTCATAATTTAGAGCAATTTTTCCAAACCGTTCAGCAAACTGAAGATCATAAAACCATCTTTTAAAATTTATTATACCTGGTTTGCCACTTACATATCTCACATTAAACACACTGTAATCAGGTTCATTAACAATATCATTATCAACCTCAAATACAGTTTCGTCACCAACATCTCTTTTAATAGTTAAAAATCTAAAACTAAGACTTTGAAATTCATCAGATCTTAAATCATCATAATCTCTAAAATTGAATGAAATACTTGGTGAAATTCGAGTTACAAACGCTTCTTCTGCAAATGAAGAATAACTTGAGCTTATTCCGTAATTGATTCTAAATAAATCTCTGTTTTCAACATAATGTGTGTAACGTACTGATGCACTTCCTGTTAGTGTTTTTGAATTTGTGGCATATTGTGGTGATATTTTATAATTAAGCCTCTTTTTTAAGAGTGTTTTATTGTAAAATTTACCACCAAGTGTTAATCCGTCATAAATGTTTTCAAATTCAATCAATGGCATCATGAAAATCTGATTGTAATATGGATCTTCTACATCTTGAATTAGCCTAAATTGTAGAGGTTTATTATTTAAAAAATTGCTGTTTAAAGTTTTATAATTATCACGAAGATTAAATTCAGGTATGGTATTATCGTAGTTTAATGCAAACTTGGTGTTTTCTCCTTTAGGAATTGTAAGTGTTTTACTTTCGTTAATGTTTTCAATCCATGTTTTAGTTAGAATAGAATCTTTATCTAAAGTAAATAAGGACACAGGAACGTTATTGTTCCTTTTGTTTTTAATGGTAAGGGTTATTGAATCTTCGGTAGCTTCAATGTCTTTAATTTTGAAATCAATTTTTTTTCTTGAATTGACATAGTCTGAAAAAAACCAATCGATATCTTTATTTGTATTTTGCTTAAGAATTTTTTCAAAATCCTTTGAAGAGGTTATTTTTAGTTTTTGCTGTTGCAGATACTGATTAATGGTCGATTCAACAGTGTTTCCGTTTACAAAATCGTCTAAATATCGTAAACCAACACCTGCTTTGTATTTACTTGCAATATTTGAGTTAAATTTCAATAAAGAATCTTTAGACGTAGTTAAGGCTTGATCTCTGTTAGTTCTTGCCATTTGCATGTAAAACATTACAAACTGGTCATTGTAGTATAGATCAGAAGCGTGAAACGATCTTATTCCCCAAAGATTAGCTAAGGTGCCAATCATTTTAGTATCTGGATAGTATGTTTCTACATATTTCATCAGGTAATAAATCTGAATACCTTCTTTAATCCAATAATCTTTTCTAGGGTTGACTAAGAGAGTGTTGTCTAAATATGTTTTTAGAGCTGTCTTCAATAATTTTAATTCATATTGAAAACTATCAGGAAAAGGTCTAATAAAATCTGGTAATTGATTTAAACCATACAACGGATCTTTTTTGTAATCATTTTTTGTAATCAACAAACGTTCGTGCGGATAATCACCTAAGTTCTCTGTGATATAATCTGTGATTTTGTCTGTAATTAAAGCCTTTACTTCAGAAGGGATTCCTTTACTGCTTATGTTGGAAATAATTGTAAAGTCATCGGTTTGTACAAATTTGAAATCTGAAAACTTAACCAGCTCAAATGTCGTATTGACTCTGTCTTCACCATTAAGTTTTATAGTCTGTTTGTTTTTTGTTTGTTGAATGTCGATGGTATTCAATTCCGAAATAAAAGTATATCCTAAAGGAAAGCTTATTTCTAAATTTAGATTGGCTTTAGGTGTATATAAATCATCAATATTCTTATTACTGTAAATTTGCCATTCTCCATTATACACAGCAGGAGTTAAGTACCAATATTTTAAATTAAACTCTTTGCTTTCTGTAATCCCATAACCAGTAAATGTGTCGTCTGGTAATACCAAATTATAATCTAGGTTGAGTTCGTAAATTTCATTAGGTAATAATGGTTTATCAAGTTCTATTTTTACAATATCTGGATGGTCTTCAAGACTATTGAATTTGAGATCTGAATTTTTATTGTTTTTTAATGAAGTAATTGTCGTATAACCACGTTGTTCAGGTTTAGCTAGGTGAACCTTAAGGCTGAATTCTTCTTCAAATCGTTTAGCTAAGGGTGTTTTTTTATTTGAGTAAGCATTATTCCAATCATTGAGATAGATGACCTTTAAAGCATCGTTGCTTGTGTTTTGATATCTGATTTTCTGTTGTATCTGAATGGTTTTATGCTCCACATCGAAATCAGCTTTTAGGTCAATACTGTTCTGACCAAAACTGATGTTACAAAACCCTAAACTAAATATGACTAAGAAAGCGTACTTTAATTTCAATGTGTGATAATAAATTTTAATGGTTTAAATTGTCGTTCAGGTGAGCTAATATAATATACACCAGCAGCTAGGGAAGACAAGTTTTCTTTTATATACAACGAATTATTTACTGAAATTGTTTTAACGGTTTGTCCTAAACTATTGTTAATGATTAGTGTTTTTAATTGTGTTAGAGGGTTCAATTTCAATTTTACAACATCATCAATAAGATTTGATCCAATAAATTGAATGGCTACTGTAGTTGAAAACGATTTTAATGATAAGGTTTGATTTGTTTCCAATTCTAATGTTACTGGAAGGTGATCACTAAAATTATGTAATGAACTTCTAATTATAAATGAATAATCTGATCCAGAGCAATTTGAAGAATTTATAGATTGATTATAGCAATTCGGATTGTTATTATTGCCATATACTTTATAACTATCGTCTACATATTTTATTTCTGGATTTGTTAACATGTTCTCTGAAGTCATTATAAAATCAAATCGATCATCAAAACCTCCAGTAGAACCTCCAAAACCTGAATCTGTTCTTGTAGATTGAGTCATCACATCAAGATAAGTTGTATTGTTATGCCAGCTTCCAATACGATTTGCTGGATCAACAAAAACGATGTTATTATCATCATCAGCATCTATCAGTTCTTGAAATGCTGGCTCTGAATCGGTGTAGACATTAAAATCACCTGCTAAAACCACATTACTTTCTGATGATAACGTTTCTAAGTATTCTGTTAAATCCTCAACCATTTGAAACCTCAAATTTTGATTTTGAACACCACTAGAAGCTTTTAAATGACAAACAATAACATCAATAAACACTGGATTAGTATTTGCTTGAACAGAATTAATTTTTAGCTTATAGTGATTAAAATCCCTAAAAATTGAAGTAATAATTGTTTGACTTTCTAATACAAACTTTGTACTGTCATAAAAAATCAAATTTTGAAGATCATTCTGATCACTAATGGTGTCATCAGAAGTGTTAAGTTCAAATACAGCACGTTGGAAATTTGGATTTATGGCTTGAAGCGAATTTAAAACGGTATCAGCTCCAAATTCATTATTAAGTTCACAAACCATAAATAAATCTGGTTGATAATCACCTAGAACAATATCCAAACCTTGTATACGGTTAGGCACTGCATCCTCTAATGGAAAATTTAAAAGATTATAAAACATCAATTTAAAATTTTCCTGTGCATGCAAACCATTAAATGCAAAGATGCACGAAAGCATCATTACCAAACTTATTTTCTTTTTCATAGCTATTGTAAAAGTAAATGTTGGCTTTTTTAGAAATTTGGACTCAATCCGTACTCTTTATAGAAACTGTCTAAAATTGTTATCACTTCATCTGAACTATCAACTACATGAATTAAGTCAAGATCTTTTGGGCTAATATTTTTCTCTTCTAAAAGAGTCGATTTAATCCAATCCATTAATCCTCCCCAAAATTCTGTTCCAACTAAAATAATAGGGAATTTTTCAATTTTATTAGTTTGAATTAATGTCATGGCTTCAAAAAGTTCATCAAGTGTTCCGAAACCTCCAGGCATAACAACGAATCCTTGTGAATATTTTACAAACATTACTTTTCTTACAAAGAAGTAATCAAAATCTAAACTTTTATCAGAATCAATATATGGATTATCATGCTGTTCGAAAGGCAATTCAATATTTAATCCTACTGAAGTTCCTCCAGCAATGTGAGCACCTTTGTTACCAGCTTCCATAATTCCTGGTCCACCACCAGTAATTACACCATAACCATGTTCTACAATTTTAGTAGCAACATCTTCGGCTAGTTTATAATATTTATGGTCTGGTTTAGTTCTTGCAGATCCGAAAATAGAGACACAAGGTCCAATTTTACTGAGTTTTTCGTAACCATTTACGAATTCACCCATAATTTTAAAAATTGCCCAAGAGTCGTTAGTTTTTATTTCATTCCATCCTTTGTGGTTATGTTCTTTTCTCATTTATTTTTTATATTAATTATAAGTCAACTTGCTAATTTAACTCTTTTTTCAAGAATTTTGCAGTGTAACTCTTTTTATCTTTAATAATATGTTCTGGAGTTCCTTTGGCTACAATATTTCCACCACCTTGACCACCTTCGTATCCAATGTCTATTATATGGTCACACATTTTAATAACATCTAAGTTGTGTTCGATAATTAAAACGGTATTACCTTTATCTACTAGTTTATTTAATACCTGCATTAAAACTCTAATATCTTCAAAATGTAAACCTGTTGTAGGTTCGTCAAGGATGTAAAATGTGTTTCCAGTATCTCTTTTGCTTAGTTCTGTCGCTAATTTGATACGTTGAGCCTCACCACCTGAAAGTGTTGTGCTTTGCTGACCTAAAGTGATATAGCCTAAACCTACATCAACAATGGTTTTTAGTTTTTTATGAATTTTAGGAATGTGCTCAAAGAAATCTACAGCTTCATTCATTGTCATATTAAGTACGTCACTAATTGACTTTCCTTTGTAACGAATTTCTAAGGTTTCTCTATTAAAACGTTTCCCTTGACATGTTTCACATTCTACATACACATCAGGTAAGAAATTCATTTCAATTACTCTTAACCCACCACCTTGACAAGTTTCACAACGACCACCTTTAACGTTAAAACTGAAACGTCCTGGTTTGTATCCACGAATCATGGCTTCAGGAATTTTTGAAAACAAGCTTCTAATTTCGCTAAACGTTCCTGTATATGTTGCTGGATTACTTCTAGGAGTCCGACCAATAGGAGTTTGGTTGATGTCAATAACTTTATCACAATGCTCTAGACCTTTAATGCTTTTATATGGCATCGGTATTTTTACACCATTAAAATAATGTGCATTCATTATTGGATATAAGGTTTCGTTGATAAGTGTTGATTTACCACTTCCAGAAACACCAGTAATTCCTATCATTTTTCCTAGTGGAAACTCTATAGTTACATTTTTTAAATTGTTACCTGTACAACCTTTTAAAGTGATTTTCTTTCCATTGCCTTTTCGTCTAGTTTTTGGTGTTGGAATTTCTTTATTTCCGTTGAGGTAATCTGCTGTTAAAGTATCATGAGATAATAATTCTTTTGGGTTACCAATACTAATAATTTCTCCACCATATTTTCCAGCTTCCGGACCAATATCAATAACATAGTCTGCACGTTCAATCATGTCTTTATCATGCTCTACAACAATGACTGAGTTGCCTATATCACGGAGTGAAACTAAGGAGTTAATGAGTTTTTCGTTGTCACGTTGGTGTAAACCAATACTTGGTTCGTCTAAAATATAGAGTACACCAACTAATTGAGAACCTATTTGTGTAGCAAGTCTGATACGTTGAGCTTCACCACCTGATAGCGATTTTGAACTTCTGTTAAGTGATAAGTAATCTAAACCAACATCTAATAAAAACTTCGATCTAGCTTTAATCTCTTTTATAATTTCTTCTGCAATTTTGAATTGTTTGTCGCTTAGATGATTTTCTAAGTCTTCAAACCAATTAGCAAAATCAACAATGTCTTTATTAGCTAATTCCGCAATACTTAATTCATTAACTTTGAAATAAAGAGATTCTTTTCTTAAACGGGATCCTTCACATGTCGGACAAGTTACTTTATCCATATAGGCTTTTGCCCAACGCTTAAGAGAAGTGGTTTCGGCATTTTTATATTGACTCTCAATAAAATTTGCAACACCTTCAAAGTCTATGTTATAATCTCGAGTAACTCCAAGCGATTTACTTTCCACTGAAAACTTATCATTTCCACCATACATAATCATTTGCTTGGCTTCACTAGGAATTTTTTTGAAAGGATCATTTAAGCTAAAATTAAAACGCTGCGCAATGGTTTCAAACTGCTTAAAAATCCAACTATTTTTTTGTGGTCCGTGTGGCGCTAATGCTCCTGCTTTTATAGACAAGCTATCATCAGGTACAATTTTATTTTCATTAACCTGATATAACGTTCCAATACCATTACAAGTCTGACATGCGCCTTTGGGAGAGTTGAATGAAAAATTATTTGGTTCAGGGTTTGGATATGAAATACCTGATGATGGACACATTAAATTTCGGCTAAAATAACGTGTCTCATTAGTATCATGATCAAGAACCATCAATACGTCATCTCCATGATACATGGCTGTATTTATGGTTTCTGTTAGACGTTTATCATTGTCAGAAGTATCATCAATCTTGAGTCGGTCGATAACAATTTCAATATCATGTGTTTTGTAGCGATCTAACTTCATACCTTTAACTAAATCGCGAACCTCACCATCAGTTCTTACTTTTACAAAGCCTTGTTTTGCAATTTGTTCAAAAAGTTCTCTATAATGTCCTTTTCTTGAGCGTATGATAGGAGAGAGGATGTTTATGCGCTTGCCTTTGTAACTTTCAGTAATAAGATTTTTGATTTGCTCATCGCTGTAACTAACCATTTTTTCTCCAGTATTATAACTGTAAGCATCACTAGCACGAGCAAAGAGAAGGCGAAGGAAGTCATAAATTTCAGTAATCGTACCTACTGTAGAACGAGGCGACTTACTTGTGGTTTTCTGTTCAATAGCAATCACTGGTGATAAACCATCTATTTTATCGACATCAGGACGTTCTAATCCACCTAAAAACTGTCGAGCATAAGCTGAAAAAGTTTCGATATAACGACGCTGACCTTCAGCATAAATAGTATCAAAAGCCAAAGACGATTTTCCACTTCCCGATAAACCAGTAATCACTACTAATTGTTCCCTAGGAATAGAAACATCAATGTTTTTTAAGTTATGTACTCTAGCACCTTTAACCTCGATGGTTTCGTCGAATTTGCTCATAAATGATCCTGAAAATGTGAGTTATGTTCACAAAGTTGCAAAGGTAAAGATTTTAGCATTAAAACAGAAGCGAGGATTGTTTAGAGTTTTGTTAAAGTATAGCTATTTAAGGTGATAGGAATATTGAAATTAAAGATTTAATTTTAGAAACTATTTTGCTTATGTAAATTTAATCTAATTGATAATCAATCATACAGAAATGAAAACAAATTTTAAAATTGTAATAGCCATAGTTTCATGCTTGATTTTTTTTAGTTATTACTCAAAGTCAGAAGATAAAACTATTGTAGAAATGACAACCAATTATGGTACAATGGTTATAGAACTTTATAATGAAACGCCTTTGCATCGTGATAATTTTATTACATTAATTAATGATAAAGCTTATGATAGTTTGTTGTTTCATCGTGTGATTGAAAATTTTATGATCCAAGGTGGTGATCCTGACAGCAAAAATGCTAAGGCTGGAGATATGTTAGGAGAAGGTGATCTAGAGTATTCTGTTGAAGCAGAGTTTAGACCAGATTTGTTTCATAAAAAAGGAGCTTTGTCTACGGCAAGAGAAGAGTCACTAGGAAGAGTATCGAGTGCGATGCAGTTTTTTATTGTTCAAGGAAAAATATATAATGATAGTCTTTTAGAAATATCTGACTCAAGAATTAATAAAATGCTGGCTAGACATCATGTGATTAATAAAGATTCAATGTTGTTTAATGGGTATATAAATGCCTATGAAAATGATAAAATGAAGTTGGCTAAAAAGTTAAGCGATAGTATTGAAAACTTAGCTGAATCATTTTCAGATTTTGAAAAATATACCATTCCACAATCACATCGAGAGGTCTACAAAACAATAGGCGGAACACCACATTTAGATCAGAATTATACAGTGTTTGGGCAGGTTATTGAAGGTTTGAATGTCATTGATTCTATTGCAAAAGTTAAAACAGATGGTATGAATCGACCAATTAAAAATGTTAGAATACTTTCGGTTCGTTTAAAAAATAATTAGTAGAGTTTTAAAAATCACAAAATCATATTAATTTATACTTTAGTTGAACATTAATAAAATTTATAAAATGAAATTATTAGGAATAGGGTCAAGAATAAATCATTCAGAATATGGCAAAGGTGTAATCACCAATGTAACTTCAAAGCATTATTGGGTTACTTTTATTGATAACGGGTTAGAAACCATTGAACTGGATTGTGAATTTGAAGTTATTGAAGCAGCAGAAGATGAGGTTGACACCGTTAGTTTTTTTGAAGTTGAAAGTAGTTTAGTTCAAATTTTAAAAAAATGGAGTGATGTTACAGAAGTAGTATCTATCGCTGATAAATGGAAAGGTGGAAAGATAATTCTTGAACCTGCAGATACGGACTTGCAAAGTAAGGAGATTCCAATTGATAGTTTTTTCCATAAGATTACTATGGTAAGAGACCGATTAAGAGTTATGGAACAAAAAATTAATTCTAGTAACAATCTAGACGAACAAGAGAAAATTGACCTCCAACAATATATTACACGAAGCTACGGAAGTTTAACTACTTTTAATGTTTTGTTTAAACTTAAGACTCAACAGTTTGTAGGACAGAGGAGTAAATAAATTTTTTTATAATCTATAAAATCACTGTTTTAATTATTACAGTGATTTTTATTTGCGTATTTGTAAAATGTAAAGTATATTTGTCATATAGTAAAAATATTTTTACTTAATATAAAATATATTTGTCAATTATGGAAAAAGAAAGTTTTGTAGAATGCGAACGAAAAGGTCTTGAAAGACTTATTAATTTTAGATTGCCATCTTATTTTTACAAAGTGGGTTTGGTAGTGGCAGGATTGTCTATTGCGATGATGTTTGTGAGAGCATTTGCTCTAGAAGGTGATCAAGAAGTGCTTAAAGAAGTGTTGCGAAGAGCACTTTTAGTAGGAATGTTGTTAATGTCTATTGCTAGAGATAAGGAGGAAGATGAAATGATTGTGAAATTAAGAATGCAGTCCTATACGTATGCTTTAGTTGCAGGTTCAATTTATGCATTAGTAATGCCATTCATAGAATATGGAGTCTCTAATGCTTTTAAACCTGAAGGTGAAGAATTTCATGATATAGGTGATTTTCAATTATTGCTATTCATGTTGATGGTACAGTTGTTATGTTTTCATACTTTAAAACGCATGCGATAATGGAAAACACAATCAAAGTTGAACGCGCAATTTTAAGCTTGACTCAAGATGATTTAGCAAAAAAAATAGGCGTTTCTCGTCAAACCATAAATTCTATTGAAGCTAATAGATATGTACCTTCAACAGTTTTAGCTCTAAAGCTTTCAGAGGTGTTTAGTAAGCCCGTTAATAATTTTTTTAAACTGAGTTCTGATGATTAAATTAATTATCATAGTTGTTCTATTTTGTTTAAAAATAATTACAGTAATTCTTTAAGTATCTTCATTCCTTTTGTCGCTGTTTCTGCAATCACAGTTAAGTTGTATTTACTCTCAATAGCTGGATTAGGATCTATAAAATAGGTTGGTGAGTGTTGAGGAACATAATGCATTAAACTTGCAGCAGGATAGACCTGCATTGAAGTCCCAATAATAATTAATGTATCTGCTGTAGCACAAATTTCAGCGGCTTTATCTATCATTGGAACTGCTTCACCAAACCATACAATATGTGGACGTATTTGAAAACCTTTTTTGCAAGTGTCTCCAAGAACAAGGTCTTTCTTCCAAGTTTGTATATCCATTTCATTTCCCGAGCTTCTCACTTTTAATAATTCGCCATGAAGATGAATCACATTATTACTTCCTGCACGTTCGTGTAAATCATCAACATTTTGAGTGATAATGGTGACATTATATTCGATTTCTAAAGCAACTAAATCTAAATGTGCAGAATTTGGTTCAACGTTTAATAATTGTCGTCTACGTTGATTATAAAATTCCAAAACTAATTCAGGATTTTTAGAAAAACCTTCAGGAGTTGCAACTTCCATAACATCATGACCTTCCCATAATCCGTTAGCATCTCTAAATGTTTTCAATCCGCTTTCAGCACTCATTCCTGCACCAGTTAATACGACAATGTGTTTTTTCATAGTTTAAAAATAGTAAATTCCTTATTTTTATGACATGACTGACCTTAAACTTCTTGAACATTTAGAAACTTACCTCACTGAAAATCGCAAAGAGCGTTTTGCTCAAGTGCTTTCCCAGCGCACGAAACATTTTACTGTGGCTACCGAAGATGTTTATCAATTACATAATACAAGTGCAGTAATCAGAAGTTGTGATGTCTTTGGAATTCAGGAAGTAAATATCATAGAAGAACAGAATAGCAAAAGTATCGATCGTGAAATTGCAATGGGAGCTCAAAAATGGGTAGATCTAAATAGATATCATTCGGTAAAAGAATCTATTTCAGATTTGAAAGGTAAAGGCTATCAAATTGTAGCGACGACTCCTCATGAAAAGGATGCAATGCTTCATAATTTTGATGTCTCAAAGAAGTCTTGTTTTTTCTTCGGAAGAGAAATGGATGGATTATCACAGGAGGTTATTGAGCAAGCAGATTGTTTTCTAAAAATACCAATGGTTGGTTTTACTGAAAGTTTAAATATTTCAGTTTCTGCTGCAATAGTTTTGCAACATGTAACTACTAAACTAAAGCAATCAAATATTAATTGGCAACTCTCAGAAGCTGAGCAAGCAGAAAAGCGATTAGATTGGTGTAAAAAAACAATCAAGAGTTATGATGAGATTATAGAGCGTTTTTATAGTTGATGAACGTATTAACTATTTAAAATCGACCTGATTTCTTATTACTTCTACTCAAAACTTTATATTCTTCATAGCATTCGCTAATAGCATCAAGTACCTGAAGATCATTTGCAGTATCAATGAAGTCTTTAGAATAATTACACTGATTAATAATTTCATCTAAGTCATATTTATCAACCTGTAATAAGACTAGAAGCATCTCTCTATCAAATCGAGAGGCAAGATTATTTCTAATTTCATCATCTTGCTTCATTTTCTTTAACTTGCGTAGTTCGTTTGGTTTCTTTCCAAACATATTATGTAAGAAATCTGCAGGATTAAAAATGGCGCCTAGGACTTTATTTACAGCATTAGGTCTTCGGCTTCCTGCTTCATAGCCTTTGTTAGACAAGCCAGAAATGCTATATCTATAATTAGATTTTATAGGAACTTGTTTGATATCAACAGCTAAGTAACCAGTTAATTTTAATTGGTTTACTACCACTTCTTCAAGCGCTAATGCCAATTCGGTCATACCTATTTCTGTATTCCCAAACTTAAGCCAGTCATTGGTCACTCTTACTTTAATAGATTTGTAACCTAAGTAAGAAAAATGAAGTGTGTCGTTTACATTGGCTTTAATTTCAAAGACACCTTTGTCATTAGATGATGTTCCAATTACTTGATTTAAATTTACAATATTTACGCGATCTAAGGGTAGGTCTGTAGAGACATCAATAACAGTTCCCATCACAGAAGTTGGGTCTTGTGCAAAACAAATTATTGTGGTAAAAAAGAAAAAAACTAGTAGTTGTAGGTGTTTCATGTATTATAATTACGACATAAAAGTACTAAACAAAAGTAAATTACTGGTTGAATACCTTATAATTTGACTTAATATTAACACCATGGTATTAAAAAACCTCACATTAATAATGTGAGGTTTATTAGTTTAGTCTCTTCGTCTAGAACGTCTTGGTCTATCAGAACCTGATGAACTTTCAGAGCGTCTAGATGGCCTTGAATCACCTTCAGAACGTCTTCTGTCACTTCTGTTACCAGAATTTTCATTGCTTCTTCTGTCACTTCTATTTCTTGAATCGCTTCGTCTTCCATCAGTGGAGCGTCTATCACCTCTGTTATCTGAGCCTGAATCACTT
>NZ_JBGCCX010000075.1:0-15385 GCF_045105015.1 Psychroserpens sp.
GCCTTTTGTCTTTTTCGAAGGGCCACCTTCAGCTAACGGATTACCTGGAGTACACCATGTGTTAGCTCGTGCTATAAAGGATATTTTTCCACGTTATAAAACCATGAAAGGATTCCAAGTGAAGCGAAAAGCAGGTTGGGACACACATGGTTTGCCAATTGAATTAGGTGTAGAAAAAGAATTAGGAATTACTAAGGAAGATATTGGTAAAACCATTTCAGTTGAAGATTACAATGCAGCATGTCGTAAAGCAGTAATGCGTTATACTGACGTTTGGAATGACCTCACACAAAAAATGGGGTATTGGGTAAACATGGATGATCCATACATTACTTATGATCCAAAATACATGGAAAGTGTTTGGTGGTTACTCAAGCAAATTTATAATAAAAGTTTACTTTATAAAGGGTATACCATACAGCCTTATTCTCCTAAAGCAGGAACAGGTTTAAGCTCCCATGAACTTAATCAACCAGGAACGTATCAAGATGTCACAGACACTACAGTTGTAGCACAATTTAAGGCTAAACAAGAGTCGCTTCCAGATTTTTTAAAAGATGAAGGTGATATTCATTTCCTAGCATGGACAACCACACCTTGGACGCTTCCTAGTAATACAGCATTAACTGTTGGGCCAAAAATTGACTATGTATTGGTTGAAACTTATAATCAATATACATTTCAACCAATGAATGTAATTCTTGCTAAAAAATTAGTGAACTATCAATTCTCAGGAAAGTTTAATTTGGTAGAAAATAAGTCTGAGTTGTTAGCCTATAATTCTGGAGACAAGAAGATTCCGTATTATGTGGTTAAAGACTTTGTTGGGAAGGATTTAGTTGGAATTACATACGAGCAGTTACTACCTTATGCCTTGCCAAATGATAATCCGCAAGATGCTTTTAGAGTTATTTCAGGTGATTTTGTAACTACTGAAGACGGAACAGGTATCGTTCATACAGCCCCAACTTTTGGTGCAGATGATGCTCTAGTTGCAAAACAAGCAACTCCAGAAGTCCCTCCAATGCTAGTCAAAGATGATAATGGAAACTTAGTGCCTTTGGTCGATTTACAAGGACGCTTCAGACCAGAAATGAAAGAGTTCGCTGGAAAATATGTAAAGAATGAATATTACAATGATGGTGAAGCACCAGAACGATCTATTGATGTCGAACTTGCCATTAAATTAAAAGAAGAAAATAAAGCCTTTAAGGTTGAAAAATATAAGCACAGTTATCCAAATTGCTGGAGAACTGATAAACCGATTTTATACTATCCTTTAGATTCTTGGTTTATCAAAGTCACTGATGTGAAAGATAGAATGCATGAGCTTAACAAAACCATCAACTGGAAACCAAAATCAACTGGAGAAGGTCGTTTTGGTAATTGGTTAGCTAATGCAAATGATTGGAATTTGTCGCGTTCAAGATATTGGGGAATTCCATTACCTATTTGGAGAACTGAAGATGGTAAAGAAGAAATCTGTATTGGTTCTGTTGAAGAATTAAAATCCGAAATGGCTAAAGCTGTTCAATCTGGAGTTTTAGACAAAGATATCTTTGCAGAGTTTGAAGTTGGAAACAATTCAGATGCAAACTATGCAAAAATCGATTTACATAAAAATATTGTTGATGATATTGTTTTGGTCTCTCCTAACGGACAACCAATGCATCGCGAGAGCGATTTGATTGATGTTTGGTTTGACTCAGGTTCAATGCCTTATGCACAATGGCATTACCCGTTTGAAAATAAAGAATTGATTGATGAAGGGAAATCGTATCCAGCCGATTTTATAGCAGAAGGTGTCGATCAAACTCGTGGTTGGTTCTATACATTGCATGCCATTGGTACTATGGTTTTCGATTCTGTAGCCTATAAAAATGTGGTGTCTAATGGTTTGGTATTAGATAAAAACGGACAAAAAATGTCGAAGCGTTTAGGAAATGCGACCGACCCGTTTGAAACATTATCTACCTATGGAGCAGATGCAACACGTTGGTACATGATAATGAATGCGAATCCTTGGGACAATTTAAAGTTTGATTTAGATGGTATAGAAGAAGTGAAACGTAAGTTCTTCGGAACACTTTACAATACCTATTCATTCTTTACACTATATACAAATTTAGATGGTTTTAGTTATTCTGAGGCTGATATTCCTTTAGCAGATCGTCCAGAAATTGATCGTTGGATTTTATCGGAGTTGCATACACTTATTCAGAAAGTAGATGATTATTATGCAGAATATGAGCCAACTAAAGCTGCAAGAGCAATTTCAGATTTCACACAAGATTATTTAAGTAACTGGTATGTGCGTTTAAGTAGAAGACGTTTCTGGAAAGGCGATTATCAATCTGATAAAATTTCAGCTTACCAAACACTTTATACCTGTATGGAAACGATTGCTAAGTTAGGTGCACCAATAGCTCCTTTCTTTATGGACCGTTTATATATGGATCTAAATTCAGTGTCTAAGAAAGAACATTTTGAAAGTGTTCACTTAGCAGAATTCCCTGAGTTTGATGCATCATTTGTAGATAAGTCTTTAGAACGAAAAATGGAAAGTGCTCAAACAATTTCTTCATTGGTTTTATCGTTAAGAGCAAAAGAAAAAATAAAAGTACGTCAGCCATTGCAAAAAATTATGATTCCAATTGATTCTAAAAAACAAAAGGAAGAAATTTTAGCAGTTGAAGACTTGATAAAATCAGAAGTGAACGTAAAAACGGTTCAAGTTTTAGAGGATGCTTCAGACATATTAGTCAAACAGATTAAACCTAATTTTAAAGTTTTAGGACCTCGTTTTGGTGCAGATATGAAGGCTGTTGCACAGGCAGTTAACAGTTTTTCAGCAGAAGACATTAAAAAAATCGAGCAAAATGGTAGTTTAGACGTTGAAATTAATGGAAAAAACATTACTTTAGAACAATCAGATGTGGAAATTACATCAAAAGATATTGAAGGATGGCTTGTTGCAAGTTCAGGCGCTCTAACAGTAGCATTAGATGTTACTATAACTGAAGAGTTACAAAAAGAAGGTATTGCCAGAGAATTAGTTAATAGAATTCAAAATTTGAGAAAAGATTCTGGATTTGAATTAACTGATAGAATTGTAGTACAGTTTCAAAAAGACGAACAAATTATTAACGCAATAAACAAGAATTTAGAGTATATAAAAACAGAAACTCTTACCGATGAATTGGAAATTTTAGACCAAGTCAATGATGGTATAGAAATTGCTTTTGATGATGTAAATACCAAATTGTTTATTCAAAAAATTTAAAATTATGGCAACAGATAACAATGTAAGATATTCAGACAAAGATTTAGCTGAATTTAAAACTTTACTTACAGAAAAAATTGAAAAAGCAGAACACGATTTAGAACTTATAAAAAGTGCGTATATGAATGATCATAATAATGGTACAGATGATACGTCGCCAACCTTTAAAGCTTTTGAAGAAGGTAGTGCTACTATGAGTAAAGAAGCAAACTCTCAATTGGCTATCCGACAAGAGAAGTTTATTAGAGATTTAAAGAACGCTATTATTAGAATTGAAAGTAAAACCTATGGTGTCTGTAGAGTTACAGGTAAACTTATTAATAAAGAACGCCTAAAATTAGTACCTCATGCTACATTAAGTATTGAGGCTAAGAACATGCAATAGTTTTTATATTCACTAAATGATATTTAAATCGCTTCATTAATAAATGAAGCGATTTTTTTTTTTAATACTTTTCTAGTCATTCAAATAGAAATAACCTTATTTTTACCAACTGTAAAGTAATAACATGTCATTAAAAAAAGCGATACTCCTAATTTTTGTCATTTTAATTGTAGATCAAGTGTCTAAAATTTACATTAAAACACATTTTACATTAAACGAAAGTGTTGAGGTGTTTTCTTGGTTTCAAATTTTGTTTGTAGAAAATGAAGGGATGGCTTGGGGAACTAAAATTAGTGATTTTGTGTCTTTTATTTCAGACAGAACAGCAAAGGTTTTTTTGACTGTTTTTAGAATATTAGCAGTTTTCGGAATTGGATATTGGTTAAACAAATCTATAAAAGTTAACCAATCTAAAACATTAATCTTTGCTGTAACATTAATTCTTGCAGGCGCATTAGGAAATATTATAGATTCTGTTTTTTATGGTCTTATTTTCGATACTAGTGCTGGTCAGGTAGCATCGTTTTTACCAACAGATGGTGGTTATGATTCTGTTTTTCACGGTAAAGTAGTAGATATGCTTCATTTGCCAATATGGAGTGGTGTATTGCCAGATTGGATACCGTATTATGGAGGGCAATATTTTAGGTTTTTTGAACCTGTATTTAATATCGCAGATATGGCTATTAGTTCAGGTATTGGGATTTTGATTTTCTTTAATAAGCGTGCTTTTAAAAATGAAGACAATGCTGAAATAGTAGAGGAAAACACTCATTAAAACGAATAAATTTTCTCGGGAGTTACGCAGTAATTCAATTTGATATCACTTTCATAAACATCAATTATTTTGTCAATGCTTTTAAAAAAAGACACTCCAATTTTGATAGTTCCTGGTTTGCATTTTGATAAAAATTTATCATAAAAACCCTTGCCGTAACCTACACGATGACCTATGTTGTCAAAAGCTAGTAAGGGAATAAAAACCACATCAATTTGTGTGTTTTCTATTGGTATTCCGTTTACAGGTTCAGGAATATGCCATTTGTTTTTTTTGATTTTAGTACTATCAGTTAGTAAGAAATGTGTCATTTCAAAAGTTGAGAAATTACTTTTAGAAATGACAATGTGTTTGTCTTTTCCAGAAAGGATATTAAGAAGGTAATCCGTATTCACTTCCTTTTGTTCTTCAATAGTTAAAAACGTATGATAAAACTCTAAATGCCAAATAGGAAGTATCAGTAATTGATTAGAAATCTTTAAACTCAAGTCTTCCACTTGATCTTCAGAAAGTTTTTGTCTTAACTCTTTATGAGTATGTCTTAATTCGGTTTTTGTCATGCTTTTAACGAAGTTGAAATATGAAAAATAGCATCACCTTGATAGATGATTGGCGATTCATTAATATTGAAAATATAACCTTCGTTTGGAGCTTTGACAAAATGGTTGAAACTTCCGTAAGGATCAGTAATATGGCCAATAACTTCATCTTTTTTTACGAGTGTATTTATTTTTACAGACGCATTAAACATTCCAGAATAGTTGGCTCTAATCCATTTGCTTTCAGAAATAAACACACATGACTTTTTAGGTTCAGACACCTTAAATTTGCTATTAAGCATTTCTAAATGATCAAGAACGCGTTTCGCACCATTCACTCCAGTATTAGTTATTGTGTTATTAATATGAAATGATTTTCCACCCTCAAAAAGTAATACTGGTATTCCTAATTTATAACAGGTATTTCTAAACGATTTGTTGAGATGTTTTGAATACAAAACAAAAGGAGCACCAAAAATCTGAGCGAGTTTTTTTAAGTTTTTCTCGTCTTTAATAATTCTTACTTGTGCGGCATTAAACCGATCTGCTCCGCCAGTATGAAAATCCATCACCAAGTCAGCATGCGGCAAAATTTCAGTTACGAGCTTAAACGCCACTCTACTCGCAAGAGAACCTCCTTTAATACCAGGGAATACACGATTTAAATCGCGACCATCAGGAAACTCACGATCCATATGTATAAAACCAAACACATTAATTACAGGCACACAAATGATGGTTCCTTTTTTTGGTTTATTAATGCCTTTTGCAATAATTTGTCTAACAATCTCAACACCATTAACTTCATCACCATGAATACCTGCTGTTATTAAAATTGTAGGACCAGGCTTTTTTGATCGTTCAATAATAACAGGTACATCAATTCTATTTTGAGTATGTAGTTTAGCTACATTGAAACTGACTGTTGCACTTTTTCCTAAGGCAACTTTTTCTCCTAAAATCTCTAATATGTCTTTATCACTCATATGCATTTCCTAAGGAAACAGGAATCGTTTTGTTTCAAAATTATTTTCTGTTTTTTTCTATAAAAGTGATGATTGCTCTTGCTATATTTCTACCTGTTGCACCTTCAATACCTTCTAAACCAGGTGTTGAATTGACCTCTAAAAGTAAAGGGCCTCGTTCAGATTGAAGCATGTCGACTCCACAAACAGGAAGTTTCAATGCTTTAGAAGCACGCATAGCGACTTTGAGTTCATCAGCATTCAACTTAATAATTTCAGCATTACCACCACGATGCAAATTAGATCTAAATTCTCCTTTTTTTCCTTGACGCTTCATGGCTCCAACAACTTGTCCGTCTACAACTAAGGCTCTAATATCAGCACCTTTAGCTTCCTTTATATATTCTTGAACAATCACTCGAGCTTGCAGTCCATTAAATGCTTCTAAAACAGATTCAGCAGCATTTTTGGTTTCAGCTAATACAACTCCTAAACCTTGAGTGCCTTCTAAGAGTTTAATAATTACTGGTGTTCCACCAACATGTTCTATGACTTCTTCAACATCTCTTGAATAATTTGTAAATACTGTTTTTGGCATACCAATTCCAGCTTTGGATAATCTTTGAAAACTTCTCAATTTATCCCTAGAACGAATAATAGCATCTGAAGTCACGGTAACAAAAACACCCATCATTTCAAACTGTCTTACAAGAGCGCATCCAAAAAAAGTGACTGAGGCACCAATACGAGGGATGATAGCATCCACATAATCTAAGTACCTGTCTTTATAATAAATTGTTGGCTTTTCTTTTTCAATAATGATATCACATTTTAAGGGATCAATCACCTCCATTTCATGGCCTCTAGCTTCACCTTCTTTAACTAAGCGTTGTGTAGAATATAAAAGAGGGTTCCTTGATAAAATAACAATATTCATATGAAATGATTTATGATATTGCAATATACTAAAATAGCTTATGTTTTTTTTTGAAGTACTAGCTTTTCATTTAACTTTGAGTTATGCAAAAGCCTACACTAGAATTACAATTAAAGACCTTGCCTAAAGAACCTGGTGTGTATCAATATTATGATGCTGAGGACGTATTGATTTATGTAGGAAAAGCAAAAAATATAAAAAAACGAGTGAGTTCTTATTTTACAAAAACTCATGAAAATGGTAAGACCCGAGTTCTAGTTAAAAAAATTGCTAGTGTTAAACATATTGTTGTAGAGACCGAAAAAGATGCACTTTTATTAGAAAACAACCTCATTAAAAAGTATCAGCCTCGTTACAATGTTATGCTAAAAGATGATAAATCTTATCCTTGGATTTGCATAAAAAAAGAACGATTTCCAAGGGTGTTTCCAACGCGACAAGTGTTTAAAGATGGTTCCGAATATTTTGGACCATATACAAGTATGAAAACTGTACATACTTTGTTAGATTTAATTAAAGGACTTTACAATCTTAGAACCTGTAACTACAATCTTTCTGAAGAAAAAATTGAGGCAGGTAAATACAAAGTTTGTTTAGAATATCATCTTGGAAATTGTAAAGGACCATGTGAAGGGTTACAAAGTGAGTCTGAATATAATGAACATATCAAAGCAATTAGAGCAATAATAAAAGGTAATTTTAAAGATTCATTGTCCCAGTTCAAATCACAAATGAAGGAGTTAGCTCAAGACATGCAATTTGAAGAAGCCCAACGTATTAAAGATAAAATTGAAGTACTTGAAAATTATCAAGCTAAATCTACTATAGTAAACCCTAAGATTAGTAATGTAGATGTGTTTTCAATTATGAGTGATGAGAGTTATGGTTATGTGAATTTTTTACAATTATCTTATGGGAGTATCATTAGATCACATACTTTAGAAATAAAAAAGAAACTTGATGAAACCGACAAGCAGTTATTGGAGTTAGCTGTTACAGAAATTAGACAACGCTTTACTTCAAATTCTAAAGAAATTTATGTGCCTTTTAAAGTCAATTTAGGTGATGACATCAAAGTGACGATTCCAAAGCTTGGAGATAAAAAAAGGATTTTAGATTTGTCACTTAGAAATGCAAAATATTATAGAATGGAGCGTTTCAAACAAGTAAAAATTGTAGATCCTGATCGTCATGCCAATCGAATAATGGCACAAATGAAAGTTGATTTAAGGCTTTCAGAAGAACCACGTCATATTGAATGTTTTGATAACTCAAATATTCAAGGAACACATCCAGTGGCAGCTTGTGTTGTTTTTAAAGATGGAAAACCCAGTAAAAGAGATTATAGGCATTTTAATATTAAAACAGTTGAAGGTCCAGATGACTTTGCCTCAATGGAAGAGGTCGTTTATAGGCGATATAAACGCTTATTAGATGAGGAAAAGTCTTTACCACAGTTGATTATTATTGATGGAGGAAAAGGGCAATTGTCTTCAGCATTAAAAAGCTTAGACGCTTTAAATCTTCGACATAAAATTGCAATCATCGGAATTGCGAAGCGTTTGGAAGAATTATTTTATCCGGATGATCCAATTCCTTTATATTTAGACAAGAAAAGTGAAACACTTAAAATAATTCAGCAATTACGAAATGAAGCACATCGCTTCGGAATAGAACACCACCGAAACCGAAGAAGCAAAAATGCTTTGACAACAGAATTAGAAACCATACAAGGAATTGGAGAACAAACTATAGTCGCTCTAATGAAAAAATTTAAATCTGTAAAAAGAATTGCTGAAGCTGATGAAAAAGATTTAGAGGTTGTTGTCGGACTTTCAAAAGCAAAAAAAATAAAATCCTATTATAACTCAAAATGAAGAAGCTCCTAATCTTTGTGTTAATGATTTACTTGCCTATTCCTATTGTAGCGCAAGAGATTACTAATTCGGATACTCATACTCCAAAAGTAGGATTGGTACTCAGTGGAGGTGGAGCCAAAGGATTTGCTCACATAGGGACATTAAAAGTTATCGATAGTTTAGGGATTAAAATAGATTATATCGCAGGAACAAGTATGGGAGCGATAGTAGGATCGTTGTATGCTTCTGGTTATTCGGGAAAACAATTAGATTCAATTTTCAAATCTTTAGATTATGATAAAGTGATTAACGATGATTTACCAAGATCTGCAAAAACATTTCATGAACGTGATAATTCTGAAAAATATGCTGTAAATCTTCCTTTTGATAAATTTAAAGTACAATTACCTTCTGCGCTCTCTAGAGGCCAAAATGTATTTAATTTATTGTCTCAACTTACTTTGCATGTTAGTGATATAAATCGTTTTGATCAATTACCTATTCCTTTTTTTTGTATAGCAACAAATGTTGAAAATGGAGAGGCTGTACTTTTAGAATCAGGGAATTTGTCTCAAGCAGTTACTGCAAGTGGAGCATTTCCGTCATTGTTTCAACCTGTTATAATTGATGACCAATTATTAATAGATGGAGGTGTCGTTAATAATTATCCGATAAACGAGCTAAAAGCAAAAGGGATGGATATCATTATAGGTGTTGATGTTCAAGATGATTTAAAGGATAGAAGCGATTTGAAATCTGCTCCAGATGTTCTATTGCAGATAAATAATTTTAGAACGATAAACGATATGAAGTTAAAGTCTAAAATCACAGATATTTATATTCATCCAGATATTAGTGATTTTACAGTCGTATCATTTAGTGAAAGTGAAAAAATTATTGAAAACGGTACAATTGCAACTTTAGATAAAATTGAAAAATTAAAAGCGTTACCTAAATACCAAACAAATAATGGAATAAGACCAGAGGTCAGTAAGGTGTCAACAGATAGTATAAAAATTAATTTAATAACTATTGATGGTAACAAAAGATATACAAGATCATATTTTCTGGGGAAATTAAAATTTAAAGACGATACTAAAGTAAGCTACAAAGATTTTAATAGAGGCATTAATAACCTAATTGCAACAAATAATTTTGACACTTTTAAATATCAATTTAAAAAATCAAAAGGTAAAGAAGGTTATGATTTGTATGCAACAGTAATGGAAAACGAAATCACGACTTTTTTAAAATTAGGGTTGCATTATGACGATTTATATAAAAGTGCAGCTTTAGTTAATTTAACAAAAAAACGATTGTTGTTTGATAATGATGTAGCATCACTAGATATTATTTTAGGTGATAATGTGCGTTATAATTTTGAATATTTTATTGATAAAGGCTTCTATTGGAGTATTGGAATTAAGTCTAGATACAATCAATTTGGAAAGAGTATAAATCCTGAATTACTAGTAGAAAACTTTGATGATATTGGTTCCGGTTTAAACAAAATTGATGTTGAGCTTCAAGATCAAACCAACCAGCTTTATTTGCAAACGCTATTTAGAAAAGACTTTGCATTAAGTATTGGAGTTGAGCATAAGCGCCTTAAAATTAAATCAGAAACGATTACTTTAAATTCACAAACAGATGAATTTTTATTTGAAAACACAGATTACGGAAGTGTTTTTGGAGCCTTAAAATTAGACACTTATGACAATAAATATTTTCCTAAGCGAGGTGTTTATTTTAATGGCGATATGCATTGGTATTTAGTATCCTCTGGCTTTAATTCAGATTTTGAACCATTTTCAATTGTTAAAGGCGAGATGGGCACAGCATTCAATACTTCTGATAAATTAGCATTTAACTTCAAAACTGAAGCAGGTTTTAAAATAGGAGAGAATACAACAAATGCTCTTGATTTTGCTTTAGGAGGTTACGGGAACGATTTTATTAATAATTTCATTCCGTTTTATGGCTATGACTTTATTTCATTAACAGGAAATAGTTACATAAAAGCGACTGCATCTGCTGATTATGAAATATTTAAAAAGCATCATATAAGAGTTGAAGGAAATTGGGCAAATGTAGATGACGGGATATTTGAAACAGGAGAATGGTTCTCACTTCCTGATTATAGAGGTTATGCTTTGGGTTATGGAATAGATACCTTTTTAGGACCAGTAGAAGCAAAATTCTCTTACTCACCAGAACAGCGTCAAAGCATTTGGTATTTTAATATTGGATTTTGGTTTTGATACTAAAAAAACTACTGCAGTGAAGTGATCTGCTTTACTGCAGTAGTTTGTTGGTTTTTAAGGACAATCTGTAATATATGCGCAATAATTAACACATGATGTTATTATTACACACTTTCCAGCTTTCAATATTTTTTTAACACAATTTACAAAGGTTAAACCTTCACCTTCGCAAACTGGTTCAGCATCTGAAATATAATTGGCTCGAAATGCTATAATATTGCTAGGTACTTCTAACAACGAAACTACTTTGTTGTTTTTGACTGAAAGTCTCATTGTAACATTTGGTTTTGATTTTTGAATCATTAGAAATGTATTGTACATATCATCAATTTGTTGTTCAATACTGGTTTCTGATTTTATTGTTTCTTCTTTAGTACAAGAATGAAACATAATTAGTGTCAAAATCAACAATATTGGTATATAAAAAAGCTTCTTCATTGTTTTTATTAACGGATTAATTTAACAGTTTTAGTCAAGAAGGTTATGTATGACTAAACTTTACTTTTTAATTATTTTTTGAGTAAATGTTAAACCATTTTTGTTATATGTTACAACGTAAACTCCACTTGGATGACCTGTTAAATCAATATTGTAACCTTTTTCAGTAGATACTATATTTGCATTCACTTTTTTACCATTTGATAAAGAAACAATACTTATATTATCACTTAGGTTAGGAGTTTTAGTTTTTAAAGTAAAAATACCATTATTAGGATTTGGGAAGACTAAAGGAATTTCTTTACCTTGAAATTCTGGTGCATCACCAAGCAGCTCAAGTGGTAAAAATATTTTGTCTGGTGATGAGCCAACGGCACCTGTTCTATTTTCCCTATTACATCCACTAGATTCAAGTGTTAGTGTCAGTCCAGAGCCAATTACTTTTCCGTTTTCATCGCATAGGTCAGCTGTTCCTGTTAATGTTATACACATTTTAGATGTATCTAGACCGGTGTTTGTTAATCTAACTTCACCATTAACTGACAAGTCAGTTATGTTAACATTACAAATACTGACTGATTGTGCTCTTGCAATACTACTAATGAATAAAAATGTAACTACTAAAATTAAATTTTTCATGAGTTCTTTTGATTTTAAATCTATTGTAAATAGATTGGTTAATAAATTTTAAAATTATTTAAGAAGTCTAAAATTTAAGAAGTCATTTTAATATTGAATTTTGGTTTTAATATCAACATTGTCTAAGCTTAGAATGATATAATCAATGTTGATGTTTTGTTCTATATCATTTATGAGATTTTCTAAGTTGTTTGATAGTTTTCCTAATTTATATGAATAAATAAAAACCAACACTTCCTTGTTGAAATTCAATTCAGCTTTTTCTTCGTCAAAATTATAATAACTAAAATCTGAAATTTTTGATTTAATATTTGACTCATCATTTGTATAATTATTTTGGATGTAATCTGAAATCGCTCCATAGCAGGAACTTTTTTCTTTTAAATTTGAACCGCTTGCAACTATTTTTTTATTTTTTACTAAACCATAATAGTAAACAATGTTTTGGTTTAAAATGTTCCCCAAAAAGTTATTATAATCGTTGTTATCTACAAAGTAAAACTTGTCTGTGTCTAATTTAGTTTTAGTGCTTACATGTGTTTTATACTCTTTAATAGAACTAAAAGATATGTTTTTATTAACACCATTAACTTTATTATATACTGTTTTACAAGATGACACCATAAAAAGTAAAAAAAGTATTGACAAACGTTTCATAATAAAAGTTGTTATTTGAATTTTACTGTAATTATAATTTCTGAACCTTCAATCCTAGAAACATAATCACCAGGAATAAGTTTTATATTTTCAGTTATATAAATATTCTCATCAACATCAACATTAAAGATTTCGAAATCATCTAGGCTATTACCATCAATATCAGCTAACTCGATTGGAAAATAAAAATCAACTGTTTTTTCTGCATCATTTATTATACCTGCTATTGTTGTTGTTTCAAACGTTCGATTAACCTGAGTAGCTTGAGTTACTTCAACTTCTGCTCCAGTGTAATTGTCATGACATTTAATTACCCAACCTCCATTTAATGTACAAAACCAAAACCCACTTTGGCAGTCTGTTTTAGGTCTTTTAAATCTAAAACCATCTGATTCATAGTGAATTGAAGCTGTTGAGTTTGGTGGGCAACTACCGCTTAGTCTTTCAAAAATTTCAATATTGTCTTTTGTGATTACTTCACTATCTTCAATCTTTTCACTTGAACATGCTAAGACCAGAATAGAAATAAGTAAAATGCTAATTAAATTTTTCATGAGTTCTTTAGTTTTTAATCTATTTGTAAATAGATTGATTAATAAATCTCTACAACCTTCAAGAAGTCAATGAATAAGAAGTCAAAAAACAAGCGCCTGTTAAGTTGCAACACACTATAAACTAACTTAAGGCGACTTCTTAATTAACCAAAAGTTGAGTGTCTAGTGATACAAACATATGGAAAAAATATTAAATAGAGAAAATATTCTACATAATTTTTATTTTTAAGATTTTTAACTTTTGTTAAAATCAGCAATATTTGTGCAATGATGAAAGTCTTCTGGCAAAACATATTACATCTATTAAAATTTCTTATTGAGAGAAACACAACTAGTAGCAGTATAATTTTAATTTCTTAGTTATATTTGTGTTCTATCTGTCTTATAGAAAACAATAAAATGTGCCAGATAAAATCAAGAATAAACTAGCATTTTTTGTATCTTTAAAACACTTAAGTTTATACGATTTTACGTGTAAAAAAAATCAACTTTTAAATCATTAGAAATGCCTTTTTATCATAAGCTTGGTGAAATTCCTAAAAAGCGACACACACAATTTAGAAAAGACGATGGTAGCTTGTATTACGAGCAGTTGTTTGGAACCATAGGATTCGACGGGATGTCAACTAATTCGTATCACGAACAACGCCCTACACAAGTTAAAGAGATCAAAAAACAATACAGCGTTGCACCTAAAATTGCTAAAGCAAATAGTATTCAATCCTACAGGTTGAGAGGCTTTCAGGTGAAACCAGAAAATGATTACCTTGACAGTAGAAAAGCAGTGCTAACTAATAGTGATTGTACGATTATTTTAGCTGCTCCTAAGAAATCTACTAAAGAGTATTTCTACAAAAATTCAGATGCCGATGAACTAATATTTATTCATAAAGGTACAGGTAAACTGAGAACGCATTTAGGTAACCTTGATTTTAAATATGGAGATTACTTATTGGTTCCAAGAGGAGTTATTTATAAAATAGATTTTGACACTGAAGACAATAGATTATTTATAGTCGAATCAAGACGACCAATTTACACACCAAAGCGTTATCGAAATTGGTTCGGACAATTACTTGAACATTCACCATTTTGTGAGCGTGATATTCGTCAACCTTACGAGTTAGAGACCTATAATGAGTCAGGTGAATTTTTAATGAAGGTCAAAAAACAAGATGAAATTTTTGAAATGGTTTACGCTTCACATCCATTTGATGTTGTAGGTTATGACGGTTATAATTATCCGTATGCATTTTCAATTCATGATTTTGAACCGATAACAGGACGTATACATTTGCCGCCTCCAATTCATCAAACTTTCGAAAGTGATGCCTTTGTAATTTGTAGTTTTGTACCTCGTTTATATGATTACCATCCCGAAAGTATACCTGCTCCTTACAATCATAGCAATATCGATAGTGATGAGGTGTTGTATTATGTTGATGGTGATTTTATGAGTCGAAACGATATTGAAGCTGGACATATTTCATTGCATCCAGCAGGCATACCTCATGGTCCACATCCAGGAGCTACAGAACGAAGTATAGGAAAAGAAAAAACTGAAGAACTAGCAGTTATGGTCGACACGTTTAAACCGTTAATGGTTACTGAAGAAGCTATGAAAATTGCTGATGAAGATTACTATAAATCGTGGTTAGAACACTAGAAAATATACAATAACAGATTTTTAGTAAATTTTAAATGAATCATAATAAATTACCAGCAGACCCAACTGCATTGATATTAGGAATAATTGCCTTACTTGTTTCTTTCGCAGGATGCTGTTGTGGTATTTTTGCTTTTATACCTCTTATATTGAGCATTATCGGTTTGGTAATGGCGAACAAGAGTTTAAAAGAGTATAAGTTAAATCCTGAAAATTATGCACATCAAAGTAATACAAATGTGTCTACGGCTAAGGTTTTAAACATTATTGCTTTGGTTATTAGTTCTATTGTTACCGTACTTTATCTATTGTACTTTTTGTTTTATGGTGCAATATTATCCACAGCACTTATGGAAGGGTATAACTTAGAAAATAATGGAGATGATTTTGAATATGAATGGGAAAATGATTCCATTTATGA
>NZ_JBGCCX010000076.1:0-13341 GCF_045105015.1 Psychroserpens sp.
TGTTAATAAATCACGACCTTGAACACTCATCTCTTCTGGTGGAAGGTCTAAATCTTCAGTAGCAGCACCAATTTGAATTTTGATTTTTTCAGCAGTACGATCTCCAACATAAAGATTATGCTGTGTTCGCATGTAGTAAATAATATCGTTGGTAAAAACATCACCTGCAACTTTAACCGATTTGTCACAAACAATTCCACCTAATGCAATCACTGCAATTTCAGTAGTTCCACCTCCAATATCAACAATCATATTACCTTTAGGCTGCATGATGTCAATACCAATACCAATTGCAGCAGCCATAGGCTCATGGATAAGATATACTTCTTTTCCATTAACACGTTCACAAGACTCTTTTACTGCTCGCATTTCTACTTCAGTAATACCAGAGGGAATACAAACAACCATTCGTAATGCTGGAGTAAATAATTTCTTTTTTAATGCAGGGATGTTTTTAATAAACATGCTAATCATTTGCTCTGACGCATCAAAATCTGCAATTACACCATCTTTCAAAGGTCTAATAGTTTTGATGTTCTCATGCGTTTTTCCTTGCATCATGTTGGCCTCTTTACCAACTGCAATAATTTTTCCTGAAATTCTATCTCTTGCAACAATCGATGGACTATCAACAACCACTTTGTCGTTGTGGATAATAAGTGTATTCGCAGTTCCTAAATCTATGGCTATTTCTTCGGTTAAGAAATCAAAAAATCCCATGTGCTATTCTAATATTATGAGGGCGTTATTATATTCAGTTATTGGTCTTTTGTAAATGTAGTAAAACTTACTAAATATTTACGTTTTATTTCTATTTCAATTTATATGATCGCTAAGTGTTTACCTTTTTATAGTTAAACGTTTGCTTTTTGCTTTTAGATGTCTCAGATTGAAAGATTTTATTTAAATTAAAACACCCCAAAATTATGTGCTTTTAATGTTTAAAATGACGTGTTCCAGTCATCACCATTGCGACATTATTTTCATTACAATAATCGATGGTTAACTGATCTTTTATAGAGCCTCCAGGTTGAATTACTGCTGTAATTCCAGCATTGTCAGCAATCTCAACGCAATCTGGAAATGGAAAGAATGCGTCACTAGCCATAACAGCGCCTTCTAAATCAAAGTTAAAAGACTTCGCCTTGTGAATCGCTTGATTAAGTGCATCTACACGACTTGTTTGTCCTGTTCCACTGGCACATAATTGCTTGTTTTTTGCTAAAACAATGGTGTTAGACTTCGTATGCTTGCAAATTTTAGAAGCAAAAATTAAATCCTCTAGTTCGTTTTGTGAAGGCTTATTATTTGTAGCATTTGTTAAATCATTAAGACTGTCTGTAATGTTGTCTCTGTCTTGAACTAAAACACCATTCAAACAAGTTCTTACGGTTGTTTCAGGGAAATCTACATCATGTAAAATAAGTAGAATTCTATTTTTCTTTCCTTTTAAAACGGTTAACGCCTCATCAGAAAAAGAAGGTGCAATAACCACCTCACAGAATAGCGAATGTATTTCTTCAGCAGTTGCTTTATCAATTTCAGTATTAGCAATTAATATGCCTCCAAAGGCAGATATAGGATCACCAGCTAAAGCATCTACATAAGCTTGGTGAATGGTATTGCGTTGTGCAAATCCACAAGCATTATTATGTTTTAAAATGGCAAAAGTAGGAGCTTCACCTTTAAATTCATTCATCAAATTCACAGCAGCATCAACATCGAGTAGGTTGTTGTAGCTTAATTCCTTTCCGTGGAGTTTTGTAAACAGGTCGTCAAAATTTCCGAAGAAAAATCCACGTTGATGAGGATTCTCACCATAACGTAATACTTGACCATTAGTTTCACTAATTTTTAAAGATGCAATCTCATGATTGGCATTGAAATAATTAAATATAGCCGAATCGTAATGAGAAGACACATTAAATGCTTTCGCAGCGAATTGCTTTCTGTCATCTTCAGAAGTGTCTCCACTTTTAGATTGTAATAACTCTAAAAATTCAGCATAATCATCAACAGAAGATACGCAAATTACATCAGCATAATTTTTAGCGGCAGCTCTAATCAAAGAAATACCTCCAATGTCAATCTTTTCAATGATATCCTGATTAGAAGCACCTGATGCTACTGTTTTTTCAAAAGGATATAAATCCACAATCACTAAATCAATTTGTGGGATGTCAAAATCAACTAATTCAGCAACATCACTATCGTTATTTTGACGGTTTAAAATACCTCCAAAAACTTTTGGATGTAAGGTCTTTACACGACCTCCAAGAATTGATGGATACGATGTGACATCTTCAACTGGTACAACATCAATACCTAAGTCTTTGATGAATTTTTCTGTACCTCCAGTAGAATAAATAGTGACGTTTTGTGCGTTAAGTTCTTTAACGATTGGTTCTAAACCTTCTTTGCTAAAAACGGATATTAATGCCGATTTAATTGCTTTGTTGTTGCTCATTGTTGTGTTGTTGTAGATAATTTCTATTGAAGAAACCGTGTTGTAAAAATTAAACCCCAAAAATACGCATTATCGAGAGTTATTATTAATGAAAAATAGAGTTTATTTATGTTTTTTGTAACAATAAATTGTTGAAAACATCCTATCTTTAATTTTTTAGAAAATCACACCAATTTTATGCTCGTTTATCTTAGATTATTCAAGGAGAGTTTTTCTTTTGCTATCAATGCGTTGCGTAATAATAAACTTCGAACATTTTTATCGCTTCTTGGAATTACCATTGGTATTTTTTCAATCATTGCTGTTCTTGCAGCAGTAGATTCTTTAGATAGGAGCATTAAAGAACAACTCAGTGGTTTAGACAGTAATACGATGTATTTGGCTAAATTTTCTTTTGGTCCTTCTGATGTTCCAAGATGGAAGCGTTTGCAATTTCCTGAAGTCTCTTACAACGAGTATAAGTATTTAAAATCGTCATTAGATGTCGAGCATGTTGCCTATCAACTATTCGTAAGACGTGAGAACATTCGCTATGGAAAAGAAATGGTTAGTAGTGTAAACACTGTAGTAGTTAGTAATGAGTTTGAAGATATCCAAGCACTTAAGTTTTCTAAAGGTCGTTTTTATAACGAATCTGAATCTACCTCTGGTAAACCAGTGGTAGTTATTGGTGATGAAATTGCTAAATCACTTTTTGGTGAATTTGAGCCTATTGGTAAGAAAGTGAGATTATATGGTCAAAAATTTACAGTGATTGGAGTGGTAAAAAAAGAAGGTTCAGGTTTATTTGGAGATAGTAATGATATCTCAATTTTTCTTCCAGCAAACTATATAAGAAATCGTTTCGGAGATAATAATAAAAACATGAATCATATTGTAATTATCAAACCAAATCCTGATGCAGATATTGCGGAAATTAAAGCGGATATCACACAAAAAACCCGTTATAAAAGAGGTGTTAAACCAGATGAAATAAATCCGTTTTTTATTAATATTATTTCTGGATTACAGGATGCTATTGATGGGATTATTTCAACTCTAAACATAATTGGTTGGGTTATAAGTGCCTTTTCACTTTTAGTGGGAGGCTTTGGAATTGCTAATATCATGTTCGTTAGTGTTAAAGAACGAACAAATCTTATCGGAATCCAAAAATCTCTTGGAGCTAAAAATCGATTTATTCTATTTCAGTTTTTATTTGAAGCCGTAATTTTATCGGTTTTGGGTGGTTTGATAGGTATCATTTTAGTAGAAATAATATCGTTAATTGCAACTGCAGCCTTAGATTTTGAATTTATTTTATCTTTTTATAATATCTTTTTAGGGTTTGCTCTATCTACTTTAATTGGATTAATTTCTGGTGTTATACCAGCAATCTCTGCGTCCAAACTTGATCCTGTTGAAGCTATACGTTCTGGAATGTGATTTTTATTTTCAATAGTTTATTGATAATGAATTAAACTGTATTTTGTAACAATATAGAGAGTATTACGTCTTATTTTTTAAATCATAAGTTGCAGATATTGTTATGCTAGTTTATTTAAGGTTATTTAAAGAAAGTTTTTCATTTGCACTTAGTGCTTTACGCAATAATAAACTACGTACTGTTTTATCACTTTTGGGAATTACTATTGGTATTTTTTCAATTATAGCAGTACTTGCAGCAGTAGACTCTTTAGACCAAAGTATTAAAGAAGATTTATCGGGTTTAGATAAAAACACAATGTATCTTACCAAGTATTCATTTGGACCAACTAATGTTCCAAGGTGGCAGCGCGATAATTTTCCTCAAACTGAACATGATGATTATGAATTCATAGAAAGAAATGTTCCAGATATTAAAGCTATAGCTTATGTGATGTTTGGTGGTTCTGAATCAGTAAAATATCAAGGTGAATCTGTAACAGGTGTTGATGTAACTCCAGTGTCTAACGGAATTTATGAAATTGAAGATTTTAAAGTTGAAAATGGCAGGTTTTATACAGAATCTGAATCCAATTCGGGAGCACCAGTAATTGTGTTAGGATATTCAGTAGCTGAAAATTTATTTGAAACTTTAAATCCAATAGGCAAACAAGTAAGAGTTTACGGTAGAAAACTCACCGTTATTGGCGTGTTAAAAAAGTTTGGATCCGGAATATTTGATTCTCCTGACGATAAAGCCTATGTGCCAGCTAACTTTGTAAGACGTTTTAAAAATGGTGGTTCAGATGGAATTCCTGGAGCCATAATTATAAAACCAGAAAAAAATGTAGATATTGGAGCATTTGAAGAAGTGTTAAAACAAAAATATCGTGTTTACAGAGGTCTAAAGGCAGGAGAACCTGATAATTTTTTCATTAACAAAATGTCTGGTTTTACTGATGCTATAGATGGTATCATTGGAACGCTTAATCTTATTGGATGGATAATAAGTGGTTTTTCACTATTAGTTGGAGGTTTTGGTATTGCTAATATTATGTTTGTTAGTGTAAAAGAACGAACAAATCTTATTGGAATTCAAAAATCTTTAGGTGCTAAAAACCGTTTTATTTTATTTCAATTTTTATTCGAAGCTGTAGTTTTATCTGTGCTTGGAGGAATAATCGGGATTATTTTAGTCCAGCTCATATCATTAATAGCTACAGCAGCACTAGAATTTGAATTTGTTCTGTCGGTCTATAATATATTTTTAGGATTTGCCTTGTCGACATTAATCGGATTGATTTCAGGAGTAATTCCAGCTATTTCTGCTTCTAAATTAGACCCTGTTGAAGCGATTCGTACAGGAATGTAAACCTTAGTTTGAAAGTAGGTTTGATACTTGATTACAAACAAATTCTAAAAAATGTTCGTCTTCTTTAGTGAAAGGGTTTGGAGTATTTGAATCAATATCTATCTGACCAATATTTTTTCCATTCACAAAAATTGGAATCACAATTTCTGCTTTTACGGTTATACTGCAGGCAATATAATTGTCTTGTGCTGAAACATCTGGAACAATGAAATTTTCATTGGAAACCGCGACTTGTCCACAAATACCTTTTCCGAATGGAATGATGGTATGGTCTGTAGGTTCGCCAACATAAGGACCAAGTTTTAATTCGTTTTTAGCTCCATTTTTAAAATAAAAACCGACCCAATTGTAATATGATATGTGTTTTTCAAGAAGTTCGCAGATATTCAAAAGACGTTCATTTGTACTTCTAGAATCTTGCTTGATTATCGTTTCAACTTCGGGCTTTAGGGCTTCAAAAATCATTGTTATTAAAATTTTAGTAAAAGTATTTAAAAAGTGTCATTTCTACATTCATTTTATATAAATTTAACTCAATAAAATATTAGCTATTGAAAGCACTTTTTTTGAAATATAAATCTGTCGTAAAATTTATTTTAACCTTTCTAACGGTTTATTTTGTTCTGACTGTCGCCTATAAATTCTATCTAGATTTTTCTGATGGTTCTAAATATTATCCTGATTATTTTACCAACTTAGTAGCAAAACAATGTGATGTTGTTTTACATGCAGTAGGTTATGATGCTCGTATTGTTCCACATGCGAATGAGTCATCAATGAAACTTTTTATAAACGATAAATTTGTAGCAAGAGTAGTTGAGGGGTGTAATTCTATAAGTGTTATTATTTTGTTTATTTCTTTTATGATAGCATTTGCAGGAAAATTTAGAGCAACACTATTATATATAATTTCTGGAAGTGTCTTGATTTATAGTGTCAATCTATTACGTATTGTTATTCTCTCTATTGGGTTATATAATTATCCATGGCGTCGTGAGATTTTGCATACTGTAATTTTTCCATTAATTATCTATGGAATGGTTTTTCTGCTCTGGATGTTCTGGGTAAATAGATTCTCTAAACAACAAAAAGCCAATGCGTAATCCAATCACAATAATATTGCTTTTCGTGTTGTTTGGGCTGTTGGTGCTTATTCGTGTTTTTGAGTTTGATCTTTTTTATGATCCTTATTTAATGTTTTTTAAAAACGATTATTTACATATTGATTCACCAAGACGTGAGGTTTTTAAATTAACGATGTATACAACCTTGCGATATGTGCTAAATTCAAGTATTTCACTAGGCATCATTTATTTATTTTTTAAAGATAAGTCTATTGTTAAATTTTCAATAATAGTTTTTGTTATAGCGTATCTTATTTTGTTGTGCTTATTTCTTTACTTTGTTATTCATCCACGTCAAGAGGACTATTATTTGTTTTTTAATTTCAGACGTTTTTTAATTCAACCAATATTATTATTGCTGTTATTGCCAGCATTTTATTACTACAAACTCAAACGATAAAATGTTAATCTTAATCTAAAACAAATCTCATAATTAACTTTTTTGTAACTTTGTTTTCTAATTATTGGTATGATAAAACAGATTCTACATAAATCATTTTCAGCATTCATGGCTGTTTTGGTTTTGTTTTCTACAGTGTCTTTTACTGTGGAAAAACATTTTTGTGGTGATGTTTTAATTGATGCAGCAGTTTTTTCAGAAGCTGATAAGTGTAAGATGGAAACTTTTGAAATTGAACAATCTAAAATAACTAAAAAGCATTGTTGTAAAGATGTTTTGGAGGTTTTACAGGGTCAGGATCAATTGAAGCTATCACAATTTGAAGATATCACGTTTGAACAACAGGTTTTTGTTATTTCATACTTGTATTCATACATTCATAGTCTAGAGGATTTACCTAAACTTATTATTCCTCACAAAGACTATTCTCCTCCTAATCTCATTGAAGACATTCAGATTCTTGATGAGGTATTTTTAATTTGATGTATTGGTATATGTTCTTTTATCATAGGTTTTAAAACCTATGTATATTTTATATCAATAATAATCAAAAATTCATGACACGTACATACAACTTAACAGGTGTGACCTGTAATAATTGTAAAGCTTCCGTTGAGAAAGCTCTAAATACTATAGATGCTATTGAAGTTGTATCTATTGACTTAGAAAATTCTGAAGCTACATTAAAAATGTCTCATTTAATTTCAAATGAGGAATTACAAAGTGTATTGCCTTCTAAATATGTAATTTCAGAAGCTTCTTCTTATAGTGACTCAATATCAGAAAGTAAAGAATCTGTTAGTGACCTTAAACAGTTATTTCCACTATTTTTAATATTTGGATATATTATAGGTGCTTCCGTATTATTAAACAAAAATGAATGGAATACGAATAATTTTATGCTCGATTTCATGGGTTTGTTTTATATCGTATTTAGTTTTTTTAAGCTACTAGATTTAAAGGGTTTTCCTGAGTCGTTTCGTATGTATGATCCATTAGCAAAGGTAATTCCTGCCTATGGTTGGTTGTATCCTTTTATTGAGTTGACACTCGGATTACTATTCTTAATGCGTTTTCAAATTTCTCTAGCTCTTATTTCTACTTTAATAATTTTGGGTATCACAACTATTGGAGTTACCAGAGCATTATTAAGTAAAAATACCATTCAATGTGCTTGCCTAGGAACGGCATTAAAACTTCCTATGACTAAAGCTACATTTATTGAAAATACTATTATGATTGTTATGGCTATTGTCATGTTATTAAAAACCTATAATTAAAAAATGAAAACAATATTATATATCGTATTTGCAATTCCAATGCTGATATTTTCTCAAGATCAATTATCTGGAGAAGTTTTTGAAGCAAATACGGAAGGCAAAACTATTCCGGTAATTGGCGCTAATGTATTTTGGCTAAATACATCTGTTGGTGCCGTAACTGATATTGATGGGAAATTCACTATCCCATATGAGTCAAGTTACAAATACTTAGTGATCAGTTATGTTGGTTATAAAACGGATACTTTAACTATTAACCAACCGAAATATATTAAACACTATCTTAAATCAACAAGTGAATTAGATGAAGTGACAATTACTTCAAGAAAGCAGTCTACAGTCAAATCCTATATGAAGGCTGCAAATGTTCTAACAGTAAGCAGTGACGAATTACTAAAAGCGGCTTGTTGTAATTTATCTGAAAGCTTTGAAACTAATCCATCAATTGATGTCAATTTTTCTGATGCACTTACTGGAACACGACAAATTAAAATGCTTGGCTTAACAAGTAAATATATTTTAATTACGACTGAAAATGTGCCCTCTATTCGTGGTGCATCTCAGGCGTTTGGTTTAAGTTTTATTCCTGGTACTTGGGTTGAAAGTATTCAAATCACTAAAGGCGCAGGTAGTGTTACAAACGGATTTGAAAGTATTGCTGGGCAAATCAATGCAGAACTTGTAAAGCCCACAACAGATGATCGTTTTTTTGCTAATTTTTACGCAGCAAGTAGTCAGCGTATGGAGTTAAATACTCATGTAAATACTAAAGTAAGTGATAAATGGAGTGCTGGTCTATATGTTCATGGGAATACACATCAAGAAAAGCATGATGTGAATAACGATGGTTTCCTTGATATGCCCTTATACAATCAAATTAATGTAATGAATCGCTGGCAGTATATCAACCCTGAAAAAGGCCTAGTTAGTTTTATCAATGTACGTTATTTAAATGACACAAAGCAAGCTGGTCAAGTCGATTTTAATCCAGATCGTGATAAGCTAACGACTAATTTTTGGGGAAGTGAAATTGATACAGAACGTTTTGAATTGACCACAAAATTAGGTTATGTGAACCCTGAAGTTCCTTGGCAAAGTTTAGGTGTCCAGTTTGCATTCAGCACACATAACCAACAATCGTATTACGGATTGAATCAATATGATATCAATCACAACAGTGTATATTCTAATGTGGTTTATAACTCTATTATAAGTGATTCTAGGCATAAGATAAAAACAGGTTTGACTTTTACTTATGATCATTATGACGAATTCGCTATTAACACTGATTTTGAACGAAGTGAACGATCTTTTGGAGGCTTTTTTGAGTATGCTTATGATAATTTAGATAAACTGACTTTAACTGCTGGACTCCGATTTGATACACATAATTTATTAGGTGAATTTATTACGCCTAGATTTCATTTACGATATACGCCTTGGGAAAAATCAGCGTTGCGTTTTTCTGTTGGAAGAGGTAAGCGCAGTGCGAATATTTTTGCTGAAAACCAAAGTCTGTTTGCGACCTCTAGAACTGTAAATATTTTGAATAGTGATGGCAATATTTATGGTTTAGATCCTGAAATTGCATGGAATTATGGCGTCTCTTATTTACAAGGATTTAATCTATTCGGAAGAAAAGGGGATGTTACTTTTGATTTTTATAGAACCGATTTTCAAAATCAAGTGGTTGTTGATTGGGAAAATCCTCAAGAAGTTAATTTTTATAATCTAGAAGGTGATAGTTATGCAAATAGTTTTCAGGTGGAGTTTAATTATAATGTTTTTGAAAATTTTGATTTTAGAACTGCTTATAAATATTATGATGTCCAAACAGAATATTTAACAGGTAAACTATCAAAGCCACTAATTCCTGAGCATCGCTTTTTTGCAAATGCTTCTTACGAAACTCATAAAGAGGAAGGTGAGTTTTCTCATTGGAAATTTGATATAACGTATAATTGGTTAAGTGAACAAAGATATTCATCAACAAGTTCAAACCCAATAGGATTGAGGCTACCTGAAGAATCACCAACAGTTGGTACGTTAAATGCTCAGGTGACTAAAGTGTTTTCATCAAAATTTGAAGTATATTTAGGAGGTGAAAACATTACAAATGTTAGACAGGATAACCCTATTTTAGGAGCGAATGATCCTTTTGGTTCAAATTTTGATACTACATTTGTATATGGTCCAATTTTTGGAAGTATGTACTACGCAGGTTTAAGATTTAAAATAAAATAAATTTAAGATTATGAAAAAAGTATTATTAGTAATAGTTGTAATGTTGGTTTCAATACCATCATTTGCTCAAAACAAAAATGCAAAGGCTTCTTTAGAAGTTGATGGTGTGTGTTTAATGTGTAAAGAGCGTATTGAAAAAGCTGCCATTCGAACAAAAGGAGTGAAGTCTGCCATTTGGAATGTTGAAACGCATGAATTGAAACTTATTTATGATGAACGCAAAACTAATTTAGATACCATTACTCAAAAAATTGTTGCTGTTGGTCATGATACAAAAGAAGTGAAAGCTACAGATGAAGCTTATAATTCTGTGCATCCTTGTTGTAAATACCGTGACGAAGAAGTTCAAGAAGATCATAAAAACTAAGTTGTATTAGTTAAAAAGAGGTTGGTAGTATTAATTAATAAAAAAAAAACCAGAGTATTTAAGTACTCTGGTTTTTTATTTTAGGAATTTAATAGACAAATTATTTACATATGAGTGAGATAATTTATCTGTGGTGATTCGCCACTACATCATGCCTGGCATTCCGCCTCCCATTGGTGGCATTCCGCCTCCAGCGGGAGCATCTTCTTTTATATCTACCAATGCACATTCTGTTGTTAAAATCATCCCAGAAACTGACGCTGCATTTTCAAGAGCAATACGTGTCACTTTTTTAGGATCGATAATTCCAGCTTTAAGCATGTTAACATAAGTTTCAGTTTTAGCATCAAAACCAAAATCCTTTTTACCTTCCATAACTTTAGAAATTACAACTGAACCTTCGCCACCAGCATTAGATACAATCGTTCTCAAAGGTGATTCGATAGCTCTAGCTACAATTTGTATACCTGTAGTTTCATCTAAGTTTTCAGTAGTAATCTTTTCAAGAGATTTTATAGCTCTAACTAAAGCTACACCACCTCCAGCAACAATACCTTCTTCAACAGCTGCTCTTGTAGCATGTAAAGCATCGTCAACACGATCTTTCTTTTCTTTCATTTCAACTTCAGAAGCTGCGCCAACATATAAAACGGCAACACCTCCAGCTAGTTTAGCTAAACGTTCTTGAAGCTTTTCTTTATCGTAATCACTTGTAGTTGATTCAATTTGAGCTTTGATTTGATTGACTCTTGCTTTGATGTCTGAAGACTTTCCAGAACCATTCACTATGGTTGTATTATCTTTATCGATCATTACAGATTCAGCTGTGCCTAACATGCTTAAATCAGCATTTTCAAGAGAGAATCCGCGTTCTTCAGAAATCACCGTTCCACCTGTTAAGATTGCAATATCTTCTAGCATAGCTTTACGACGATCTCCAAAGCCAGGTGCTTTTACTGCAGCAATTTTAAGTCCACCACGTAATTTATTCACTACCAAAGTAGCTAATGCTTGACCTTCTACATCTTCTGCAATAATTAGTAAAGGTCTTCCTGATTGAGCAACTGGTTCTAATATTGGAAGAATCTCCTGTAGGTTCGCAATTTTCTTATCAAATAATAAGATGTACGGATTTTCTAAATCTGCAATCATTTTGTCAGAATCTGTAACAAAGTAAGGCGAAAGATAACCTCTATCAAACTGCATTCCTTCAACAACATCTACATAAGTATCAGTTCCTTTGGCTTCTTCAACAGTAATGACACCTTCTTTTCCAACTTTTCCAAAAGCTTGTGCGATTAATTCTCCAATAGTATCATCGTTGTTAGCAGAAATAGAAGCCACTTGTTTGATCATTTCAGAAGAGTTGCCAACTTTTTTAGATTGCTTATCTAAGTTTTCTGTAATAGCCTTAACAGCTTTGTCAATACCACGTTTCAAATCCATAGGATTGGCACCTGCAGCAACATTTTTTAAGCCTTCTTTTACAATAGCTTGTGCTAAAACAGTAGCAGTTGTTGTTCCATCACCAGCTAAATCGTTAGTTTTAGATGCAACTTCTTTTACCATCTGTGCTCCCATATTTTCGAGCTCATTTTCTAATTCAATTTCTTTAGCTACAGAAACCCCATCTTTAGTTACTTGAGGCGCTCCAAATGATCTGCCAATAATAACATTTCGTCCTTTAGGTCCTAACGTTACTTTTACAGCGTTTGCTAATGCATCAACACCACGTTTTAATCCGTCACGTGCTTCTATATCAAATTTTATATCTTTTGCCATTTTATTTATTTTTTAGTTAATTAAACAATTGCTAATATGTCACTTTCGCGCATGATGAGGTAATCTTTACCTTCTAACTTTAATTCTGTTCCTGCATATTTTCCGTAAAGTACTGTATCGCCAGATTTTACAGTCATTGGCTCATCTTTTGTGCCTTTACCAACAGCAACAACTTTTCCTTTTTGTGGTTTTTCTTTAGCGTTGTCTGGGATTATAATTCCTGAAGCTGTTTTTGTTTCAGCTTGGACAGGTTCAATCACAACTCTGTCTGCTAATGGTTTAATATTTAAGCTCATTTTATAAAAGTTTTTAATTTATTATTGTTAACGCTTAAGCGTTATGCTAAAAATGTGCCAGCTGTTTTTCAACTGACAAACTTGCAGAAATAAAAAATGCCAACTGTTACAGTTGGCATTTTTGTTATATGTTTTATTCTTCTTAGTTTATAGAATCACTTGGTGTTGCGATATCATCTGTATTTGTGTCTGGAGTTGTTACTGGAATACTAGTTTCAGTATTTTCACCATTAATTACTTTAGATTCAGTTGCACCACCAGCACCAGGAATAGCAAAATTTGAAGCTAAAATAAGTGCTAGTAATAATGTTGCTAATGCCCAAGTACTTTTATCTAAAAAGTCTGTTGTCTTCTTTACACCACCTAACTGTTGTGTGCCACCACCTCCAAACGATGAAGATAATCCGCCACCTTTTGGGTTTTGTACCATTACAACAACGATTAGTAAAAAAGCTACTAATACAATAAGGATTAAAAAGATAGTAAACGTATTCATGAGTTTATGTATTATTTTCTTGTAATTGTTTGACTGCTTTAATTTGGTCTGCAAAGAAACCACTTTTTTCTGGATATTTCAAACTTAAAATTTTATAAGATTGAATTGC
>NZ_JBGCCX010000077.1:0-2669 GCF_045105015.1 Psychroserpens sp.
ACCTCTCTGATTTGGTACTATCACATGATAACCCGCTTTAACTAAAGCTGGAATTTGATAGCGCCATGAATATGCATGTTCAGGAAAACCATGACATAATACAATTGGGTTACCTCTATTTTCAATACCTGCTTCAAAAACTTCTAAAACAATATTATTTATTGGGATCATTGTTGATCTAGGAAATCTTACTATTTCTGTTATTGTCCTCATAATATTATTCACTTTTATCTAGAATTAGTACTTCTATTTTTCTAAAATCTGTTGTACTTGGAACGTGTTTAGAATCCTCCAATAAAACGACTTCTTCTAAGGATGAAAATATTTGTTTAGCTCTTTTAATCATCTTTTTGCCAGGAAACATAATGTCTTTTTCAGCTGCGAAAATGGTGATTGGTGTTTTTATATTTTTAGCTAAATCTTTATTAATTACAGGTAGTGGTGAGAAATCCATGTTGCAGTGCTGAAATGTATTTGACATATAGTTTAATGCAAAATCATCATATTCAGAAAAAAGTACCTCCATTACTTTTTTAATGTGTTTTTGGTTATTTGTTTTGATAAACTTTTTTAATGACAGGAACATTTTGAATACCCCTACAAGAGGATTACCATTTACTATGTAGACTGGGGCGATTAAGAAAACATGTCTAATTGGTATTTCACTAAATTCTAGTGCTTTTAAACTAATTAAACCACCAAAGGAAAACCCAACTAAAGTGACATCTTTTAACCTTAATTTTATGATGACTTTTAAGAGCCATTCACCATAATCCAAAGATTTCATATCCAATCTATTCTCAGCACTTTTATTGGGTTGCGCTAAGACATCCACTGCATACACACAATATTTTGACGCTAAACTGGGTAAGGACTCTAAAATTTGAGGTGCACAACCTCCCGTTCCGTGAATCAGTACTAATGGAGGGTATTTAGTATCGCCAGTAGTAATAACATTAGTGACACCAAACTTTGTTTCTACCAATTTTTCTGAATATTCAATATTCAGCTCTTTTAATTTTTGATTGTAAAGGGTAATGATTTTTTCTTTTCCTTCTTTTGATTTGAAAAACATATTTAATCTTATTTTTTGTTGATATTTATGAATTGTATTTCTGAGTAGCTCAGCTATACTTTGATAATAACATTACCTATTTTATGCCCCATTTCTACATACTTATGTGCCTCTGTCATTTTTTCTAAAGGAAAGATGCTATCAATAACAGGGATAATCTTCTCTTGTTCAGCTAACTTTTTTAAATTTAAAAAAGCTTCTTTAGGTGTTAATGGTGTGCCATGATCTATAGATATGTATTTCCCCTTAAAAGTCAATGCTTTTTTACTCTTTTCTTTAAGTTTCGATGATTTCGAATTGCCTACAGCATCAATTACATATTTATATGTTTCCAATTGTTTATCAGCATTTTCTAAGGTGTAATCAATCATCTTATCACTACCTAAAGACTTAACTAATTCGAAATTTCGACTACTGCATACACTAGTAACATGAGCACCCATATGCTTCGCCAATTGTATCGCCATGGTGCCTATACTTCCTGAGGCTCCATAAATTAAAACTTTGTCGTTCCTACTTATGCTCGTCTTTTTTAATAAATGAGAAGCAAGCAAACCACCATAAGGAATTGCTGCAGCTTCCTCAAAACTAAGATTTGCAGGTTTTAGTGCTAGATTCCAATCTTCCGGTAAACAAATATATTCTCCATATGAACCAAAACGGCGGTTGGTAGGTGAGATTGAACCATAGGCAAAAACCTCGTCCCCAACTTCAAATAATGACACATCTTTTCCTTTGTCCTCTATAACACCAGATGAAACCATTCCTAAAATTGGATTTCTTGGACGTACAAAACCAAATATAAGTTGCAGTATAAATTTGGAAATCATCGGTTCATTCATTCTACGAATTAGAACATCACTTGTGGTAACTGAAGTAGCATGTATCTTTATAAGTACTTCATTATCTTTTGGTGTTGGTTTTTTTATATGAGTTAGTACGAGATTTTCTGCATCGCCATACTTTATACATTCTATTGCTTTCATTATTGCTATTGTTTACAGCAAAGTTGGTAACTATTTGAGCTTTAAAGGTTCGTATTTGGAAATTAGAACCTAATAAATAGAAAATTAACGTGGACTATAAATTCTGTTTAACCGCTTTTCTCCAAAAGTATAATCCAAAAACAAATGTTACTATGGCAAACATAATTCCGTTTTCACCAAGCCAATGTTCAGTTCCATCAATTTTCGTTGTTAGCGGAGGCATTATTTTTTGTATATACACATTACTGACCGCATGAAAAATCACTGCCGGCCATAGACTTTTGGATTTAAACGTGTAGTACGCCATGATAAATGACATGGAAATAATGACGATAGTAAAGGTTGTGAATTCTAATAATACATTATTACTATAATATACCAACAATGGCCAATGCCAAAAAGACCAAATCAGTCCACTAAAAATTGCTACTCCATTAAAAGACAGCACTTTTCTCAATTCATAGATGAAAAATCCTCGCCATCCAATTTCTTCACCTAGGGTTGTTGCAGCCGCTCTTATTACTTCAACAGTGCCTAATAAAATAATGGCTATGATGGTTATTGACTTTGGATTTAAAGTTCCAATACCAAACAGACCCAGTTCTTTT
>NZ_JBGCCX010000078.1:0-33931 GCF_045105015.1 Psychroserpens sp.
CTTTTAATTTAACTTTGGTAACAAAGTTCCTGTTTTAAACTATTAATTTTAATGATATTTATCAGTTTGCGTGAAGGATTGAGGTTTTGTCGGAGCTCTTTTTGCTTTTTTTGAGATTCTTCGACGAGCTCAGAATGACAAAAAAAAAGCGACTACCGAAAGCCTGACCCTTGTGGTCACGCCCAACTACACTTCTATATTAATAACTTTTTCTATTTGAGGCGCATACTTTTTAATGGTCATTTCAACACCAGATTTCAAAGTCATTTGGTTAACACTACAACCAACACAAGCACCTTGCAATTGTACTTTTACAAGATTATCATTTTCTATAGACAACAACGAAATATCACCTCCATCACTTTGTAAAAACGGACGAATTTCTTCTAATGCTTTTTCGACATTGAGTTTAAGTTCTTCTGTACTCATAATTATTTCTTTACTGCTGAACATCCAGCCATAGTGGTTATTTTAATCGCTTCTGTTGGTGGCAAATCATCATTTCTTCTCACTACTTCTTCAACGACATTTTGCGTTAATTTTTCGAAAGCCTGCTCAAGACTCGTAGCTGTTTGCAGAGCTGCTGGACGACCAATGTCTCCTGCTTCTCTGATGCTTTGAACTAAAGGTAACTCACCTAAAAACCTTACATCTAAATCTTCAGCAAGATTTTTCGCCCCTTGCTTTCCGAAGATATAATATTTGTTATCAGGAAGTTCTTCTGGAGTAAAGTAAGCCATATTTTCGATAATACCTAACACTGGCACATTGATACTATCTTGTTGAAACATAGCGACACCTTTTTTAGCATCAGCTAGAGCTACATTTTGTGGAGTACTCACGACAACTGCTCCTGTAATTGGAAGTGATTGCATGATACTCAAATGAATATCTCCTGTTCCTGGAGGCAAATCAATTAACAAGAAATCTAATTCGCCCCAAGCCGCATCAAAAATCATTTGAGTAAGTGCTGTTGCAGCCATAGGTCCTCTCCAAACTACTGCTTGATCTGGTTTAGTAAAAAAGCCTATCGATAACATTTTTACGCCATAGTTTTCTACTGGACGCATTTTAGATTTACCGTCAACATTAACAGCTAAAGGTCGTTCTAATTCTACATCAAACATAATAGGCATTGATGGTCCGTAAATATCAGCATCTAACACACCTACTTTAAAGCCCATTTTTGCTAAGGTAACAGCTAAGTTTGCTGTGACTGTAGATTTACCTACACCTCCTTTACCCGAAGCAACTGCAATAATATTTTGAATTCCTGGAATTGATTTTCCTTTAATGACATTAGGAGCAGATTTTGTTGGCGCATCAACTTTTACATTCACAGTAATCTTTGCCTTTTCGTAAACCTTATCATGTATAGTTTTGAGAATATCTACTTCAGTTTTCTTTTTAGCTTGTAAACTTGGATTCTTTATGGTGATATCAACGATTACTTCATCAGCAAAAGTAACGACATTAGTTACTGCTCCACTCTCGATCATATTTTGTCCTTCACCAGGCACTGTAATTGTTTCGAGAGCTTTAAGTATATCTTGTTTATTTAATTTCATGTGTTTTAATCTATTGTTTTTTTACGATTACATGCTGTTCGCTATCAACCATATTCTTGAATAAGAACAATTTTAATATGCTCGTTTCATAGTCTTTTTCAAATCACGATTCTACGTAGAATCATTCTAAATGCAAAGATACTGTGAATTGTTTAGAATTTGAAACCCTTTCAATTGAAATGAGTTATAGCAGAAGTGAATTACTATATATTCATGTATTATAGAAAAATTACTATCTTTATTAATCTGACAATCAACCTTATGAAAAACTACTACATTTTACTCGCTACCCTTTTCTTCTCTTATAACCTAAGCGCACAGATTATAGATATACCTGATGCGAATTTCAAGAATGCTTTGGTGAATACAAATTGTTGTAGTACTGGAGTTACTGGTTCTGTTAATTCTGATGTTGACACCAATGATGATGGTGAGATTGATGTAAATGAAGCTTTGCAAATAACTTACATTAATGTTGATAATGAATCAATATCGTCGTTGTCTGGTATCGAGTCTTTCATTAATCTGGAGGGTCTTAGCTGCTCAAGTAACCTAATATCCAATTTAGACTTGAGTAATTCAACCAACTTGAGTTATTTGAAGTGCAATAATAATTTTCTTACTTCTTTAGATTTAAGTGGAATGCTTAATCTTGATGATTTAAATTGCAACGGTAATCAATTAACCAATTTAAACATCAGTGACTCGATAAATATGCGATGGTTGGAATGTGGTAATAATCAATTAACAAATTTAGATGTTACTGGATTTACTAGTCTTTGGGATTTAGACTGCCAAAACAACTTATTAACTAGCCTTACTATTCCAAACTTAATAAGCCTACAAGTAGTTGATTGTTCTGATAATCAACTAACATCCTTAATTGTTAATGATGAGACATTACTTGGTTTGACATGTGACAATAATCAATTAACATCTTTGGACCTATCTGCGATGACAAGTTTATATAACTTAAGGTGCAGCGACAATCAATTGACCGCGTTAAATTTGGGCAGTATGTCGCTTGAAAACATCTATTGTAATAATAATTCGCTGACAAGCTTAGACCTGACTTCTATAACTGATTTGGTAGAAGTCTATTGTACCAATAATCAATTAACAAGTATAGATTTTCCCATTCAATCAAATGAATTTAATAACTTAGATTGTTCTGAAAACAACCTAACTACTTTAGATACTTCAAACTTAACAGGATTGGGAACTTTATATTGTCAAAGCAATGCACTTAGTTCGTTGAGCCTAGGTTCAAGTCTTTCTTCTCTTTATGCATCAAACAATGAAATGAACACTTTAGATCTTAGTAACGCTCCAAATTTATATGATGTATTTGCAGATAATAACCTTTTGACTTCTATAGATCTTAGTAATTCTCAAATGTTAGAAGAATTATATATGTCTAATAATCTTTTTACTTCTATAGATTTCAGTAATTGCACAAATTTAAATACCATCTTTTTAGAAAATAATTTATTAACGAGTATAGACGTAAGTCAAAATTTTGATTTGTGTAATTTTTATTGTGATAATAATGAGTTTACGACTATAAATTTTGGTGATATTGATGTCTTTTGCGCTCCTTGGGATGTGTTTTTTGATGGCAGTCCTAATTTATCTGTGGTTTGTACTATTGAAGATAATTTTGATTGGGTTCAGGATAAGTTAACTGAATATGGTTATACCGAATGTGCAATAACATCTTATTGCTCTTTTGAGCCTAATAACGAATATTTTATTGTACAAGGTCAAGCCTTAATAGATTTAGACAATAATGGCTGTGATATTTCAGATGCTTTCGCTGTTAATCAAAATTTCAACATTTCAAGCAATGATTTTTATGATACGTTTTATGCTAATTCACAAGGTGAGTTTGAACTATATATAAGCTCTGGTTCACATACTATTACACCTACTTTTGAAAACCCAGACTATTATACGGCTTCACCATCAAGCATTACAATTGATTTCCCAACAGATGCTAGTCCGTTTATGCAAGATTTCTGCATCACTCCAAATGGTTCATATAATGATTTGGAAATCACTTTAATTCCTCTTGATGAAGCTCGTCCTGGTTTTGATACTAATTATAAGCTCATCTATAAAAACAAAGGAACGACGACCTTATCTGGAAGTGTAGACTTGACTTTTCAAGATGATTTAATGGATTTGGTTTCTGCGTCACCAACAGAAGATTCCCAATCTGCAAACATGCTTAGTTGGAATTTTACAGATTTAACACCTTTTGAATCTCGTGAGATTTATTTAACTATGAATATTAATTCTCCTATGGAAACACCTCCTGTTAATGGTGACGATGTATTGGTTTTTGATGCTTCTGTTAATTCTTCTGAAACTGATGAAACACCTGATGATAATACATTTAACCTTAATCAAACGGTTGTTAATTCTTTTGATCCAAATAATAAAACATGTTTAGAAGGTGATGTTATTTCTCCTGAACAGGTTGGTGAGTTTGTACACTATAGAATTCGTTTTGAAAACACAGGTACAGCAAATGCCATTAATGTGGTTGTAAAAGACAATATTGATAGAACCAAATATGATTTATCCTCGCTTGTGGCTTTAGATGCAAGTCATGATTTTGTGGCGAGAATTAAAGACGATGCCTCAGATTATTATGTGGAATTCATTTTTGAAAATATCAACTTACCTTTTGATGATGCCAATAATGATGGTTATGTGGTGTTTAAAATTAAAACACTCGATACTTTAGTCTTAAATGACACTTTTGAAAATGAAGCTGAAATCTATTTCGATTTTAATTTCCCTATTATTACTAATATCGCACAAACTACTGTCGCTACTTTAAGTACAGATGAGTTTGCTTTGGCGAATTCTGGTATTGTATTATATCCGAATCCGACAAGTAATATGTTACATTTAGAATCCAAACAAGCCATCAAACACATTAGCATTTATGATATCTCTGGAAGACAGATTAAAGAGATTGCTGTTATTGGCTTAAAAATGAATCTAGACATCTCAACTGAAACACTTTCTGCAGGTACTTATTTTGTGAAGATTAAAACGGAAACTAGTGAAACTATTAGGAAAATTATTAAAGAGTAGTTTATTATAACTCCTTAGAGGGATCCCAAAATATAGAAGCTAAATCTTGGATTTGATTATCGACAACTTTAATGCCTTCACTTTCTAGAAGTTGTTGCATCAAATTGGTTCCATCAAAATGATGCTTCCCTGTTAACAAACCTTTTCGGTTCACAACTCGATGAGCTGGTATATCTTTTCCGTGAGATCCATTCATTGCATAACCAACCATTCTTGCACTTCGTTTTGCGCCTAAATAATTAGCAATGGCTCCATAGCTAGTGACTCTTCCATAAGGAACTTGTTTAGCGACCACATAAACCTTCTCAAAGAAATTAAGTGTTTCTGGTTTCATATTAGAAATCCATTAAAATATTTATCAATGTAACTAAAGCAACTATACCAGTAATAACTCCAATACTCTTATTCATACTTTTTTGAGACGTAAGCTTTTTACTCTTTATCTTGTCAAAAAAGAAAATATAAACATACAACATCACTAATGTTCCTGAAGCAGCTCCAGAGCAATAGGTTAAAATACTCATAGGATCAAAAGCAAACCAACCAAATCCAGCAATTGAAATAGTCATATAAGCTTGGTAAGGAATTGGCAACACATTAATTGCAGACAAAAATATCCCTTGAAAAAAACGACTTTGCTTACTTTTAGTGTGAGAATCAATATCTGGCTTAGGCGAGGATTTAGCTAAAAACAAAAAATAGATTGTAATCAATATAAAGATAACAAGTGCAACTTGCCTGAGTATTTCAACAGTATGAGGATGATTACTTAAATAGCGAGCAAACATTGCTGCAATATAAGTTTGTAAGAAGACAATAAAACACACACCTATTGAGAACACAATGCCTCTATTATGACCCTCTTTCAGACTAATTTTAGCAGCTGTCATATTCAACAGTCCAGGAGGAATAACACCAATAAGTGCAATAATTAATCCCAGAAAAAAAATGACAGATATATTCAAAATCTATTTTATTTTAAACCTAATATACGTAATTGGTTTGTTATGCTCTAAATATTGTGACTCATAATAGGTTTGAATGTTCGTCACATCTTCTGGACTTCCCTCCTGTTTATATACATTGTGGTTAGCATAAAGCACATCATGACCTTCACCATGAAGTAAACCAAGTGTGTAACCATGCATAAACTCACTATCTGTTTTTAAATTAACAATTCCATCTGCCTTCAAAATAGTTTTATAACGTTGTAAAAACCGTGAATTTGTCATTCTATGTTTTGTACGCTTATACTTAATTTGAGGATCTGGAAAAGTAATCCATATCTCATCCACTTCATTTTCAGCAAAAGCAAAATCAACCAATTCGATTTGTGTTCTTAAAAATCCAACATTTGGAATCTCTTCTTCAATTGCAGTTTTTGCACCTCTCCAAAATCTAGCCCCTTTAATATCTATACCAACAAAATTCTTATTTGGATATTTTTTAGCCAATGCCACTTAATATTCGCCTTTACCACAGCCTAATTCTAAAACTAGAGGGTTAGAATTTTTGAAAAAAGTATCTCTCCAATTCCCTTTTAATTGAAAATCACTATGTACCAACTCATCTCGTGATGGTTGCACGACATTAGCAAAGGTTTCATTTTCTCTAAAGCGTTTTAATTTATTCTTACTTCCCACGATGTATTAAATGTTTGGGCAAAATTAAGGAAACATATTAGTATTATCTTTGTTTTTAGGTATCCTTTTATTTACAATACCAAATCGAGTTCAGCACATGCAAAACCAAACTAAAAAGAGAATTCTAGTTGCCCCTTTAAATTGGGGCTTAGGTCATGCTACTAGATGTATTCCGTTGATACACGCATTACTAGAAAACGAATTTGAGCCAGTAATAGCAAGTGACGGTATCGCTTTAAAATTATTAGAAAAAGAATTCCCTCAATTGAAAGCTATTGAATTACCTTCTTACAATATCGTTTATCCAAAAAAAGCACAATTCTTTAAATTGAAGCTGCTTAAGAACTCCCCTAAACTAATTCAGACAATAAAGGCTGAGAGTAAGCATACTAAATCTATTATTATAGATTATGGCATTGACGGCATCATTTCAGATAATAGGCTTGGTGTTTTTAGCAAAAGTATCCCTTCTGTTTTTATGACTCATCAACTAAAAGTATTGAGTGGAAACACTACTTGGTTGAGCAGTAAAATGCATCAAAAAATAATTAAACAATTTGATGAATGTTGGATTCCAGATAATTGCGGAGAAGAAAATTTAAGCGGAGATCTAGGTCATGTTAATATGATTGATATTCCTATCAAATACATTGGTCCGTTAAGTCGATTAAAAAAAACAAATATTAAAAACAAGTATGATCTTATGGTTTTACTTTCTGGACCAGAACCTCAACGAACACTATTACAAAATTCACTATTAAAGAAACTGAAAAATTATAAAGGGGATGTATTGTTTGTTAAAGGTATTATTGATGATGAATCAAAAGTATTTGTAAATGGACACATGACCATTTATAATTTTATGACAAGCAAAACCTTAGAGAAAGCTATGAACGAAAGTAAAGCTGTGTTATCAAGATCAGGATATACCACAATTATGGACTTAGCAAAACTTGAAAAAAAAGCATTCTTCATTCCAACACCAGGACAATATGAACAAAAATATCTTGCTAAACGATTAACTGAACTTGGGTTAGTTGCAAGTTGCAATCAGAAAGATTTTACTATTGAAATGTTAGAAACAATTGATAATTATAAGGGATTGAAATCAACAGATGATTTTACAAACTACAAAAAGTTATTCAGCCTTTTCCAGAGTAAATGAAAACTCACTTCCAACACCTAAATCACTTTCTACATAAATTTTTTCATCATGAGCTTCAATAATATGTTTAACGATAGAAAGGCCTAAACCTGAACCACCTTCTTTACGAGAGCCACTTTTATCAACTCTAAAGAATCGTTCAAAAAGTCGTGGTAGATTTTCATTAGAAATACCTTCACCGTTATCAGTAATTCGAACAATAACTTTACTTTTTATTAAGTTTTCAATACTAACTTCTGTAGTCCCTTTTTCTCTTCCATATTTAATTGAATTAACGACTAGATTTGTTAGCACTTGCTGAATACGTTCTTTATCAGCTGCAACCATAACAGGTTCATTATAATCCAAATCAAAAGTCAAAGTTATTTTCTTTTTGGATGCTTTCATTTCGAGCAAATCAAAAACATTTTTCACCAATTCAACAACATCAAACGTTTCAATATTTAGTCTTAAATCACCAACTTCTAATTTGGTAATCATATCTAAATCTTTAACAATGTAAATAAGGCGTTCTAAACCCTTATTGGCACGAGTTAAATATTTTTGATTTACATTTTCATCATGAATTGCGCCATCTAGGAGTGTAAGTAAATAACCTTGGACAGTAAACAATGGTGTTTTTAGTTCATGAGAAACATTACCTAAAAATTCTTTTCGATACTCTTCTCGAACTTTTAAGGTTTCTATTTCCATTTTTTTATCACGTGCATACTTATCAATTTCTTGAGTAAGTGTCGCCATATCTGTAGTAATTGGTTGTTTTCGTAATGTGGTAGATTCAAGAAGTGTTAAATCATCATAAATCCTTTTAACTCGTCTATAGATAAATCGTTCTACTCTATATTGAATGACAATAAAAGCGATTATATAGGTAAATATTGCAAAAGAAAAGAGGTATAAAAAATCAATTGAATGCAATAAATAAAAAAAAACACTCGATAAGAGCGTTAAAAAAAGAGTAACATACAACGACGTTTTAAAAGCAAATCTGTACGTTTTTTTTATTTTATTTTGCATTAATCTACAAACTTATAACCAACACCTTTTACAGTTTTAAAGCTATTATCTCCAATTTTCTCACGAAGTTTTCTAATATGAACATCAATTGTTCGTCCGCCAACAACGACTTCATTGCCCCAAACTTTATCTAAAATTTCTTCGCGTTTAAAGACTTTTCCTGGTTTTGTTGCTAACAAAGATAATAATTCGAATTCTTTTCGAGGCAATATGATTTCTTTGCCATTAAGTGATATTTTATACTCCTCTCTATTAATGATTAAGTTTCCTATTTTAAGGATACTTTCAGAGGGATCCTCTTCTTTTAATCGTCTTAAGAGTGCTTTAACTTTACTAACTAGTACTTTAGGTTTAATAGGTTTGGTTATATAGTCATCTGCTCCAGCATCAAATCCAGCCATTTGTGAATAATCTTCGCCTCTAGCAGTTAAAAATGTAATGATTGTATTACTTAATTCTGGAATTTTTCTAATTTGCTCACATGCTTCAATACCGTCCATTTCCGGCATCATAACATCTAAAATTATCAATTTAGGTTTTTCTTTTTTTGCAACATTAACAGCTTTAAGTCCATTTTCGGCTGTAATAACTTGATATCCTTCTGCAGATAAATTATAACCAACTATTTCTAAAATATCTGGTTCATCATCAACTAATAAAATTTTAATATCCTTTTTCTTCATACTTAAGTTTATAGACCAAAAATTAATTTACTGGCTCTAATACTAATGTAAAGATAGAATTAATAACAAAATCTTAAAACCACATGTCTATAAATAACATTAATATAACTTTGAGTTAATACTTATAGTTTTATCTATTTAAAATAGAGTTTAACATATTTTAATAGAACGTGGTATGAAATTTGGGTATCTATTTTAAGTTAAACACCTGTAAAACAATAATATGATGAGAAATTACATGTTTATTTTATTAGTATTTAGTTTAGTTCAATTTAGTCCTGCAAAAGTTTCATATCCAGATAAAACTGAATTAAACACTATTGAAGGGTTACATGTCTTCCCGAACCCTGTAGAAAATGGTAAAATATACATTACAACAAAGTTTAACCTTCTCAAGACCATCGAGATTTATGATGTTTTGGGCAATCGTATTATTTCTACTTCTTCAGAAAGTCAAGTACTCGATATATCAAAATTATCTTCAGGAATCTATATTCTTAAAATAAAAGAAAAGGAATTATTTGCAACTAGAAAATTGGTTGTAAGGTAATTAGACATCAATATTATTATATTGTAAAATAGTGGTTTATCTAATTAAATATTAGTGAAACCCCTTAATTCTTGTTATATTTGTTGCGCAATTTTTATTATCAATCTAATTACAATAATTATGAAAAAACTTTACTTTTTATTGGTAACTATATTAGTTACTTCTTTGTCATTTGGACAAGATTTAATCATAACAGGAACATATGATGGTCCTTTATCAGGAGGTACTCCTAAAGGTGTGGAGCTATATGTAGTTAACGACATTACTGATTTAAGCATTTATGCTTTAGGTAGCGCGAATAACGGACAAGGGACTGATGGTGAGGAATTTACATTCCCAGCTGATTCAGCTACATCTGGAGATTTCATATACGTATCAACTGAAGCTCCTAACTTTACTGCGTTTTTTGGTTTTGCACCAAATTATACTGATGGCTCTATGGCTATTAATGGAGATGATGCTGTAGAATTATTCCAAAATGGAACTGTTGTAGATGTCTTTGGTGACATCAATACTGATGGAAGCGGTGAACCATGGGACTATCTTGATGGATGGGCTTATAGAGTTGATGGTTCTGGACCTGATGGAACAACTTTTGCACTTGCAAATTGGACTTTTGGTGGTGTTGATTCATTAGAAGGTGGTATGACAAATGCCGATGCTAATGTTTCATTTCCTATAGGAACTTACTCTCCAATGGTTAATACGAATCCAGATGTGAATATTACGTCTCCTAATGACGGACAAGCTTTTGATTCTGGTACTAATACTGTAGATATCGAATTTACTACGGCAAATGCACCAGGTGCTTCTGTTACAATAACTGCAATTATAAATGGAGGTACTCCAGTTGTGGTACCTAACGCAACTAGTCCTTATCAATTAGATTCATTAGTTGATGGTGATACTGTAGTTGTAACAGCTGAATTAATTAACGGTAGTGTTTTAGATTCTGAAACGGTTAACTTTACAGTTGAATTCCCTTGTGACCTTCAAGTTGGAACCATTACTGAAACATGTGATGCAATTACTTCTGCTACAGACGATACTTATAACGTAACAATAGAATATACAGGTGGAGGAACCACAACTTACACTATCGATACTGGTGGTATAGGAACTGTAGGTGGAGATGACCCAACAAGTGTTGCTGATGGAACAATTACAATTACTGGTGTAACTGAAGGAACAGATTTTACAGTTATTTTTACTGGAAACCCTTCAAATAGTAGTTGTGATTTCACAAGAAACATTAACAGTCCCGATTGTGATCCAACTTTACCTTTACCTCTTTATGAAGGATTTGATTATACTGTTGCTTCGGAACTAAGAAATACTCCTAACTGGGCAAATATATCAGATAGTTCTGATGAAATCTTAATTGGTGGTCCTAATGGATTAACATATCCTAATCTAGCATCTAGCTCTCAAACAGGAAACCATATTACATTTGATGGTGCTGGAAGTGATTCTGCAATTGAATTTACTCCAGTAACAAGTGGAGCTATATATGCCTCTTTCTTAATAAATATTACTGATAATGCTTCTGTTGATACACCTGGTTATTTTGCTATATTAGGTGGTTTTGATGCAAGATTATGGACTGTACCTGGAGCTAATGCTGGAGAGTACCAAATAGGAATTTCAAACATTAACACTGCTCCAACTGGTGGAGAATTAGATTCAACTGTATTAACAACTGGTGCTACTGTGCTTGTAGTTATGAGCTATGATTTAACTAGTGGTTCAATTAGTGCTTGGGTTAATCCTAATGATAGTAGTTTTGGAGGTTCTGCTCCTGCTGCTAGTGCTACATCTGCTGAAGCTGGAGATATTGTAACTAGCTTTAATCAGTTTGCATTAAGACAAGATTCTGCTAATGAAACAGCGTTCACCCTTTTCGATGAATTGCGCATAGGTACTTCTTGGGCTGATGTTACACCTACTACATTATCTACAGATGAATTCAACACTAGCGCCTTTAAAGTTTATCCTAATCCAACATCATTAGGGTTTGTAAACATTCAAAGTGCTAACAATGCTAAAACTTTTGTTGCTGTTTATGACGTTTTAGGAAAAGAAGTTATCAATACTGCTTTAACTAACAATCAATTAAACGTGTCAGGATTAAATTCTGGTATTTACATCATGAAGATTTCTCAAAACAATAATTCAATTACTAAAAAGTTAATTATTGAGTAATTATTAATGTTTTAACTTATACTAAAAGCGTTACCTAAATTGGTAACGCTTTTTCTTTTTAACTACTTTTGTAGTGATGATAAACATTCAGGATATCTTTTCAATTTCTTCAGAAGAAACATTCAATACTATGGCATTGGATGTTTTTAAATTTCAGTTTGACAACAATCCTGTGTACCGTTCTTTTTGCGATTTACTATACAAACATCCTAGTGACATAAAGCGTATTGAAGACATTCCGTTTTTACCTGTTCAATTCTTTAAAAGTCATGAGATCTTAAGTTCCAATTCTAACATAGAAACTATATTCACAAGCAGTGGAACAACAGGAAGTATTACTAGCAAGCATCACATAACAGATTTGCATGTATATGAGGAAAGCTTCAGAAAGGGATTTCAACAATTCTATGGAGATATTGAAGATTATGTTATTCTTGCCTTACTGCCTAGCTATTTAGAACGAAAAGGGTCTTCTTTAGTGTATATGGTGAATGATTTGATATCTAAATCTAAACATTCTGAAAGCGGATTTTATTTAGATCATACTTCTGAACTAAAAGAACAACTCATCTCATTAGATTCAAAAGGACAGAAGGTATTACTTATTGGTATTTCGTTTGCTTTATTAGATTTAGTTGAAACACATCAATTTCAACTCAAGCATACTATCGTAATGGAAACTGGAGGCATGAAAGGCCGTCGAAAAGAATTAGTTAGAGAAGAACTACATTATATTTTAAAAACAGGGTTTGGTGTTAAAAATATTCATAGCGAATATGGAATGACAGAATTATTAAGTCAAGCGTATTCTAAAGGAAATGGTATTTTCGAATGTCCGAACTGGATGCGAATATTAACACGCGATCCTGAAGATGCACTCTCATTTCAACACCATCAAAAAACAGGTGGTATAAATGTTATTGATTTAGCAAATATCAATTCATGTTCATTTATTGCAACACAAGATTTAGGACGTGTTAATAAAAATGGTTCTTTTGAAATTATTGGTCGTTTTGATTCAAGTGATATTAGAGGATGCAATTTAATGGTATTGTAAAACCATAAAATTATTTGTAAGGCTCTAAATTTAGCTACGACTAAAGTTGCGAAGCTATGATTTTAGAATAGTTTAGAGTTCTATGAAAAAGAAAGATTAGCTTCAGTTGGTTGGTAATGTCAAACGCCTCATCACTTGATGAGGCGTTTTTCTTTATATTACTTTTAGAATAAAGTTTGTTTTCTTTCCTCTACTCAGAATTATATATTTTCCGTTTAACAAATCTTCTTCAGATAATTTATAATCTTCTTTAACCTTAACCTTATTTACTGCAATTGCGTTTTCTTTTAAAGCTCTGCGTGCATCACCATTAGAATTTAAAAAATTCGTTAAAGCAGATAGTGCGCCAATCATATCTATACCATCATCAAAATCTGATTTAGAAATTTCAGCTTGCTTTACACCTTCAAATACATCAAAAAATGTCTTCTCATCTAGAGTTACAATATCATCCTTAAACGTTTTACTGAATAAAATTTTAGATGCTTTAACAGCATTTTCAAAATCCTCCTTAGAATGAACCATTGTGGTAATTTCTTCAGCTAATCTCTTTTGTAACATTCTAAAACCTGGATCTTCTTGATGCTCTTTTAAAATAGTATTAATTTCTTTTTCTGTTAAAAAGGTAAAAATCTTAATGTATTTTTCAGCATCTTCATCACTTGAATTTAGCCAATATTGGTAAAATTTATATGGAGACGTTCTATTGGCATCTAACCATACATTTCCGCCTTCAGATTTACCAAATTTAGAACCATCGCTTTTAGTAATTAACGGACAAGTAATCGCATAACCTTTTCCTTGAGCAATTCGTCGTATTAATTCGGTTCCTGTGGTAATATTTCCCCATTGATCACTTCCTCCCATTTGAATACTACAGTTATTTTCTCTGTACAAGTGCAAGAAATCATAACCTTGAACGAGTTGATAGGTGAATTCTGTAAATGACATTCCATCAGTAGATTCCGATGAAATTCGATTCTTCACAGAATCTTTGGCCATCATGTAGTTAACAGTGATATGTTTTCCAACATCTCGAATAAATTCTAGAAATGAAAATTCTTTCATCCAATCATAGTTATTCACTAACTCAGCTGAATTAGGCACATCACTTTCAAAATCTAAAAAATGAGCCAATTGCTTTTTGATAGCTTCTTGATTATGACGTAATGTCTTTTCGTCTAATAAATTACGTTCGCTAGATTTCCCTGAAGGATCGCCAATCATGCCTGTTGCACCTCCTACCAAAGCAAAAGGCTTATGACCACAACGCTGATAATGAGCCAACAACATTATTGGTACAAGATTACCTATGTGCAATGAGTCTGCTGTTGGATCAAAACCCACATATGCAGATCGCATAGTTTCCATCAAATGATCTTCTGCTCCAGGCATTGTATCATGTATCATTCCTCGCCATTGTAACTCTTCAACAAAATTCTTTATCATAATAAATGTATCATTAATATTGCGCAAAGATAGATGTATACCTCAAAAGAAAAAAGACTAATTTTACAAAATGATTTTAGTCACAGGAGGCACAGGATTAGTCGGTTCACATTTACTTCATAAACTTGTTAGTGAAAACAAACAAGTAAGAGCCATTTATAGACGATCACATACGCTTGATCGTGTTAAACATGTCTTTTCTTATTATAACAAAGACCATAAGGTGCTTTACGATAAAATAGAATGGATAAAAGCTGACATAAATGATGTTCCTGCTTTAGAAATAGCCTTTAAAGATATTGAATATGTTTATCACTGTGCAGCTTTTGTAAGTTTTGAGCCTAATAAATATTATCAACTTAGAAACATTAACATTGAAGGCACAGCCAACATTGTTAATCTTTGTATTTCACATCATATTAAGAAACTGTGTTATGTTAGTTCTATTGCTGCGATTGGCCATGAATCTAATCCAAATCAATTTATCACAGAAGAAACTGAATGGAATCCTGAAGAAGACAATAGTGTTTATGCCATCACAAAATATGGAGCAGAAATGGAAGTTTGGCGAGGCACACAAGAAGGTGTTCCTGCTGTTATAGTAAATCCTGGAATAATTTTAGGGCCAGGTTACTGGAAAGGTGGAAGTAGCGGAAACTTGTTTCGTATTATTCATAAAGGTTTAAAATATTACACTTCTGGATCGTCAGCTTATGTTGATGTTTGGGATGTCTGTAATAGTATGGTAAAACTCATGCAAAGTGACATTAAAAATGAACGTTTTATTATAATCTCTGAAAATTTAGCGTTTAATGATTTTCAGAAAAAGGTAGCTAAAACGTTAGTTGTAAAACCAGCAAAAAAAGAAGCTAGCGCTTTTCTTTTAGAACTAGGTTGGCGTCTAGATTGGTTAACAAACAAACTTTTTGGTAAACGAAGAAAACTTTCAAAACAAATGGCAAAAACAGTCAGAAGTAAAACTGTATATGATAATTCAAAAGTTAAAAATGCTTTACAATTTAAGTTTAAGAGTATTGATGATTCTATTGAAAACGTTTCAAAATTTTACTTGAATGATTTAAAAAACAATTAATCCTTTTTTAGTAGTTTAGGCTCTTTAAGAGCCTTCAAAGGCTTGTTAATTTTGAGCGTGTCTCCAATTTTTTTAATAGAATCTAATCGTTTTTTTCGGCGCTCTTCTTCCTGATTTATTTCCTTTTGATAGTTTTCTTTTTTCGCTTTAATTTTATCTTCAACTTTCAGAATCATTTCTTCATAATCCTTTAAATTGTAGGCATAAAACTCATTACTATTAACAAATTGAAGGCTATCTATGTCATATTTTTCATAAATAAAAACAGCAGGAGTTACATTATTCTTCTCTAATGTTTTCTTGTCTGTAACCTTTGCTGCATTAAAAACAAACACATCAAAAAGAATATTGATCATCTTATCTTTGGCAATAAGATTATCGGGTTTCTTTGGTTTATCAACTTTGTTACAAGCGACATATAACACCAAAACAAGTATTAAAAGACAGTTACGCTTTATCATCTATCAAAAGTTAATCGTTTACCTGCTTTAACATCAAGAACTTTAAAATTATTGTATGCTAAAGCTCCATTTACGAACGTATGTGTAATTCTAGATTTAAAAGTTGTAGCTTCAAAAGGTGACCAACCACACTTATACAAAATGTTATCTTTTGTGACAGACCAAGGGCTGTTAAGATCAATTACCACTAAATCTGCAAAGTAACCGGGTTTTATATAACCTCGTTTTTCAACATTAAAAAGAATAGCTGGGTTATGGCACATTTTTTCAGCAATCTTTTCTAAAGATATTTTGCCTTTGTGATACATTTCTATCATGGCAACAAATGCATGTTGTACTAATGGTCCGCCAGAAGGTGCTTTAGTATATACATTACTTTTTTCTTCAATAGTATGTGGTGCATGATCTGTTGCAATAACATCAATTCTATCATCTAAAAGGGCTTTCCAAAGTTGATCTCTATCCTTTGCTGTTTTAACAGCTGGATTCCATTTTATAAAGGTTCCTTTTTTATCATAATCTTCATCACTAAACCACAAATGATGAATACAAACTTCGGCAGTAATTTTTTTGTCTTTTAAAGGAATTTTATTTGAAAATAGATGGGTTTCTTTTCCAGTTGAAAGATGAAACACATGCAATCTTGCTCCTGTTTTTTTTGCCAATTCTATTGCTTTTGAAGAAGACAAATAACAAGCTTCCTCACTTCTAATAATTGGATGTTTACTAATTGGTATGTCGTCTCCATATTGATTTATGTGCTCCTGAAGATTCTTTCTTATCGTTGCTTCATCTTCGCAATGTACAGAAATGACCATATCAGTACTACTAAAGATTTTCTCTAAAACTTTTGGGTCATCAACCAACATGTTCCCTGTTGATGATCCTAAAAATAATTTTAATCCAGCAACAGATTTTGGATCTACTTTTAATATCTCATCCAAATTATCATTTGTGCCACCGAACATAAAAGAATAATTGGCATACGATGTTTTTGAAGCTGTATCAAATTTTTTCTCTAATTCTTCAACAGTTGTTGTTTGTGGATTAGTATTAGGCATTTCAACAAACGAAGTAATACCACCAGCAATAGCTGCTCTAGATTCTGTTTCTATTGTTGCTTTGTGCGTTAAACCTGGTTCTCTAAAATGAACTTGATCATCAATTGCTCCCGGAAATACATAATTTCCTTCTACATCTATAACAATAACATCAGCAGATTTTGCACTAATAGAACTAGAAACCTCTTTTATAATGTCATTTTCAATTAAAATATCACCTTCAACGATTTGTCCTTCATTAACAATTTTGGCGTTTTTAATTAATGTTGTTTTTGTTTTCATAGATGATAATAATGAACTATTTATTAAATATACTTTTCAATTTCATGTTTATAACACCAAAAATAGCTTCAGAAATTATACTGCCACTCATTTTTGATTTTCCTTTAGTTCGGTCTGTAAAAATAACTGGGACTTCAACGATATTAAATTTTTGCTGATAAGCCTTAAATTTCATTTCAATCTGAAAGGCATAACCGACAAACTTAATATTATCCAAATCTATAGTTTCTAAAACCTGACGCTTGTAGCAAACAAAACCTGCTGTAGTATCATGAATTTTCATTTGTGTAACTAATCTCACATATTTTGAAGCAAAGTATGATAATAACAATCGCTTCATGTCCCAATTTACAACGTTTATATTATTATTAATATATCGAGAACCAATGGACATGTCTGCACCTTTAATTGCACATGCTTTATATAGGTAAATAAGATCCTTAGGGTTATGGGAGAAATCGGCATCCATTTCAAAAATATAGTTATAGTGTTTCTCCAAACACCATTTAAAACCAGCTATATACGCTGACCCTAAGCCTGTTTTCTCTTGTCTTGTCAATAAAAAAAGTCGATCATTAAATTCTTCTTGTAACTCCTTGACTTTCAAACCTGTTAAATCTGGAGAATTATCATCAACAACTAAAATATCAAATGCCATATCTTGATAAAATACAGCTCTTACGATAGCTTCAATATTTTCTATCTCATTATAAGTTGGAATAATGACAATGGCATCTCTCATGAGTTTAAGCTTGACTTCACTTTTTAATCAACTATGACAAAAGTAAGTTTTTAAACGATTAATTAATGCCTAAAAATCATAAACAATGTTAATCTTAATAAATCTCTAAAAAGTATTGAAATATTAAGTGATCACACATCAAATATTCTTTATAATTTTACGATATGCTCAGAGAAGTCATTTCTAACGATTGGTTTACCATTTTTCTAATTTTAGGATTAGCATTTATTACTTTGTGTAAATATTTATTTGCATCAAGATTTAAAGATTTTGTAACTGTCATTGGGAACTCTAAATATTTGAAAATTTATGCAAGAGATCAGAAATTTATTGATGGTTTTGACGCCTTGTTATTCCTAAATCTAATTATTTCTGTATCGATATTTTTTTATGTAGTATATGCAACGTTGGTAAGTCCTTCCGAATTCAATCTAACACAATTTTTTAAACTTATTTTTGGTATTGGTGTTCTCTTTTTAATAAAGGTGCTTTTAGAACGCTTAATTGGTAGTGTTTTCGAGATAGATTCACTAATAGATTCTTATTTATTTCAAAAAACAACTTATAAGAACTATACAGGGTTTTTATTACTTCCAATCAACTGTTTATTGATTTACACAATATCACCAAGTGAAGTTGTTATATATTCATGTTTAGGTTTGATTGTGCTAATTAATATCGTTGGATTTATAAGCTCTTTCAAAAATCATCAAAAGTTATTATTAAACAACTTATTCTATTTTATTTTGTATCTTTGCGCTCTTGAAATTGGACCCTATCTAATTTTATATAAGTTAATTAAAGATTTCAACGCTTAAAAACACTTTAATGGATATGACGAAAGTGAAAACGATTTTAGTATCTCAACCAGAGCCTAAAATAGAAAACTCGCCTTACTTTGATCTTCAAGAAAAGCAAAAGGTTAAAATAGATTTCAGACCATTTATTCATGTTGAAGGAGTAGAAGCAAAAGATATTAGACAACAAAAAGTTGATTTATCTAATTACACAGCTATCATCCTTACCAGTAGAAATTCTGTTGACCATTTTTTTAGAGTTGCTGAAGAAATGAGATTTAAGGTTCCAGATTCTATGAAGTACTTTTGTCAATCAGAAGCTGTAGCCTACTATCTTCAAAAGTATGTTGTATACAGAAAACGTAAAATTTATGTTGGCAAACGTACTTTTGCTGATTTGACACCTTTAATTAAAAAATATAAAGAAGAAAGTTTCTTATTACCCACTACAGATAAATTAAAGCCTCAGGTTCCAAAAATTTTAGATGGTTTAGATGTTAAATGGAAACAAGCTACATTTTATAAAACTGTAATTAGTGATTTATCTGATTTAGCAAATGTATATTATGATATATTAGTATTCTTTAGCCCATCTGGTATTGAATCATTATTCCATAATTTTCCAGAATTTAAACAAAATGATACACGAATAGCTGTCTTTGGAAATACAACAATTAAAGCTGTTGAATCTCACGGATTGCGGGTAGACATTGCAGCTCCTACACCTGAAACACCTTCAATGACTATGGCTTTGGAGAAATATATTAAAATAACTAACAAAGGAAAATAATGTTAGTCTCATATAAATAAAAAAAGCGATTTCAAATTGAAATCGCTTTTTTTATTTATTAGTATTGAGGCTTATTTTAAAGGGCCTCCAGCCATAATATCTTCATTAGCATACTCTTCAAACTTTTTGAAATTATCTCTAAACGTTTGAGATAATTTTAAAGCTGTTTTATAATATCCTTCATCGTCATTCCATGTTGCTCTAGGGCTTAAAACTTCACTAGGTACATTAGGACACGTTCTTGGTTGTTGAACACCAAAAACTGAATGAACATGATAATTATCTTTATTAGCATCTTCTAAGCTGCCATCCATAGCTGCTGTAATCATTGCTCGAGTGTATTTCAATTTCATACGTGTACCAACACCATAAGGACCACCTGTCCAACCTGTATTTACTAACCACACATTAACTCCAGCTTCTTGCATTTTCTTACTTAACATTTCAGCATATACTGTTGGGTGTAATGGCATAAAAGGTTCTCCAAAACATGCAGAAAAAGAAGGTACAGGCTCAGTAATTCCAGCTTCTGTTCCAGCTACTTTGGCCGTGTAACCAGAAATAAAATGATAAGCAGCTTGTCCTGGTGTTAATTTAGACATTGGAGGTAGTACTCCAAACGCATCACATGTTAAGAAGAAAATATTTTTAGGATTTCCTGCAAAGGAAGGCTCTTGAATATTATCAATATGATAAATAGGATAGCTTACACGTGTGTTTTGTGTAATACTACTATCCATATAATCTATATCTCCATTATCTTTAAAAATGACATTTTCTAAAATCGCTCCAGGTTTAATAGCTCTGTAAATATCTGGTTCTTTTTCTTCAGTAAGATCAATCACCTTGGCATAGCATCCACCTTCAAAATTGAAAATACTATTTTCAGCAGTCCAACCATGCTCATCATCTCCAATAAGCTTACGATTAGGATCTGCAGATAAAGTCGTCTTTCCTGTACCAGAAAGTCCAAAGAATATTGCTGTATCACCATCTTCTCCTACGTTAGCAGAACAATGCATTGGTAATACATTTTTATCTACTGGTAAAATCATGTTTAATGCAGAGAAAATTCCCTTTTTCATCTCTCCTGTGTAAGCTGAACCACCAACTAAAGCAATTTTCTTTGTGAAATTAAGAATTGAAAAATTCCCTTGTCTTAATCCGTATTTATCAGGCTCTGGGCAAACATATCCTGGAGCACAAAGCACTAACCATTCTTCTTCAAAATTTTCTAATTCCTCAGCATCTGGTCTTAGGAACATATTATAGATAAACATATTAGACCAAGGATATTCAGTGACGGTTCTAACATTCATCTTATATTGAGGATCAGCACAAACATAGCCATCTCTCACAAAAATTTCTTTTCCACTTAAATAGTTTTCGATTTCTGCTTGTAATTCATCAAAGTGTTCTGCAGATATTGGTTTATTAGTTTTTCCCCACCATACTCTATCAGCAGTATAATCATCTTTTACCAAGAAACGGTCTTGAGGCGAACGACCAGTAAACTTGCCAGTATTAATAGCAAGTGTTCCGTTATTAGTCTCTTTACCCATGCCTTTTTGCACAGATATTTCTTGTAATTTTTTAGGTGATAATTGATAGTGTACTGTAGCATTTTTAATACCGTAGCTTTCTAACTCAATCGTTTTCGTAGTTTGTGTATGGTTTACCATAATTTGTTTATGTTGTTTAGACTGTAAAATTAAACAATATTTTAAAGTAGCACCTTTAATTTATGAATTATCAACACTCATTTTTAAAAAGTTTATCAACAATATGAACCAAGCTATTATTAATAACAATCCTCCTATTGGAGTAATAAACCCAATACTTCTAAAATCAAAGGATGATATAGCGTTAGTTGCAAGTCCGTAAATAGAACCTGAAAAGAATATAAGACCAACAATAACTAAGTATAAAATAATGCGCTTAGTTTTTTGAGTAATCACTTTAGTATTTCCTATAAATAGAAGAAATAATGCATGATACATTTGGTATCGAACACCTGTTTCAAATGTTTGTTGAGATTCAAAAGGGATTAAAGATTTCAAACCATGCGCAGCAAAAGCTCCTAATATAATTGCCGACATTCCTAAAAGTGTTGCTGTAATAAAAATAGTCTTGTTCATATAATTGAAAAATTGGTTTTAATAACCCTTAGTATTTAGTAAATTCGTCACTACAAAACTACTCAACAAAAACCATTATGCGAAAGATTTTAGTTATTGGTGCTGGAAAATCTGCATCATTCCTCATAAAATATTTATTAGAAAAATCAACTGAAGAAAACTTACATATAATTGTAGGTGATATCAACATACAAAATGCCAGAAAACTCATTAATAATCATGAAAACGGACAAGCTATAAATCTTGATATTTTCAGTAAACATTCAAGACAAGATGCGATAGAAAATGCAGATATTGTAGTATCTATGCTTCCTGCACGTTATCATATTGAAGTTGCAAGAGATTGTATTACCTATGGAAAACATATGGTGACTGCTTCATACGTTAGTAAAGAAATGGAAGATCTTGATAATGCAGCTAAAAATAAAGGTCTCGTGTTCATGAATGAAATTGGTGTAGACCCAGGCATAGATCATATGAGTGCTATGAAAGTCATTGATGAAATCAGGTCAAAAGGTGGAAAAATGATTTTATTCGAATCTTTTACTGGAGGACTTGTTGCTCCTGAAAGTGATGACAACTTATGGAATTATAAATTCACTTGGAACCCTAGAAATGTTGTTCTTGCGGGTCAAGGAAGTGCTGCAAAGTTCTTACAAGAAGGTACTTATAAATATATACCTTACAATAGATTATTTAGACGTACCGAATTTCTAGAAATTGATGGTTATGGGCGTTTTGAAGCTTATGCTAATAGAGATTCTCTAAAATACCAAGATGCTTACGGCATGGAAGATATAGAAACACTATATCGAGGAACTATGCGTCGTGTAGGTTTCAGTCGCGCATGGAACGTTTTTGTTCAACTAGGAATGACCGATGATAGCTATCATATTGAAGACAGCGAAAACATGAGCTATCGTGATTTTATTAATGCTTTTCTACCTTATAGTCCAACAGACTCGGTTGAGCTTAAATTTAGGCACGCATTAAAAATTGACCAAGATGATATTGTTTGGGACAAACTTGAAGAGTTAGATATTTTTAGTGACACTAAAATGGTGGAGCTGAAAGATGGAACACCAGCGCAAATTCTTCAAAAGATATTAATGGATAGCTGGACCTTACAAGATGATGATATAGATATGATAGTGATGTATCATAAATTTGGTTATGAGCTTAACGGAAAAATGCATCAAATCGATTCAACTATGGTTGCAAAAGGTGATGATAGAACGTATACAGCAATGTCAAAAACTGTAGGTTTACCTGTTGCTATTGCTACTCTAGCAATACTAAATGAAAAAATCACAACACCTGGTGTTCAAATCCCGATACATAAAGAAATTTATGATCCTATTTTAGAAGAATTACAAGGCTTCGGAATTAAATTTATTGAAAAAGAAGTTCCTTATTTAGGGTATAATCCTTTAAATGTGTAATTACTAATTCTTGACAAACAAGATGAAAACAGTTAATCAAAAAATTCAAATTGATGGTATTGATAAAAAAATACTAAGGGCTTTAATGGCAGACGCCAGAACTCCTATTTTAGAAATTGCACGACAAGTCGGTATATCTGGAGCTGCGATTCATCAACGACTTAGAAAGTTAGAGAAGTCAAAACTAATTTCTGGATCTAAATTTGTCATAAACCCAAAAATATTAGGTTATACAACGATGGCATTTATTGGTGTTTTTTTAGACAAGGCTGTAAGTAATCCTGAGGCTGTAAAACAATTAAAAAAAATACCAGAAGTTTTAGAGTGTCATTACACAACTGGGAACTGGAGTGTGTTTATTAAAGTGCTCTGCAAAGACAATGAACATCTGATGCAAGTTCTTAATAGAGACATTCAATCCATTACTGGAGTTTCAAGAACAGAAACTTTTATTTCTTTAGATCAGCAAATCGATCGCCAGATTAAGATATAAAAAAAAGCATCCAAACTTGGATGCTTTTTTTTATTATAATTTATTTCATTTAGTCTCGACCACCAAAAACTTGAAGTGCCCAATATAACAAAGAAGCAAGTGCTCCAATTGCAGCCACTAAATAGGTTCTAGCTGCCCATTTTAAGGCATCCTCAGAACCTTTATATTCTTCTGGAGTAACCATGTTTTTTGCTTTTAACCAAGCAAGCGCTCTATTACTTGCATCATATTCAACAGGTAATGTTATAAAACTGAATAAGGTTGCAAATCCCATAAAAACTAATCCAGCAACAGCAACCCAATAACCTAATCCAACACCAGCGGCAGCTCCAAGAACCAAGCCTCCAATGACTAACCATTGAGACATACCAGAGGTTACACTTACAATTGGCACTAAAGCCGATCTCATACCTAAAGCACTGTAGGCCTGTGCATGTTGAACAGCATGACCAACCTCATGAGCAGCAACTGCAGCTGCAGCTGCATTTCGTTGATTATAAACGGCTTCACTTAAGTTTACAGTTTTATTTTTCGGATTGTAATGATCTGTTAATTGACCAGATACTGAAATTACCTCGACATCACTGATGCCATTATCTGCCAACATTTTCTCAGCAATCTCTTGTCCGCTCATCCCATTTCGTAATTGTACTTTAGAATATTTTGCAAACTTTCGTTTTAATTGATTACTGACTAACCAGCTCACTAAAGCAATCGCTCCAATTAACACGTAGTATCCCATCATTCCATTCATATTTTTTTATATTAAAATTTATAGTTTAAAGATAACAAAAAGTAAGCCAATATTTTTAGTGGAAATTTTGTCAGTATCATTCTATTGCAAGTGTAACTTTTGAAACCTTATTAGCTTCAAACACAATAAGTAATCGTTCTCGCTTTGATTTCATAAAACTTGGCGCTTGACCTAGTCTATAAGTGAACACATCCTTTTCATTAGTAAAGCTAGAATTTGGTTCTCCTAATATATCAATAACCTCATCTTTAGTTTTATTTATAAGGATTTGAGATTCAATAAGATCATCAACCATTTCATGTCGCTTTGAAGGCTGAGTGCTCCAGAGGTTTTTATCAAAACGCTCTTCAAATAAATAGATTAGTGATGTACTTAAAACAAAAGCAACAAAGAATAATAAACCAATCTTATCGTTTCTTTTTAGCTTGTTTAATCTAATCATTTTATCCTACAATATTGACAATTTTTCCTGGTACAACAATTACTTTTTTAGGGGTTCTTCCATCAAGTTGCGCTATGGTTTTTTCATGAGCCAAGACTGTTTTTTCAATATCTTCTTTACTCATATCTAAAGGTAATTCTAGAGTAAAGCGCATTTTACCGTTAAACGAAATCGGATAATTTTTGCTACTCTCTACCAAATGCTTTTCCTCAAATATTGGGAAAGCTACAGTTGAAATGGATTGAGAATAACCTAATTGATTCCATAATTCTTCTGCAATATGAGGCGCATAAGGTGAAATCAATATTAATAATGGTTCAAGAATATATTTGCTTGTACATTTTTGAGCAGTTAACTCATTTACAGCAATCATAAAGGTAGACACTGATGTATTGAACGAGAAATTCTCAATATCTTCTTCTACTTTCTTTATGGTTTTGTGTAATGTTTTTAAGTTTTCTTTTGAAGGCTCAGCATTATTGACATTTAAACCATCTTGACCAACATACAGCTTCCAAAGTTTTTTAAGAAACCCATGAACTCCAGTAATCCCAGCTGTATTCCAAGGCTTGGCTTGTTCTAAAGGACCCAAAAACATTTCGTACAATCTTAAACTATCTGCACCATATTGTTCGCATATAGCATCTGGATTGACAACATTGTATTTAGACTTAGACATTTTTTCGACTTCGCGACCTACTTTATAAACACCATCTTCTAAAATGAATTCAGCATTTTTAAACTCTGCTCTCCATTCTTTAAAAGCTTCAACATCGAGTTCATCTGAAGCATTGACAAATGAAACATCAGAATGTATTGCTTGAACTTCTTTATCCTCAATTAATCCTTTAGATAAAAATTTATTCGTTCCTTCTTCTCTGTAAACAAAAGCACTAGTTCCCAAAATCATCCCTTGGTTAATCAACTTCTTGAAAGGTTCATTGACACCAATAAACCCTCTATCCTTCATAAACTTCACCCAAAAACGAGAATACAACAAATGTCCAGTTGCATGCTCGCTTCCTCCAATATACAAATCGACATTTTCCCAATAATTTAATGCATCTTCAGTTGCAAAAGCACCATCACGATTGGCAACGTCTTCCATATATCTAAACATGTACCAAGAGCTTCCAGCCCAACCTGGCATAGTGTTAAGTTCTAGAGGAAATACAGTAGTATCATTGATTTCATCATTTGAAACTACCGAGTTACTTTCTGTACACCAAGCCCAAACATCAGCACGACCTAGAGGTGGTTCTCCTTCTTCAGTTGGCAAATATTTTTCAACTTCAGGCAAAACAATTGGCAAATGTTGTTGCTCTATCATTTGCGGCTTGCCATTTACATAATATACTGGAAATGGTTCGCCCCAATAACGTTGTCGGCTAAACACAGCATCTCTTAGTCTATAATTCGTTTTTCCTTCACCTTGACCCAATTGTTCTAATTCATAAATCGCGCGTTTGGTTGCTTTTTTATAATTCATTCCGTTAAGGAAATCACTATTGGCAATTTTCACATTGTCTTTTGAAGCAAAAGCTTCTTCAGAAATATCGGCACCTTCAAAAATGTTCGGTATTTCGATATTAAAATGTTTTGCAAAATCGTAATCACGTTGATCACCACAAGGTACAGACATTACTGCTCCTGTGCCGTAGCCAGCCAATACATAATCACCAATCCAAATTGGAATTGGTTCTTTAGTAAATGGATGCTCTGCATAAGCTCCTGTAAATACACCAGAAATGGTTTTTACATCTGCCATACGATCACGTTCACTACGTTTTGCAGTCGCTTCAATATAAGAGTCAACTTCAATTTTATGAGCTTCAGTTGTAATTTGAGATACCAAATCATGTTCAGGTGCTAAGGTCATAAACGATACACCAAAAATGGTATCAGGTCTTGTGGTAAAGACTTCAATTTTATGAGATGTCTCGACTGCACTCGACATGACATTGAAAGTTACTGAAGCACCTACAGATTTTCCAATCCAGTTGCGCTGACTTTCCTTCAATGAATCTGTCCAATCTATTGTTTCTAATCCTTGAAGTAAACGTTCAGCATAAGCAGAAATACGCATACTCCATTGCGTCATTTTCTTTCTAATCACAGGATGTCCACCACGTTCTGAAACACCATTGACAATCTCATCATTTGCTAAAACGGTTCCTAATGCTGGACACCAATTTACTTCAGTTTCTGCTAAATAAGTTAGTCTATATTTCAGTAAAATATCTTGTTGATCTTCTAAAGAAAAGGTTTTCCAATCTTCAGCAGAAAATGATTTCACATCATCATCACATATTGCATTGATTTTTGAATTTCCTTCAGTTTCAAACACTGAAACTAATTCAGAAATTGGTCTAGCCATATTCGAATCACTACAATAATAAGATTCAAACAATTGAATAAAAATCCATTGTGTCCATTTGTAATATTCAGGATTACTAGTGCGGACTTCTCTACTCCAATCAAATGAAAACCCAATTTGATCTAATTGACGCCTGTAAGTTTTGATATTTGTTTCAGTAGTAATTGCAGGATGCTGACCTGTTTGAATCGCATATTGCTCTGCAGGTAAACCGAAACTATCATATCCTTGAGGATGTAATACATTAAATCCTTTGTGGCGCTTGTATCTTGCATAAATATCACTGGCAATGTAACCTAATGGATGTCCGACATGTAAACCTGCTCCACTTGGATAAGGAAACATATCTAATACATAATATTTGGGCTTGTCACTATTATTTTCAGCTTTGAACGTTTGATGCTCTGCCCAATATTTTTGCCATTTGGCTTCTATCGCGTTAAAATGATAACTCATGATTTTTCTGCAAATTTAGACCGCAAATTTAAAGGTATTACAACACATTTAAAAGTTTAAGCGTTGTAAACATTATACAAACAAAATTGTTTTATATTTTTACACCATCAATGCCACGTTTATATGAGTTCATCTTTTGACAGATATCAAAAAAGAAAATTAATTACCTCTTACTTTTCAGTAGTAATAAGTATTGCTTTAGTCTTATTTCTACTAGGGTGTTTAGGTCTTTTAGTCTTAAATGCTAAGAAAGTAGCAGATCATTTTAGAGAACAAGTTGTCGTTACAATCTACTTAAGTGATTCAGCTAAGCAAGTTGAAGTTGATCAATTAGAAAACACTTTAGCAATGGCTGAATACACTAAGTCAACCGAATATGTGTCCAAAGAACAAGCTGCTGAATTAATGAAAGCTGAAACTGGAGAAGATTTTATGGATTTTGTTGGATACAATCCATTACAGAATTCAATTGATGTGTATTTGAAAGCAGACTATGTTACCAACGAAACCTTAGATGGCATAACAGAAGAGTTAGCAAACAAAAAGTTTATTGAAGATATCACGTACGACAATGACCTTGTTGAACTCATGAATAACAATGTTAAAAAAATTACGTTTTGGGTACTTTTACTTAGTGCTATCTTTACAATAATTGCTGTTTTATTAATAAACAGTTCAATCAGGCTAGCTGTGTATTCCAAACGATTTATTATTAAAACCATGCAAATGGTTGGCGCAACTAAAACATTTATTAGACGACCTTTTGTTTTCAAAAGTGTACAACTTGGTGTTATTGGTGCTATCGTAGCTTTAATAGGCATGGGAATTGTATTGTATTACTTAGACCAATATTTCCCAGAATTAGAATTACTCCAAAAACCTATTTTGGTTGGTAGCTTATTTGTTGGAATCTTTTTATTAGGTGTAATAATTACATGGATTAGTACATTTATTGCGACCCAACGTTTCTTAAATCTGAAAACTGATCAATTATACTATTAATATTTAATTAAGAATTTGCACTAAAATTTCTTTTATATTTACACCATAATAAAATCATGGGAGAACAAAAACGTAAGGAAACTGCTAAAAGCGAATTTATTTTCGGAAAGAAAAACTATAAATTCATGCTAATTGGGTTAGGTTTTATAGCACTTGGATTTATCTTAATGTCTGGTGGTGGAAGTGATGATCCTAATGTTTTTGATCCTTCAATATTTAGCTGGAGACGAATTCGTCTTGCTCCTACAATGGTATTAATTGGATTTGGCATTCAAGTCTATGCCATTCTTCTGAACCCAAATAAAGATTCAAAATCTTAATCACAAATTTCTTTTCTTTTTAGCTTTTGGTGTGTCTATTTTGATATTTTTGCCACATGGATATTATTAATTCAATTGTATTAGGAGTAATTCAAGGACTTACAGAGTTTCTTCCAGTGTCTTCAAGTGGCCATCTTGAACTAGGAAAGGCTATTCTTGGTGATGAGTCCGAACCTAAGAAAAGCTTATTGTTTACAGTTGTATTACATTTTGCTACTGCTTTAAGCACAATCGTTGTTTTTAGAAAAGATATTGTTGATATCATCAAAGGTATTTTAAAATTTGAGTGGAACGAAGACCTTCAATTTGCAGCTAAAATTGCTTTGTCTATGATTCCTGCCGTTATTATTGGACTCTTTTTTGAAGCGCAATTAGAACAGTTATTTGGAGGAAATATATTACTTGTTGGCTGTATGTTAATCATTACTGCTGCCTTATTATTTTTAGCAGATAAAGCTAAAGACACAAATAAGAAAGTAAGCTTTAAGAATGCATTAGTTATTGGTATTTCTCAAGCTATTGCAATGCTTCCAGGGATTTCAAGATCTGGAGCTACTATTTCTACGTCTGTATTATTAGGGAATGACAAAACTAAGGCGGCTCGTTTTTCTTTTTTAATGGTTGTGCCACTTATCTTCGGAAAGATTGCCAAAGATGTTCTAAGTGGTGACATTACCTATGACAGTGCAAACTTTACAAGCTTAAGTATTGGATTTATTGCTGCTTTTGTGTCTGGTTTATTCGCTTGTACATGGATGATTGCATTAGTAAAGAAAAGCAAGCTCTCTTACTTTGCAATTTACTGTTTGGTTGTTGGTGTAATAGCAATTGTGTTTGCTTTATTAAACAAATAAATATGACTGCTGAAAATTACCAAGCTGGACAAGTTTTACTTATTGACAAGCCATTAACATGGACCTCTTTTCAGGCTGTAAATAAGCTCCGTTGGGAAATTAGACAAGCGTTTAATATTAAAAAAATCAAAGTTGGACATGCTGGAACCTTAGACCCTTTAGCTACAGGTTTATTGATTATTTGCACTGGAAAAATGACGAAACAAATCAACACATTTCAAGGTCAAGACAAAGAATATACTGGAACTATTGTTATTGGAAGCACAACACCTTCATATGATTTAGAGACTGAAATCAATGCCAACTTTCCTACAGAGCACATTACTGAGAAATTAATTCATGAAACCACAAAACAGTTCAATGGCAGTATAGAACAATTTCCACCGATATTTTCTGCACTTAAGAAAGACGGAAAACGACTATATGAATTTGCTAGAGCTGGAGAAACGGTAGAAATCAAATCACGTACTGTACATATTTCAGAATTCGAAATCACAAAAATTGAAGGTAATGCTATAAATTTTAGAGTTGTTTGCAGTAAAGGAACTTATATAAGATCTTTAGCTCACGACTTCGGAAAAGCGCTAAAATCCGGTGCTCATCTTTCAGAATTACGTCGCACTAAAATTGGAGAATTTCATGTAAATGATGCCATGTCACCTGAAGATTTCATTGCAAAACTCTCACAAGATTAATTTGTTTTGAACTTAAATCACAACACGTTTTAGTCTAAAGTACTTATCTTAACGTATATTCTATACAAGGAAAAAACCAAATATTCATTTATTGAAGTTCATAGATCAACATAAAGCATTACTCATTACGATTCTGATTTCTGGAATACTAGTACTTGCTATGTTTAGTTTTCACATTTCGAAAAATACCGAATTTATTTCAGAGAGTTACTATGAAATAGAACCTCAAACTATTGAAGAATTAAAAGTTTTAGAAGAACGACTTAAAGCTGAAGAAGCTTTAAAAGCAACAACAAATGAAGCATTTAATGAAGATCAAGAGTTTAAAGAAATGATGAAAAATTTTAAATCAATGGCTTCAAACGATTTTGAAAAAACAACTCAAAAGCATGAAGAAATCACTGAAGAATCGTCTGAAATACTAGATGATATTATCACTTCTAATTCAAATTATAGTAGTTCAAAACAGTACGCTATTCAAGATAATGAACGTAAATCATTTAATAAGGCTAAAGATATTTTAGCATCACAATCGAATAAGAAAACGAGTAACGATTCCAAAGCGAATAGAAATAGTAGTGTGTCCTTTTCACTAAAAAATAGAACTAAAGTAAAACTTCCTCCTCCAGTCTATTTATGTGAAGTAACTGGGAAAATCATAGTTAATATAACAGTAGATAGTAACGGAATTGTAACCGACACCTATATCAATTCATCATCATCTTCGAGTAATCAATGTTTAATTGACCATGCATTGGAGTATGCTCAAAATGCTGTTTTTTCAGCTGACACTTCAACTAAAAGTCAGATTGGATCAATTACCTATTATTTTAAAGGCAAAAATTAAACACCTAATAAAGCAACCATATCACTAATGATATTTAGGCCTTTATTTTTATTGTACCAAAGCTGTAAATCCTCTTTAAACTCAGGTGTTAATTTACCGTGTACAGTTTTATAATCATTAACCATTTGTGTTGCTTCGCTTGGTCTTGGACCAAACGTATCAAGCACATCGCCAGTTGTATTGTCAATCATAATTAATTTGGCAATAGCGCGTCCACCATTAGTTAAAAACTGATCCATAAGTTCTGGATTCTCATCTCTAAAAACTAACTTTAAATTGATATTGTCAGATAATTCAGCCAACTTATTTAACACTGGGATCACATGAGCAGCATCTCCACACCAACTTTCAGTAATAACTAACCAAGTTACGTTTCCTTTAAAATTTGAAAATTTCTCTACGACTTCTTGAGAAGGTTTAACCGTCTTATCCCAACGCTTCATTCGTCGGTCATTAAGCATGGTGTAATTCACAAGTGCTTCCGTTTTATCATCTCCTGAATTCGATTCTTTTTCAACTAAATCACGAACTAAATTTCGGTACTCTTGATATGAAATTCCTTTTTGTAAGCTGTCGCTAATGGTGTTTTTTATTGATGTATGTTCCAAAGTTGTCATAATATTTTGTTGTGCAATTTAATGTAAACCTTACTATTGAAAAATGATTAAAATCATATAATTCAAAATCATTCATATAATGGTTATAACATAAGACGAGATATTACCAAAAAACTTACTATTTTTAAAATTCAATATTGTTTATGGAAAAACACAAATGTGGTTGGTGTCTTGGCAGTGATTTATATGAAGCTTATCATGATGAAGAATGGGGCGTTCCAGTAAAAGATGACGACACCTTATTTGAGTTTTTAATTTTAGAAACATTTCAAGCGGGTTTAAGTTGGATTACCGTTTTAAAAAAACGCGAAAACTTTAGGAAAGCTTTTGATCATTTCGATTATAAAAAAATCGCTAAATACAATCAAATAAAGATTGATAGCTTGTTAGAGAACAAAGGTATCATTAGAAACAAATTGAAAGTAAAAGCCACAATTACTAATGCTCAATCATTTATAAAAATTCAAAACGAATTTGGATCCTTTTCAAAATATATTTGGGATTTTGTAGATGGCAAACCCATAAAGAATACTTTAAAAAACTATAAGGATGCTCCTGCAAACACTGCTTTAAGTGATATCATAAGTAAAGATTTAAAAAGTCGTGGTTTTAAATTTGTGGGCTCGACAGTAGTCTATGCACATATGCAAGCAACCGGAATGATAAACGACCATGAAGTATCTTGTTTTAGATATCATGAAGTGTAAATCTTTAATGTAGATACTTTAAAAACGTTTCTCTAGGAATCTCTTCAGCTCCTAAACTTTCAAGATGATTAGTATACACTTGACAATCGATGAGTTTGTAATTTGTGTTTTGAATAAATGATATAAAACCTACTTTACTAGCATTACTTACTTTACTAAACATACTCTCGCCACAAAACATTCCATTTCCTAGATCAATACCATATAAGCCACCAACGAGATCTCCGTTAAGCCAAACTTCAACAGATTTTGCAATATTTAATTCATGTAATTTAATATATGCTTTTTTGAGATCGTTGGTTATCCAAGTACCTAGTTGTCCATCACGTTTCATTTTTGAACAGTTACTAATTACAGATTCAAAATCTTTATTCACTGTAATTTCAAAATCAGAATTCCGCAGTACTTGTCTCATACTTTTAGATATTTTCAATTTATCTGGAAATAACACAAAACGAGGATCTGGTGACCACCACAAAATAGGGCCTTCATCTTCAAACCATGGAAAAATACCACTCTTATAGGCTGCAATAAGTCGCTCAGTAGACAAATCGCCTCCAAACGCCAATAAGCCTTCTTTAGTCGCTTTTGAAACATCTGGAAATGTGATGTCTTTGCCTAAAAATTCCATATAAAACGAAACACAATTTTTTTATTTAAAATACAAAAAAAAGACTTCAATATGAGTATTGAAGTCTTAAAATTTAATTTTTAAGCTGTCTCTATTAAAAAGGAAGATCATCATGATCTTCTTCATTTAAATTCGTTGCTGGTTCAAATGCCTCAGCAGGAGCAGCTGGTGGCATATTATCTGCAGATGCTTGAAGATTTTCAATTCTCCAACCTTGAACTGAGTTAAAGTACTTAGTTTCCCCTTGAGGGTTTACCCATTCTCTTCCTCTAAGGTTGATATTTACTTTGACACCTTGACCAACTTGATAGTTGTTTAACAAATCTGTTTTATCCTGAACAAATTCAACCAAAATATGTTGCGGATATTGCTCTTCTGTAGTCACTACCAATTCTCTTTTTCTAAACCCATTGCTACCAAAGGTTTGTGTTTCGCCAATCATTTTGATTTTTCCTTGTACTTCCATTCTCGTAATACTTATAATTAAT
>NZ_JBGCCX010000079.1:0-15635 GCF_045105015.1 Psychroserpens sp.
CACTTTCTTTGCCTTACCTAATACCAATGATTGTTTGATACGCTGCAACTCAACTTTTTGTATTAAAGCTTCAGTAGCGTCATTTTCTAAAAATAGTTCAGCATCTTTCAAATAATAATCAGATAACTTAATAATTTCTGACTTGACATTTTTATCTACTAGCACAGCAAAATCTGAATATTTTGATGCTAGACGATACGCTGTATTAAAATCTTGCTGAGTTCTATAATTACCTAATTCGGCCTTTAAGAACGAGGTATTCATTGCATATTTAGAAATAAATTTTTCAATGTCTAAATAATCATAATATGAAATAGTTGTATTTATGATGTAACCATTAACGTCCATGATTTTAATGGTATCGTCATTAAACTTATCAATATATGTTTGATTTCGTTTATCTTTTATTTCGCTAAATAATGTTGTATAATTCTGTTCACTAATGACCACAGGAACAAAGTATTTCCAAATGGTTTCATTAATAGTTTCATTAGCAAACAAATCAGTGACAACTCTAATACCATATTCATTTTTAACTGCAACTGGATAGCTTTCATATGATGCATCCTCCCATATCACAAAAAGTAATTTATCTTGAACATAAGCTAAACTTTTAGCAACTTCTAAAGAGGTCATCCATTCTTGAGATTGACATACAGTTTTAGTTACAAAAACGAATAAAAAAACCAATACTATCTTTTTCATAAACTACTGTTTTTATTATTTGATACGTTGTTTCATTGCTTCAACTATATTATAAGCTGCAGGACAAATGGCCACATTTTTTAATGTTAAGTTTGATATTTGTTGAAATTTTTTTCGATCAGTATGTGGAAACTCTCTACATGCTTTTGGCCTTACTTCATATATAGAGCAGTAATTATCCGCTCCAAGAAATGTACATGGAACAGATTGCAAGACATAATCTTTTTCTTCGTCAAGCCTAAGATAGGTATCGATAAATTGTTGTTGCTTCATTTTGAAAAATTTAGCAATTCGTTCAATATCTTTTGATGTAAATAAAGGTCCTGTCGTTTTACAGCAATTGGCACATTTTAGGCAATCAGTACGTTCAAATTCTGCTTCGTGAAGCTCTTGCATCAGATAATCTAATTGCTTAGGCGGCTTTTTTTTAAGCTTCGTAAAGAACGTTTTATTTTCCTTATGCTTATCTTTGGCGAGCTTTGGAAGATTATTAATCAAGTCTTGCATATAACAAAAATACGACTTTAAGTGTTGGTTAAAAAAGCACTATGATAATAAAACTATGAAAGATTTATTCGGACAAGCTTTACGTGATTATCACATCAATAATTATACCGAAGACCTCATTACTTCGACTAACATTTCTGATGAAGATGTACTTCCACTTCCCTATTTATTTCGATCTTATTCTGAAATGCCTAGAATAGAACAAAAAGCTTTGCAGTTAGCTAATGGCAATATTTTAGATGTAGGTTGTGGGTCTGGAAGTCATAGTTTATATCTCCAAGACCATGGACATAAAGTAAAAGCTATTGATATTTCTAAAGGCGCTATTGAAGTTGCTAAAAATAGAGGTGTAAAACATGTAGAATTAAAAGCACTGTTATCTGAAACTGATACTTTTGATACGATACTATTATTGATGAATGGCACAGGTATTTTTCAAGAGTTAGCTGACACTTCAGATTATCTGAAGCATTTAAAGTCATTATTGAATCCTGATGGACAAATACTCATTGATTCTTCAGATATTCAATACATGTATGAAGATGAAGATGGCGGACTTTGGATTGACACCACTGCTAATTACTACGGTGAATTAGATTACTATCTTAAATATAAAGGCGAAAGTGAAACGCCAATGAAATGGTTATATCTAGATTTTGAACGTCTTAAACTTGCTAGTGAATCTGTTGGATTAGAGTGTGAAAAGGTAATAGATGGGGAACATTTTGATTATTTGGCTAAAATTACTGTGCCTCACCATTAACAAAGGTTTGCTTGACTTTAATATTAGGAATTTCATTCTGATTGACTGTCATGATGTCTTTGTCTAACACAATAAAATCTGCAAATTTACCAGCTTCAATACTTCCTTTCTCATCTTCCTCAAAATTTGAATAGGCAGCCCAAATGGTCATTCCTTTTAAGGTTTCCTCTCTAGTTAATCCGTTTTCTTTTTGAAAACCACCTTCTGGAAACTGTTCTAAATCCTGTCGCGCTACAGCGGCATAAAAGGTTAAAAATGGACTCACACGCTCAACAGGAAAATCGGTACCCAATGCAACTTTTCCATAGGCATTTAATAATTGTTTATATGCATAAGCACCTTTAATTCGTTCACTTCCTAAACGATCTTCAGCCCAATACATATCGCTTGTTGCATGCGTTGGTTGAATCGATGGCATTACATTTTTATATAAATCAAAGTCTTCAGATGATACCACTTGAGCATGTTCTACTCGCCACCTTCTATCTGATTTTCCAACTAAAACTTTATTATACGTTTGTAGTACAGCATGATTTGCAGAATCACCAATAGCATGCGTATTCATTTGATACTCAGAATTCGCAATACGTTCTGCATTTTTATTAAACGTTTCTAAATCGGTTACCAATAATCCGAAATGATTAGGCTTATCGCTGTAAGGTTCACGCAACATTGCGCCTCTTGAACCTAGTGCTCCATCTGCATAAAATTTAAATGATCGCACATTTAATCGCTCTGTTTTAATAAGACCTTTATTAAGATAATAGTCCACATTTTCTTCATTAAACGATACCATTGCATAGACTCTCATTTTTAAATCTCCAGTATTTTGTAAACTATCAATAATTTCAATAGCATACTTATCTAGTCCAGCATCATCAACGGTTGTTAAACCTAAATCAAAACAAATATCTTGAGCAACCAATAAAGCTTCTACTACATCATCTCTTGTATATCCTGATCCTGGCCAATTATCCCACACTAAACTTACCGCATTATCAACTAAAACTCCTGTTAGTTCTCCATTTTCAATCACTACTTCTCCTCCATCAACTTTACTATTGATAGTGACACCTCCAAGATCTAAAGCGGCTTGATTACATAGAGTTGCGTGACCATCAATACGAATTAATGCTATAGGTGTTTTAGGAAATAATTTATCTAACAATTTTTTATTAGGAAACATTTTATCTTCCCAATCATTTTGATCCCAACCTCTACCTACAATATAGTCTTGTTCCTTTCCTTTTTTAAAATCTAATACTCGTTTGATTACGTCTTCAAAACTTTTGGTTCCAACCAAATCAACATCAAGTTGGTCTAGACCTAGTCCCAAAAAATGACAATGCGCATCAATAAGTCCAGGAACAATGGTTTGACCTTTAACATCAATAATATTATCAGACACATACTTCGCTTGGATATCATTAGAAGCTCCTACATCTAAAAACTTCCCATCTTTTACTGCAAATGCTTCAGCCTTACTAAAACTATCATCTACTGTATAAATATTCGCGTTTATGATTATAGCATCTGCATTTTCCTTTTCATTTGAGCAAGAAAAACAAAGTAATAATAGAAGAAGAATAGTTAGTTTTTTCATCATAGATATTTTAGAATGATAAAAATACAAAAAGCATTCATTTCAAATAGAATGAATGCTTTTCAAATTGTTTTTCCCAATTAAACACGAAATTATTTAAATACTTTAAAAATCAAACTGATACGAAGCTCCTGCAAGAAACTGAATGCCTTGAACAGGGTAATTCATCCAACGTTGATAGTTTTGATTAGCAATATTATTTGCTTTTGCAAATGCAGATAATTGGTCGCTAATTTTATAACCAACATGTGCATTTACATCAAAGAAGCTATCTAAAGTAATTGTACTTGGTGAATCAATAGGAATAAGACTTTGCTCAATGGCGAACAGGTCTTTACGTTCTCCAACAAAAAACAGACTAGCACCAGCAAACCAATGCTTATCAATTTGATAATCTAAGAATAAAGAAGCTTCAATATCTGGTAAATTCCAAGCTTCAGCTTCATCATCTGTATTGTATGCAAAATATTCTGCTTTCATTCCTAATGTGAAGTTTCTGTTGATATCTACATTTAATTCACCTGCAATAGAAAACGTACTCACATCATCATAAACTACACCTAAAGAATTTCCAAATTGATATTTTTCTTCAGCTGTTCCTAGCACTGGATTTGTTTTAAACAAAGCTCTGTTATTATTAGCTAAATAATGTCCGCTTACATTATAACTTAAACTATTAGATAACTTTCCTTTAAGTCCTACAGACACATTATAAGTCTGATCTGTTGGTACAATGAATAATGTTGGAGAAACAAATGGATTTACTTGAGCAAAATCATAATAAGAGTTTTGAATTAATCCGCCTTGAATACCTCCATAAGCAATCATTAATTCATCAACTAATCTGTAACTCGCTGTTATATTTGGATACACGAAAAACTTACTTTCACTAGCTTCTGTATCATTTAGAAAGACCAAATTCACACCAACATTAACAGTTAAATCGTCCTGTTTCATTTGGTAACTTGGTGCAATACCAATATTAAAATTACCGTATTTTAATTCAATATCAGAAAAATAATTTCGATCAAAAGCTCCACCTAGGTAATCAATAGTTATTTCAGTATTGATAAGTTCATCACTGACAGGCACATCAAAGCCAGATGTCATTATAAAGCGATTTTCACCCGAATCTTGATCATCTCCAAATCGTCTATACAAGACACTTCCTTTATTAATAATTGCATCTTCAAAATTAATTTGACCTCCAAAATTAGCTGTGTAAAAAGAATGATCTACATCAAATCTATTAATGTTTTGATCTGGTAAGCCATACCAATTAAATGTCTGTAATTGAAAACCTCCTTCGACCTTCCAAGAATAATCACTCAACTTCTGACTGTAGTGTGCATTGAGTCCAGTTTCAGAAAAATTATTATCAAAATTCACACCTTCAATATCTCCTGCAGAAGAATGATGACTGAAATAACCTCCAACACGTTCAGTAGCACTTAACTCATGATTAAGATACACCTCACCTAAAATCGTTGTATAGGTTCCAACACCTAAGGAGGCATAGTTGTCATATAGTTTTACTGGCTTTTCTTTATCTACAGTTGCCGCTTTCCCTTTGGCTGGCGTAAACGTCGAAGCTACAGGAATAGAGAAAATATTGTACTTAATTTCCTTTTTCTTAGCAGTTGTTGAATCGTTTAAACTTGGTGTTTCTTTAATTTTGAATGCATCAGAAATTTTTGGTGTATATGGTTTCACCACATTTACTGTTCCTGCATCAATAGAATCGTTTTGAGTTTCTTGTGCTGTAGAAACTGAAACGCTTAAACTTAGAATGATTATAAGTATGTATTTGAAATTGGGTTTCATATTTTATTCTTGTTTTACTTTGACTATGCAAAGCATGACATTTCTGTATTTAGTTTTGTTCGGTTTCTACTGAAGCATTTGTTTTAGCTTCTTGAGTTTTGATTCTATTCAATTCGGTTTGTGCTTCAGTCACAACATCATCAAACTCGGCAAAATTAGTAATAACACTTTCTAATATATAGGTTGCTTGAAACGCATCTCCTAATGCATCAAAATTCTTAGCCATTAGCACTAACCCCTTTGCACTGTAGTATTTATAACTACTGTAATCTTTTGCTAATTTCTGAACAACTGTATTTGAAGCCTCATGCAATCCTTCTTTATTTTTAAAATAGGCATTGTAGTATAATGCTTCAGCTGCCAGAACTCCATTTGCTATTTTTTCAACTTCAGCATATGCTGTTTTAGCTTTATCTTCATCTCCAGTTTTCATAGCTGAACGAGCAATAATGATTTGAGCATCACTTTTTACTTTGTTATCTAATTTTGAATTCTGGAGTGTTTTTTCGGCATAAATTACTGCTTCACTATAGGCTTCCGTTTGGTAATAGGCATTCATCAAATTAGATTGCGCATACGTGATATTTTGAGGATAATCTGCTTCCGTTTCTAATCTTAATAATAAAGGAATAGCTTGATTCCAATTAGACGCATTGAGATGTATTTCAGATAATTTAACTATAGCTTGTTCTGTAAATTCTCCTTTTTGTTTATCTACTACATACTGATAATGCGTAAGTGCATTTTCTGGCAAGTCTTTGTTAGCGTATAGCTCAGCGATATAAAAATGTGATTTCAAGGCATGAATTCCGTTTGGAAATTCATTTAAATACTTATTGAATTGACGAATAGCTTCATCTGTATTATTATCTAAATATTGTTTTTCTGCTGCTAAATAAGATGTATTATCTAGCTCTGCATCAGTTACATCAACAAAATCTAAGGTTTTAACCCAAGTCGCATATTCATCTACACGACCCAAATCTATATAAATTAAACGCGCTGTTGAAACCGCTTGATTAGCTTCATCTGTTGCTGGATAATCTTGTGCTACTTTTTTAAACTTAGTCAACGCACGCTCATTATCATTTTCATTATAATATGACAAGCCTTGACGCAATAATGACTTTGGAATAAAAACACTATTACTGTATTCAGAATTTAATCTGTCATACATGTTCATAGCCTTATTAATATCATTAGACTTAATATATGAATTTGCCAATTCATACATCGCATCATCACGTAAGGACGACTTAGAAAAATCTTTAATAAACGATTCTAATCCTTTTATTTTATTTGAACCTTGACCTATGTATCCATAACTCATTGTTTTTTGAAAAGAGGCATAATCAGATTCAATTTCGTTAATCTGAATGGCTTTGGTATAGGCTGAAATAGCATCAGAATAATTTGAGGATACAAAATGACCGTCTCCTAATCTGAGATATGAATCATTCAATCTTAACGTATCGTCTTGATTTTGATTAATAAATGACTGAAAACTAGCAGTGGCTTCACTATAATTTTTAAGTTTAAAATAGGTGTATGCCAAATTATAATTGATATTACTATTCTCTTCAACATCTGAAGCATTGTCTTGCTGTTTAAATTGTTTAAATCCGATTAGAGCATCATCAAAATTACTTAAACTATAATCTGTTTCAGCTTTCCAAAATGTAGCTCTTGTTGTGAAAACCGGATCTTTAGCTTCTTTAATTGAAGCATCGAATAAATGTTTAGCGTCATGGTAATCACCTTCATTGTAAACCTCAATTCCTCTGTAAAAAGCAACTTTCTGGTAAGCAACTCGATTTTCAAAACTCTTTTTATTCTTTAAAAGCTTGATGGCTTCTTTATAGTTTTTAGAAGTGATGTAAGAATCGATCAATAAGGTTTCTATCTCTTCTTTATGATTGGTGTTAGGATATTGTTCTAAATAGGCAGTTAACACTTGCGGAACGGATTGGTAAGGATTTCCTATTTCGTAACTGATTTTAGCATAATTAAGCCAAGCATCTTCCTGAATTTGCAAATCATAATCCATTTGAGATGCATTTCTGAAGGCATTTAAAGCTTCCTGTTTTTTATCTAAATTGATATAGCTTTCGCCTAAATGGTAGTACGCATTTTGAGCTACAGCGTTATTTCCATCTATAATTTTATTAAATTCTGAAATGGCATTATCAAAATCGTTTTGTTTGTAATAGGCATATCCTAATTGGTAATAATCGGTATTATTCCATCGACCACGTGTGCATTTATAAGCTTTCAAATACGGAATTGCCTCTGTATATTGCTCTAAATTAAAATGACTTTCTCCAATGATTTTAGATAATTGTGATCTCTCTTGTGGGCTACTTTTATCAATCTGTGCTTTAGCTAGCTCAATTGCTTTTTCAAATTTCCCTAGTTTGAAATTAAGATCTGCTTGATAATATGAGAGTTTATCCTGATATTTTTCTTTATCACTTACTTGATCAAAATACTCATTAGCAGTATCATAGTCGTCTCCTTCATACGCCATAAAACCAATATAATATTTAGCTTGTGAACCATATGTTTTAGAGTTTACAACACGATTTAAATATTTATTAGCTTCCGTTTCATTTTGTGTTGCATACAAAGCATACCCATAATTAAAGTTGAATTTATCGCGATCAGGTCTAGCAATACTATTTTCGTCAACCTTATCGTACCATTTTCTCGCATAAGCATATTTTCCGTTAGCGAAATAATAATCAGCAACATCTAAAAACGCTGTGTTTCGTTTTGTACTTGTAGGATAATTATCTACAAAATCTTGAATTAAATCGTCTGCATTTTGCTGATTAAGACGTACCGCACAATTTGCAATATAGTAGGCACAATCTGATTCTAATGTATCTGTCTTAGCGTCGTCTTTTATAGTTTCAAATAACGACTGAGCAGCTTGGTATTGTTTATTATTATAAAGTGTGATTGCTTTTTGATAATCTACTAAATCACTTGTATAAGTGGCAGATTGTTGTGCTTGCAGATATAAACTACACCACAAAAAAGTAAGTATACAACTTAGTTTTCTGAAAGTCATTAGGTTCGATTTTTAATTGATGTCAAAAATAATTTATATGCAATCTATAACGCAATAATCGTGCTATAATTATACACAAACTTATTAAAAGGACTCTATAGACAAGATTATGTTACACTTCACATTACACTATGACTACAAAAGATCATCAAACACATTCTATTAGAAATTTCAAGAATTAGATTTTTGAAAATTGGAATTTGATTCTTTTTTATAATACATTTACATATTACAATAAACATTTTAAAATCGCTTTATGTCTGAAACTGTTTTACAACTCAAAAATGCGTCTATCTATCAAGGAGATAGTATGGTTTTATCTGATGTTAATATTGAAATGAATAAAGGTGACTTTGTTTATCTCATTGGTAAAACAGGAAGTGGAAAAAGTAGTTTTATGAAAACACTATATGGTGATTTAAAATTAACTGAAGGTGAAGGTCATATTGTTGATTATGACTTAAGAGCCATGAAAGAAAAAGACATTCCTTTTTTAAGACGAAAACTAGGAATCGTATTTCAGGACTTTAAATTATTACCAGATAGAACCATCAACAGTAACTTAGAATTTGTACTGAAGGCTACTGGTTGGAAAGACAAAACTAAAATTTCTGAACGCATAGAGGCTGTTCTTGACAAAGTCGCTATGAAAACCAAAGGATTTAAATTTCCACATGAATTATCTGGAGGAGAACAACAACGCATCGCTATAGCAAGAGCTTTACTTAATGAACCAGAACTTATTTTAGCTGATGAGCCTACAGGAAATCTTGATCCACAAACCAGTATTGAAGTCATGGAAGTATTACGCGACATCAATAAAAATGGTAACACTATTTTAATGGCTACGCATGATTATGCTTTACTTTTAAAATACCCAAGTAAGACATTAAAATGTGATGAAAATAAAGTTTTTGAGGTGGTTCAACGCAAGAGTTAAAATCCAAGCCATTCCCAAAATCGTTTAAAGAAATTATCCTTTTCATCAGAATCTTCAGTTTGAATTTCCTCATCAAATTCAATTATAAAAACACCAAAATCAGATAAAGTTTTGTTTGTAGATGTATTATGAAGCGGATTCTGAAACGCAGTTAATTGCATTGGAAAAGTAATTTTAAAATCGTGTGCTAATATTCCTGATTTAGCAATAACGTTAATATTTTCAGCATCGTAAATTTTAAACGATGAGCCAATTTTTAATTCGTATTCTGAAAAATCTACTGTAACATCATTATTTTCAGCATTAAACAAAGCAACATTAAATTTATTCTGTTTTTGGCTATGCCTTGACAGGTGCAAAATAGGGTTCAAATCAAAATTTAAATAATCGTAAACAGCACTATTGCGATCTAATTGATACGTTTCTTGCCAAGATTTAAGGCTGTGTTTTTCTCCTTTAGAAATTCGAAAAGGGGTTTTAAGCTTGGTATAATAAGTGTTATTATCAAAAACCCAATTCTTCAAATAAGCTGAAGTATTAGGTCCGACTTGAATTGCTCCATGAACAACATTATTAGAAAAATTGAGAGATTCGGCAATAGATAGTCTAAGCACATCATGGCCACCAACAATTACATTACCATCCACAATAATGTCTTTAATTGGCGCTTTTTTATTAAAACCAAGCGTAAGAGAAGGTGCTTCTCCATTTAATTTTCCTTTGTTATTGTAGGTATTATGGTATAGAACATTATTAAACAATTTTATATTATTAGCTATGTTTATACCATTATAATCATTAGTACCCACTATAACATTATCTCTAAACTTTGTCGATGGTGAACCACTATTAAAAATAATATTTCCTTCTAGCGTAATATTTTTTACAGCCTCATCTTTTGCGCGTTTACCAGCAGACCAAACCTCAATACCTTTGTAGTAATTATTAAAAATAATGTTATTTCTAATTAAACGAGTTTCCTCACTCTTGTTTTGCACATAGATTCCTTCACCCGCACCTCTTCCTAAATTAGATTTATATCCATTATTAAAAATCATACAATTTTCAATAATTGTACCTGCTGTTTTTTTCCATGATCCAATTCCTAATCCAGGATTATCATGAATAATAATATTGTAAAATCGACAATTCTCTCCATTAAAATGTTCAATACCAAAACAAAATTCAAAATCTGCATCTGCCTGATCTCTAGAGAATTCTCCAAGCCAAGTGACTTCAAAATTTTTATAAATAACACGTGTGCTTCGAACTGCTAGGACAGAATTTTGTTTTACTGGAGCATTTCCGTTAAGTACTACTTTATCATTTTTAAATGCAGAAACTGTAATATATTGTTTAGGATCAAGGCTTTTTAGTCTACTTATAAACCTTCCAGTATAAACACCTTCGTGTAACCAAATCGTATCTCCAGAACTCACAACCTCAGGCGTTTGACTGAGAGCAGTTTGCAGATCCCAAGGAGTATCTATTGAACCCGTTCCATCATTTTTCCCTGGTGTTTCACTATGCGTTTTCGGAAACACATGAAATTCTTGTTGTGCATAAATTACGGTACTCAAACCAATGCTTAAAATGAAAGTGAATATATGTTTCATAGTTATAAATAGACAAAATTTATACCAAATATAGACTAACAATAAAATACAACGTATAATTTATAATCTAAATTATTGTTATAGCTTTGAGCAAATTTAAAACAAGTTATGGGTTTTTTATTAAAGCGATTATCACAAAAAAACAGCTGGAATAAAGTCTTTAAGCAACGGCTTACAGAACCATTTCATTTGAATATAATTGCGTTATTTGTTTTTATTTTTGGATCCTTCAGAAAAAAAGTCGCTTATGATTTAATCATTCGACCACAACATGCTTTCGGCCTTTTAAATGCTGCAGATCAGGCTAAAGAAAGAGGTTTTAACGAAGTAATAGTTATTGAATTTGGTGTTGCAAATGGTGCAGGACTAATGAATTTAATCGCTATTGCTGAAAAAGTAACTAAAACTACAGGCATTAAAATTCATATTTACGGTTTCGACACTGGTGAAGGTATGCCAGAACCCATAGATTATAGAGATCATCCTGAATATTACAACACAGGCGATTTCCCAATGAACAAAGAGCTACTTGAAGAAAAAATTAAAGGAAAAGCGACTATTATTTACGGACCTATAAAAGAAAAAATATCTGAGTTTATTTCCAATATTTCAGAAAAAGCACCCATAGGCTTTGTGTCTATTGATGTAGATTACTACAGTTCAACAAAAGACGTACTTGAATTATTTAAAGCGAGTGCTAATAATTTCTTACCATTAACCTATGTTTATCTTGATGATATTTTTATGCTTCATCATAATGAGAAATGTGGAGAATTATTAGCTATTTCAGAATTCAATAATGAGCAAGCTTTCAGACAATTAAGCTATCATAGGTTTTTTGAAAACCAACGTATTTTCAAAAATGCAAATTGGGTAAAACAACTGTACTACTTCCATGTGTTAGATCATCCCTATCGTTCAGATTTGAAACGTGAACGAAAAGCTTATGTGTTAGATAATCCCTATTTAAAATTTGAAGGCAATAAAAAACAATTTGATTAATCTTCTTTTTTATAAACATGAGGGTTTTTACGAATCCCTTTTTTAAACACTTTTCTTACTAGCATTCTAAGGCTTGCATCTAGATCTAAAATAATATTAGTAAACGTATCTTCTGGACGCCCTCTGAACTTCGTTACATGAAATTTATCGCTCGCTTTTAAAGGCTCGTCACTAAAATAATAATTAGATATACAACACCTACTCTTATTCACTTTTACTTGATTTACAGAATGCCATGATTTGTCGTGAGTGGCCATCACAGCCAATCTGTTAAACTTACTTTCGATGACTATAGGCTCTTTTTTGGGGCCATTAGGCCAGAGTTCTAAGTGTCCTCCATTATCAGTATTCCAATTAGGAGTTACATAATATAACAGATTCAATACACGCCATCGTTCACGTTCAGCGTCATGTGAATTATCTAAATGTGGGTTTAAAAAATTGTCTTGAGCCATTTGAGATAATCCTCCAGCATACAAAGAATTATCGGCATATAAAGAGTCAATGTTACATATTTCTCCTATAAGACTTACAATTTTAGAATCTTGAAATGCATATAAAACCTGCTCTAAAAGTTCATTATGCTTATCCATTTGAGCAGACACATACTTATATTCTCGTATGCTTTTAAGACAGCGCATTTCTGAAGTATTAGGAAACAGATCGAAACATTGTTTTGCAAGATCTTCAGGAAGCAAATCATCTATAAAGAAATGACCAATTTGGCCTTTAGAAGCTTTATATGAAGCTTTTAGCTCTACTTGTTTCTCCTTTATTTTATTGAAAATAAGTTCTGAAATATCTTTTGATATCGAACTATCCATATTAGTCTTTTTTGAGTACTGCAATTTAATGCTTTTAATTCTTATTTTAGCAGTCATGATCTCTGTATTGATTCCAATATATAATTATAATGTTGTTACACTTGTAACACAAATTCATGCACAATTACAATTGTGTGATATCCCTTTCGAAATTATATGTTTAGATGATGCTTCTACATCAGATTGTGTTGTCAAAAATGAAAAAATCTCAAACTTTGAATTTATAACGTATTTAAAAAGTAATACAAACCTTGGGCGAACAAGTGCTAGACAATACTTATCTGGAAAAGCGACTTATGAATGGCTCTTATTTCTAGATGCAGATGTCATACCTAAATCTGAAAAATTCATTAAAAATTATTTAAATTTAATAACATCAGAATATGAAGCCATATATGGTGGTATTTGTTATGATATAAAAAAACCTGAAGCAGATTCAATGCTAAGATGGGTTTATGGCAAAGCAAATGAAGAAGTTAACGCTTCGACACGAAACAAAACAGTTTACAAAAGTATTGTGTCTGCAAATTTTTTAATGAAGAAAACCATATTTATTAATTTAAATTCTAAAATTGAAGGGAAGGGATATGGCTATGATAATTATTTTGGAACCTTACTGAAATCAAATAATATTAAGGTTTTACATATTGATAACGAAGTATTTCATTACGGCTTAGAACCTAATGAAGCTTATATTACAAAAAAAGAAAAAGCTGCAGAAACTTTACTAAAATTATACAATTCTGGAAAAATTGATACTCATCAAAATGACCTACTCAAACTATATATACACTTAAAACGATTTAGGTTACGTTCAATATTTTCACTGATATACAAAGTATTTAAAACTATGTTTAAGCGTCATTTATCTGGTAGTAAACCTTCAATAAAAATACTACAACTTTATCGAATATGTTATATGTGTCACCTAGACAAAAATCAATTATGAGTCCAGTTTTATCAATAATAATTCCACTTTACAATAAGGAAAAGCACATTATAGATACCCTTGATAGTGTTTGGTCGCAAAGTTTTTCAAATTTTGAAATTATTATTGTTAATGATGGATCAACAGATAACAGTTTAAACAAAATTAATGCGATTAATGATGAGCGTTTGCGCATTTTCAGCATAGAAAACCAAGGTGTTTCATATGCTAGAAATTACGGTGTTTCTAAAGCAAACACAAACTTAATTGTATTTCTTGATGCAGATGACATTTGGCTTAAACACCATTTACAAGACTTAAAAGAATTACAAGAAGAGTTTCCTGATTGCGGAATGTATTGCAAAGCTTATGACAAAAAAAATGAACATATTTTAATTCCTTCGAAATTTAAAAACATTCCAAACGATTCTGATTGGAAAGGTATTATTAAAGACTATTTTCAATCGAGTTTAATGAATAGTATCGCTTGGACATCAGCTGTAATGGTTCCTAAGCAAACTTTTGACGAGATTGGAAAATTTAACACTACATATGATTCTGGAGAAGACACTGATTTATGGATTAGAATTGCATTAAAATTTCCTGTAGCATTTAGTAATAAAGTTAGCGCTATCCACAATTTGAATTCAGATCATAAAATAACGAATCAAAAATTATCTTCAAGACAACATTTAGATTTTAATACCTTTCTTGTTGCGGAAAAACAAAATAGAAGCTTAAAAACTTATCTAGATTTGAATCGATATGCTGTAGCCATTGAATATAAATTAGAAGGTAATTCTGTTCAATCAAAAAGCACTTTTCAGGATATTGATTCTAAAAATTTAACAACACTTCAAAAACTAATATTTAACTTACCAACTTTAGTAATTCAACAGGTATTAAAATTTAGAAATATATTAAGACGACTACATCTCGACTTAAGACTGTTTAGATGACAAAAAAGTATTGTAGTCTCTGATATAATCTTCTTCATCAAATTCATCAGAAGCTATAACTAAACAAACTGCTCCTGAAGAAAAATTCTCTAGCTCTCTCCAAGTTCCAGTAGGTATTAACAAGCCTTTATCGGGTTTATTTAGCATGATACTTTGTTTAGAGGTTCCGTTATTTAAACTCACTTCAAAACTACCACTTAAAGCCACTAAAAACTCTAATTGTTCTTTGTGCGCATGTCCTCCTCGATTCGCATTACTTGGCACATCAAACAAATAATACACACGTTTGATTTCAAAAGGCAAACAATCGCCTTCTATTACTGCCAAATTACCTCTAACATCATTAATCTTAGGTATGTCTATCAATTTAATATCCATGCAGTTGATTTATTTTCCCTTCTGATTTTAACTTTTTATAAGTTTTAATTCCTTCAAAACCAATCCTTGTTTTAGCAAAGATATCTTTTAAAGAAATATAATTATGTCTGATCAAAAAGAACACATATTTAAACACCCAAAGATAACCTAAATTCCCATAAAACCTGTAATTAAGCGCTGCTCTAGCAAAAATAGCATTATCACTTCCCATATGTCTCCCAGAACTTTCATCAGGATGCATAACAATAGTTTTAGCGACATGAATCATATCCAAATTCTTATCAAATGCATTCCTCAGAAACACATACTCTGTCTCGCCTTTAAAAACTGAGCCCACACCAAAATAATGATTAAAATAAACAGCATGTTTGTCAAACATTTTTCTATTGAATGTTATTACCCAAGTATAAATCTTTTTAAGTGATTTATTATTATGTTTACCCTGAGGATGATAATTTGTGTAGAGTTTACCTGATTCATCAACAGCTTCAAATGAAATCATCGCTGCGTTAG
>NZ_JBGCCX010000080.1:0-20350 GCF_045105015.1 Psychroserpens sp.
ATGGTGTTTTATTAGATGTTAATGGTACACTTCAAAATAGAGGCCGAATTGGCTTACCTCCTTTTATTCAGTCACTATTTAATTCTCAAATTGATATTATTCAAAATGGCATCAGTACAACCGAATTAAAACTTTGTACAGGAGATTCATACACACTTTTAGCCGAAGATATTCCTGGCGCAGATTATACGTGGAAGAAAGATGGGTTACCACTAACCGAAACTACATTTCAACTATTTGTTGATACTCCTGGCTTTTATGAAGTTTTTGTTGAACAAAATAATGGCGAATGTCCGATAGAAGGTGAAGCTGTAGTTGGTATTTTTGACATACCAACTGCGACACAACCGTCTAATCTCATTGACTGTGATGAGTTTGGATTTTCAACTTTTGATTTGACAATTCAAGATGCTCAAATACTAGATGGCCAAGATCCTGTCCTCTATTCAGTTAGATATTTCACTAGTCAACTAGATGCAGATAATAATGAAAATGAAATTACTGGAGAGTTTAACAATACTGAAACTCCGCAAACTATTTACGCTAGAGTAGACAATAATGACAACCCAAATTGTTTTGAAACCACGACATTTGACATTAATGTTTTTATTACACCTTCTATTGCTATTCTAGAAGATATTACTGTTTGTGATACTGGAATAAATAGTATGGATGGCTTTGACACATTAATCCTTTCAGATTTAAATACAGATATTTTAATTGCTCAAGACGCTACTCTTTACACCATAACCTATCATCCAACTCAGCAAGACGCAGATGATAATACAAATGCACTACCCAATACATATACGAATGTAACAGCTTTCACAGAAGAGATTTTTGTTCGTATGGAGAATAACACAAATACAGATTGTTATGCTACAGATTCGTTCATCTTTACAATTAATGAAACACCTGAAGCGATTGATACTACAATTATTCAATGTGACGAAGATGGCATTCCAGAAGGGTTTACAACATTCGATTTAAATCAAGTATTTGAAGACATTACAAATAACGCTTCAGATAAAATAATTAATTTTTATGCATCCATTGCAGATTTAGAAAATAATGAAGATGAATTAAATCCAGATGCATTTGATAATTATCAAAATCCGCAAATAATTTATGCACTAGTAACAGATATAAATTCTGGATGTACTAATACTGCTGAAATTACATTGCTAGCAAGTTCAACAGCTTCTAATGATACGTTTATACAAGCCTGTGACGACGATGGAACTGAAGATGGTTTTTATAATTTTAATCTTTCAGATACAGAAAACACAATACTGTTTGGATTACCTGTTGGCTTAGATATTACATATTATGAAACTTATGAAGATGCGCTAATTGAAGACAATCCTTTAGGAACTAACTTTACCAATACGATACCTTATTCTCAAACTATTTATGGAAGAGTAGAAAATGCTAATGCTTGTTTTGGTATAAGTAGTATTGAATTAACTGTTTTTGAATTACCAGATATAGAAACTCAAGAAGAACTGCTGTACTGCTTAAATGACTTTCCTGAAACCATTACATTAACCAGTGGACTTATTAATGATATTCCAAATAATTATTATTACGAATGGTCTACTGGTGAAGACATGTTTGAAATTGAAGTGAATGAACCTGGAACATATACAGTTCGTGTAACTAATACAAACGGCTGTTTTAAAGATCGTACAATTACAGTTTTACCCTCAGATATAGCCTCAATTACTGATATTCAAGTTACAGATGCCTCATCAAATAATTCCATTTCTGTATTTGTTACAGGCGTAGGGATTTACGATTATGCATTAGATAATATTTTAGGCCCTTATCAAGAAAGCAATGTGTTTACAAATGTTGATTTTGGATTTCATACTGTTTATGTTCGTGATATAGAAAATAATTGTGGAATTACTGAAGAGGAAGTTTCGGTCATTGGTTTTCCGAAATTTTTTACGCCAGATGGTGATGAAGTCAATCCGTTTTGGCAGGTAAAAGGCATTTCGCAACAGTTTCAACCAAATACACAAATATTAATTTTTGATCGCTATGGAAAATTATTAGCAGAAATAGATCCTCTTGGTCCAGGTTGGGATGGCACTTATAATGGTGCCAATATGCCGTCTAGTGATTACTGGTTTGCAGTAACATTACAAGATGGTAGAGTCTTTAAAAGTCATTTTACATTAAAACGCTAATAATAAAATTTTGTAAATTCATCTATTAAAATTAATAAAAATGAGGTTTAGCAAGTTTGTGATTTATACTTTCTTTTTCGCTATATCTTTTTCAGTATTTGGTCAAGACATTGAACTATTTCAACAATTTAATGGTCGATATGATTACACTGCTATTGGTAACACGCTGAATCCTTTTGAGAATAATATTGTTCAAAGTTTTTGCAATCCTCTAGAATCATCTACTGCAGATTTAAATCTTTCTATTGATAATACAATTGTGGCTGCTTACTTATATTGGGCTGGCTCTGGCACTAGTGATTCTTCTGTAGAATTAAACGGTATCCCCTTCGAAGCTGATGGCATTTATAATGTTAACTATTTAAGTGAAGATTTTGGGTTGTTAAACTACTTTTCCTGCTATACAGATATAACAGATTTTATAATTTCAGAAGGTAATACTACATATGAATTATCAAACTTAGATATAACTGAAGCTCTCGCAAGTAACATCGGATATTGTGAAACTAGAACTAATTTTGCAGGTTGGAGTGTCTATATCATTTATCAAAATGACAGTTTACCTTTAAATCAAGTCAACTTATACCAGGGTTTAGATATCATCAATAGTAATAATCAAGAAATCACAATTGTTATTGACAATTTAAATGTTATTGACAATTCTGGAGCGAAAATTGGGTTTTTAGCTTGGGAAGGTGATGATGACCTCAATTATGGAGAGAGCCTGTCTTTTAATGGTAACGTTCTTTCAAATCCGCCTTTAAATTTTGTTGATAATGCTTTCAATGGAACAAATACATTTACAAATTCTACTACTTTTTTTAATGGAGATTTAGATGTTTATAACATTCAAGATAACATCTCTATAGGTGACACCAGTGCCACAATAGAGATGACTACTGGAGTTATGTTTCCTGATGGTATTAGAGCTGATTTAATAATGCTTAACAATATTATTACTGTGTTAAATAGTCAACTTCCAGATGGTACAATTACTCTTGATGACTATAGTCTTGATTGTAATAATAAAACTTTGACAATAGATTATACCGTTTTTAATGTAAATAGCACAGCCATTATTCCTGCTAATACTAGCATTGCCTTCTATGCTAATGGAATATTATTTCATTTAGATGAAACTCAAAATGATATTCCGATAAACGGATTTGAAAACAATTCTATAACTATTACAATACCAAGTAATATTTCAGAAATAACTACATTTAATTTCGTTATTGATGATGATGGTTCTGGTAACGGAAGCCTTATAGAAACTAATGAAAATAATAACAATTTTGAGACACAACTTGAACTCTTATTCCTAAGTCCTATAGAACTTTTGCCAAATACAATTAAATGTAATGAAGGTTTTAACTCTGCAGTTTTTGATCTTATTTACATATTAGAGATTAACAACATAAACACACCTAATGAAGTATATTTTTATAATAGTCTTACAGACTTAGAATCTAACTCAAATCAAATTCTTAATCCAGAAAATTATAATAGCACAAACAATCCGCAAACAATTCATGCCATAGTTGGCGAGCTACCATGTTATACTTCTTATGCATTTGATCTTTTAGTAGAAAACTGTCCAGCTTCAATTCCTGGAGGATTTTCACCAAACAATGATGGTATAAATGACTGGTTCAACATTCAAGGACTCTACAACATATTTGAAAAACATGAGCTAAAGATCTTCAATAGATATGGAACACTAATTTTTGAGGGAGATAATGATACCCCTTGGTTAGGAAAAACAAATCGAGGTATTAATAATCTAGGAAAACTTGTCCCTGTTGGTACTTACTATTATATTTTAAATTATAACGAACCAAATTATGAGCCTAGTATTGGTTGGGTTTATGTCAATTACTAAAGTTTTAAAATTTAATTTTGTTCGTCGTATTTATTTATCATTAGTGCTACTATACTATAATTTAGTGACTATTGTTTAGTTATCTTCCCTCATTTTTTATCCATTACAATAACCCCAAACCTAAACTAAAATGGAAATTCCTCTTGCATATTGCTTTTATCATTCAGGTTTTATTTTAAACATGCACAAGCTCTTCATTTGATAAATTTATTAATTAAACTCTAAACCTATCTAAGCTTCAAACTCCAGATATATTATGATATACGTTAGGATTTATATATATATTTTCAGACCAAAAGAACGCAAAATGATACTCAAAAAAGCTTCAGATTTTGTAATCATCAGAAAGTGTAAATGTTAATTTTTTATGCATTTCATCGTAAAAATTTGCATTTCATCTAATTCGGTTCTATATTTCGCCCAGTTAATATTAAAGAATTAGCTAAAAGTCCCAAACCTCGTGGCTAACCACCATGAACTTAACCGCTTAAAAATGAAAATTTTAAAACAATCCCTCGCAGTTATATACTGCTTATTTCTTGGCTCATTAGTTTATGGTCAACAAATAACTATCGACGACTCTTTTACAGAGCAACAACTCATTGAAGACAACTTAGTTCAAGGTTGTGTAGAAACCTCTAACATTAGTTCACAAGTCAACGGATCAATAAACGGATTTAATAGTTTTGCTTACTTTGAGCGTGCAGGATCCAACTTTCCCTTTCAAAATGGAATTATGTTATCTACCGGAAACGCGCTTTCTGGAGGTAATACTCAAAATAACGAGATATTAAATGAAGGAGAAAACAATTGGACAACTGATTCGGATCTAGAAACGGCTTTGGGTATTTCAGGAACCTTAAATGCGACATCAATAGAGTTTGATTTTGTTTCGGTTTCTAATCAAATTCAATTTAACTACATTTTAGCTTCCGAAGAATACTTTGGAAACTTTCCGTGTGAGTATTCAGATGGTTTCGCTTTTCTAATTAAAGAAGCTGGATCAAGTGATTCTTATACAAATATTGCACTTATACCAGGAACCACTACTCCTGTTAATACTAATACAATTCATGATGAAATTGTTGGATTTTGTGCGGCTTCTAATGAACAATATTTTGAAGGTTTTAATTTAGGAGATACAAACTATAATGGTAGAACAACTGTTATGACTGCAACTGCTGGGATCATTCCTAACATTCAATACCATATTAAAATCGTTATTGCTGATCAAACAGATAAAAATTATGATTCAGCTGTATTTATTGAAGGTAATAGTTTCAATGCAAACGTAGACCTTGGAGACGATATTCAAACCTGTGCAAGTAATGTAACATTAGATGGAAATATAGACAATCCTCAAGCGATATATACTTGGTCTTTAGATAATACTTTAATTCCAGGTGAAGATCAGCCAACTTTAAATGTTACCCAATCGGGAGATTATACAGTATCAATTGAAATACCTTTAACTAACTCTATTTGTGTCATTGAAGATACAGTAAATGTTTTACTAAGTTCAACACAATCTGCTGATGCCATATCAGACTTTCAACTTTGTGATGATAGTAGTGGTAATGAAATTGAATTATTTGATTTATCTACAAAAGACTCTGAGGCATTAGCTTCCGTACCTTCATCTAGTTATACTGTAAGTTATCATTATACACAAAACGATGCACTTACAGGAACAAATGCTATTACATCTCCTATTCAAAACACAACAAATCCACAAACGATATTCGTGAAAATTGAAGATTCTGTTAATGGATGTCTTGCATTTCAAAGTTTCGACTTAGTTGTAAATCCTTTACCAAATATAGTAGACCCAACAGTATTAATATTATGTGATGATACAACTTCAGATGGTGTTACTACCATTGATCTATCACAAAAAGATGATGAGATTACTGATGGCAATTTTGATTTACAAGTGACCTATCACTTAACACAAAATGATGCTGAAAATGGAACAAATAGTATTCCCTTACCATATGTAAATACAAACCCAACTGAAACCTTATATGTAAATGTAACGGATATCAATACTGGTTGTTCTAGCGCTACATCATTGGATATAGAAGTCTTAGACAACCCGGTTATTAATACTGAACCTCAGTATCTTGATGCTTGTGATATGGATCATGATGGTTATGCAGAATTTGATTTAACGTCTGTAATCGCTGATGTTTTACAAGGAACAACAGGTGTTAATGTAACATTTCATGTCACTCAAGAGGATGCAGATTTAGGCATTAATGCGATTGCAAATGAATCGAACTATGAAAACATTACAATTGATGAACAAATTGTATTTATAAGAGTAGAAAATCAAGGCAGTGGATGCGCTAGTATTACACCTATAGAGTTGCATACAAACTTATTGTTAACTGCAACTAATCTCAGAGATTTTACTTTGTGTGATATTGGAAATGATGGTGAGGAAGAATTTGATTTATTAAATATTACTGGAACAATAATTGGAGACTTAGAGGATGTATTAGAGATTGATATTACAATTGACTTTTACCTAACTGAAAGCGATAGAGATAATCAAGTAAACGCTATTGATCCTAATCTACCTTTTGAACCAACTTCAATACCTCAAACATTATACCTTGTTATCACAAGTCCTACATGTCAGGAAATTGATGATATTGAAATTGTATTAAATCCAGTTGTTGAATTTGATTCCATTGGATTAGTCTCAGTATGTGATTCAGATCAGGATGGATTTACAGGAATTGATTTGACACAGTTTGATGATCAAGTTACTGACAACTTTCCAAATTTCTCAGTGAGCTATTTTGCTTCTCAAGAAGATGCAGATAATAATGCAAATACATTACCAACAATTTATACCAATACATCTAATCCTCAAACTATATTTACAAGAATTACAGATAACGCAACAGGTTGTGCTGATTTAAACTCTTTTCAAGTTCAAGTTTTACCAGCTCCTGAAAGCATTACTCCTAACGATATTATTATATGTGATCCTAATCAAAATAATATATCAGTAATTAATCTAAATGATAAAATCTCAGAAGCTATAACAGATACAACAAACAGAATTATTACATTCCACAATAATCTTTCAGATGCAGAAAACAATACTAATAGTATTATAGAAACTACAAACTATACTGCTGTAACTGGTACAATTGTGATGAGAATTGAAAATAACATTACTGGTTGTTATTCTACAGAAAGCTTTGAAATTATTGCAAATACACTTCCTATAATAAACCCAATAAGTTTATATAAGTTTTGTGAAGTTGGTGATGATGGTCTTGGTGAGTTTATATTTTCAACACAAGATGCTGATATTCTAAACGGACAAACAGGAAAAGAAGTACTCTATTTTGAAACTGCTTTTGACGCAGAAAACAACACCAACCAAATAGATAAAGACAATATTTATGTGAATATTTCAAATCCACAAACCATTTTTGTAAGAGTTGAAAATGTTACAGATGCAAATTGTTACACTACTTCATCTTTTCCTATTGAAGTTGGAACAAATCCAGAATTTAATGAACCAACTGATATCTTTATTTGTGATGATATTACTAATGATGGTAGTGTAGAATTTGATTTTAATGTCCAACTTGATGAAATTACGCAAGGGTTTTCAGAAATTCAAGAAGTGACCTTCCATACCTCGCAAGTAAGTGCAGAAAACAATACCAATCCATTACCTCTTAACTACAGCAACACTGTTAACCCACAACAAATTTATGTAAGAATTAACAACGGAACTATTTGTGAATCTTATACTTCATTTGTACTAAATGTAATTGCTGCTCCAGATGTTAACTTACCACAACCGTTAATAGAATGTGATGTAGATTATGATGGAATCATCACTTTTGACTTAACACTTTCAGAATTTGATATTCTTGATGTAAGACAAGATAATATTGAAATAACATATCATGAAACTTTTGAGGATTCATTCTTAAATGCCAATACCATTTCAAATCCTCAGGAATATACAAACCTTACGGCATCACAAACAGTATATGTTCGTGTCACGAATACTATTTCAGATTGTTTTGTTTCTGTGCCATTAGAGCTTATTGTAAACCTACCTCCTGTTATAAATGAAATAGCTAATTATGAAGTTTGTGATAACGATACTGATACAACAGATTTAACTGAAATTAATTCAAGTATATTGTTGCAAACAACTAATGTATTAATTGATTATTATCCTACAAGACAAGATGCTGAAGATCTAACTAACGTTCTAAATTCAATTTACAATTACCAGACTACTAGTGATGCTATTTTTGCCCGTGTTGAATTTTCTACAACGCATTGTTTTTATATTCATGAATTTGACTTATTGGTAAATCCTGCACCTATTGCTAATCAACCAAACGATTTAATTAATTGTGACGACGATTATGATGGGTTTTTAGAATTTGATTTAAGTCAACAAAATACAGAAGTATTGGGTGGTCAAAACCCTGGAAACTTTTCAGTAAGTTATTACGACGATAATATTTTAGCGGAAGAAGCAGAAGATGCTTTACCTACAATATATGAAGCATCTAACCAACAAATTATTTATGTTCGTGTTGAAAACAACAATACAGGATGTTATACATTGACTTACTTTAGGACTATAGTTAATCCTAAACCTTTAGTAGATATAGAAGATCAAGTTATTTGTTTAAACAACCTTCCTCTCATAGTAAGTGCTAATACAAATCAAACTGGAGATACTTATCTATGGTCAACTAACGAAACCACACCAGAAATCGAGATTACTGAAATTGGCACCTATTCTGTTACTGTGACCTCTCCTTTTGGATGTGAAACAACAAGAGTGTTTAACGTTTCAGAATCTGAAACTGCAACCATAGAAATAACTGAAACTGTAGATTTTTCAGATCCAAATAATATAACAGTAACTATTAGCGGAATTGGTAATTATTTATATCAATTAGATGATGAAGAACCTCAAATCTCTAACACATTCGAGAATGTGAGTATTGGTTATCATACGCTTAGAATTATTGATCTTAATGGTTGTGCTGAAGTTACAAAAGAGGTTGTCGTAATTGACGCTCCAAAATTTATGACGCCTAACAGTGATGGTTACTTTGATACTTGGCATATTACAGGTGTAGAAACCTTACCAGGTACTATTATTTATATTTATGATCGTTATGGCAAAATGCTTACACAACTCACCTCATCATCAGAGGGTTGGGACGGAAGATATAACGGAAACTTAATGCCAGCAAACGACTATTGGTTTTTAGCTAAAGTTAGAAAAGGTAGTATTGCATTTGATGTAAAAGGTCATTTTTCATTGCGATACTAAATACATAAACCTTATTAAAAATGCATTTTATCTGATAAAAATCCCTTTAGACACCATAAAACCTCTAAAAACATAATTTTTATTTACATTCACAAGTTCTAGATTCGACTGCCTCGAAATCTACATAATTGGATTTATCTATTTATTACACCTAACCGTATTAAATGAAGATATTTAAGTACTTGTGTATTGGACTGTTTTTGTGTTTCACTTATACAGCAATAGCACAGCAAATCTCTACTGAGAACGCTGCTAACCTAGAAGCTTTAATTCAAGCTAACCTAGGGCAAGGCTGTGTAGACATATCTAATGTATCTTCTTCAGTGAATGGTCAATCTGAAGGCTTTAGCAGTTATGGTGCTTTTAACAAAGAGAATTCAAATTTTCCTTTTGAAAATGGAATCATTTTATCTACAGGTAATATTCAATCTGCAGGTAATAATGTTAATGCAAGTAATTTAAATGATGGCTCTAGTAATTGGTCTTCAGATTCAGATTTAGAAAATGTTTTAGGTCTTTCAGGAACATTAAATGCGACATCAATTGAATTTGATTTTCTGTCTACTACTAGTCAAATATCCTTTGATTATATATTAGCTTCAGAAGAATACAATTCTAATTTTCCATGTCAATATTCAGATGGTTTTGCTTTTCTTATTAAAAGAGCTGGTACTACTGATCCATTTACAAACATTGCTTTAATTCCTGGAACGTCTATTCCAGTTAATACGAATACCATTCATGACGAAATTGTAGGGTTTTGTCCTGCTGAAAATGAATCATATTTTGAAGGTTATAATATTGGTGACACAAATTACAATGGACGAACTACAGTTTTGACTGCAACAGCATCCATTCAACCAAATGAATTATATAAAATAAAACTAATCATTGCCGATCAAACAGATCAAAATTATGATTCTGCAGTTTTTATACAACAAACAAGTACACTTTCTTCTGTAGATTTAGGTCCAGATATGAATACCTGTGCACAGTCTTTAATTCTTAATGGAAATGTCGATAATAGTGCAGCTTCATATCAATGGTTCGATAATGGGCAAATCATACCTGGTGCAACAAATCCATTATACCAAGTTACCCAATCTGGTACTTATGGAATTGAAGTCACAATTCAAGTCAATAATATTTCATGTATGATTGAAGATGAAGTTGAAGTCAATTTAGGTTCTGAACAAGATGTTGGTAATGTTTTTGATTTTATGATTTGTGATGATGATTCTAATAATGGTATAGAAGTTTTTGACTTGACTACTAAAGACAATCAAGTTTTAAATGCATTACCAAGTGGTACTTACGATATAAGTTATCATCTTAGCAATGCAGGAGCACTTACTGGAACTGGTACAATTACTGCTCCTTGGCAAAACACAACAAATCCTCAAACCATATATGTGAGAACTGAAGAAGTAAATACAGGCTGCTTAGGCTTTACTACTTTTGATTTGGTGGTTAATGAATCACCTATTTATGATCCACCTTCAGATATAAATATTTGTGATGATAGTGTTGCAGATGGTATTACTACAATAGATCTAGTTGAAACTGCTGCTGCTATTACTAATGGTAGCGCAAATATTGTTGTTTCCTTTTTTACCTCACAAATTGATGCAGAAATAGGTTTAAATCCTGTTGGGATCCCTTACACAAATACCAACCCTAATGAAACTCTATTTATTAGAGTTCAAAACAATGATACAGGATGTTTTAATACAACTTCTTTAGAAATAAATGTGTTAGAAAACCCAGTACTCAACCCTGAAATCCAATGGATTAATGCTTGCGAAACCGATAATGATGGCTTTGAAATCTTTGATATAACTTCAGTTGAAAACGACGTCCTTCAAGGAACAACTAATGCTTCAGTTAGTTACTATGAAACTTCTACAGACGCTCAAGATGGCACCAATCAAATTCCAGATCCAACTTCTTATCAAAATACAACACCTAACTTTCAGTTGGTTTATATTAAAGTTACTAATAACACCTCAGGATGTTCATCCATTACGCCTATTGAGCTTCATACAAATATCGTAGATTCAGGTTTCAATACTGGTGATTTTGGTATTTGCGATGATGCTTCAAACGATGGTATCGCTGACTTTGACCTAAATCAATTAGAATTATTCGTTATCAATGAATATGAAGGATTTGATATTTCGTTTTTCCAAACTCAAACCGACCAGACGAGTAATAGTAATGCATTAGATAAAACTATTCCTTTTACTGCAACTTCAATTATAACCACAATATATCTGAGCGCAACCATAGATTCTTGTGTACAGTTTAGCACTGTTGACTTAATTATTCATCCTGCTATTGAAATTCAAAATCTTGATAGTGTAGAATATTGTGACAATGATTTTGATGGTTCGACAGCAATTCTATTAGCCACATTTGATGACTACGTTAGTACTGGCATTGACTTTCCTAATGTTAGATATTATTTAACTCAACAAGATGCTTTAGATAATCAAAACATGTTACCTTCTAGCTATACCAATACTGTTAATCCAATAACAGTCTATACTAGAGTTACTAATACACAAACTAGTTGCTACGATATTTCATCATTAGAAATCCTAGTTATTGATCCTCCAATTGTCATGCAGCCCACAGATATTGTTATTTGTGATAATGATCAAGATGCATATTCAATTGTGGATTTGGAAAGTCGAATCCCTGAAATTGTTGCAAATACAACAGACTTGACCTTTACATTTCATACAAGTTTTGAAGACGCAGATAGTGGAACTGACAATATCACATCACCAAATAATTACGACACACAAACGCAAACGATTTTTGTAAGAATTGAAAGTTTAGTAACAACGTGTCACAGTATTGTGAATTTTGATGTTATTATAAACACATTACCTGTATTCACTCCTATCGAAACATTTATAACTTGTGAAAGTGATGGTGATGAAATTAACGACTTCTTCTTTAATTTAAAAGATGATGAAATTTTAAACGGACAAGCAGGAAAGGACGTTTTATATTTTGAAACAGAACAAGATGCAATTGATCGCACAAATAGTATTGACAAAGATGCAGCGTATCAAAATCTTTCAAATCCTCAAACCATCTTTGTTCGGGTTGAAAACGTATCAGATATAACTTGTTTTGGAACATCATCATTAGAAATTGAAGTTGTTCAGTTTGTCACCTATAATCAACCGTCAGACATCACACTTTGTGATGACACAACAAATGATGGAATTGAAGCTTTAGATTTATCACAAAAAATCACGGAGATAAGTTCTGGAATACCTATAAATTTAGGCATATCATTCCATTTTAGCTTTGAAGATGCTGAAACTGGTGTAAATGAGCTACCACTCAATTATACCAACGTATTAAATCCACAAATTATTTACGTTAGAATTGAAAATGATTTATTATGTCCTGCTGTAGCTGAATTTAGTGTTAATATTATTCAAGTTCCAGAAATAAACCCAGCTCCAGATTTAGTTGATTGTGACACCGACTTTGATGGAATAATTTCTTTTGATTTAACTCAGGTTGAAACAGATGTGTTAGATGTAAGAGTTGACGACATCGCTATTACGTATCATGAAACTTTAGAAAATGTTGAAAACAATACTGGAACAATTTTAAATCCAGAAAATTACAGCAATACTTCAAACCCTCAAACGATTTACATTAAAGTTACAAATACTTTATCTAATTGTTACAGTTTTGAAACGGTTAACTTATCTGTTAATTTACCTCCTTTAATAAATGATATTCAAAATTATAATATATGTGTAAATCCAACTAACAGTTTTGATTTAAATGAAATTGACACAGTTATAGTTAATGATAGTACAGATGTGATATTCAGTTATTATGAGTTATCAAGTGATGCACAAAACAGGATAAACGAATTAGATAACAACTACACCTATACCTCATTAAATGATACCATTTTTGCTCGAGTAGAATATATTACTACTGGCTGTTTTTATGTATATCCATTCCAGCTAATCGTCAACCCACTACCTATTGCTAATCAGCCATTAGATTTACAAATTTGTGATGATGAATCTAATGATGGCATTGAAAGTTTTAATCTATTTTTAGTGAACCAATCTGTTATTGGCTCTCAAGATGCTAATGAATTTACTGTAACATATTTCAACTCAGAAGACGAAGCTAACTTAGGTGAAGATCCTGTGACTTATAATTACAATGGACAAGATGGAGAAACGATTTTTGCACGTATTGAAAATAATATTACTGGATGTCATAATGTAACTCAATTTGATTTAATTACTAATCCGCATCCTAATGAACCGTCACCATTAACGAATTGTGATATGGATTACGACAGTAGGACTTCTTTTAATTTGACTCTTGCTGAAGCTGATCTTTTTAATTCAGCAAATCCTAGTAATATCATTTCTTATTTTGAATCTCTTGAAGACCTTCAAAATGATCTAAATGTAATTCCAGACCCGACAAACTACATTAGTCTTTCTAGTCCACAAACTATATATATAAGAGTATTTAATACAGAAGCGAATTGTTACACCTTTGTTCCCTTAGAATTATATGTCAACTTACCTCCTGCTATTAATGCTGAAAATGAATTTGAAGTCTGTGCCAATGATATTGGAATTGTTGATCTTTCTGAAATTAACGCATCGCTATTAGTGCAAACAATTAATACTGATGTTATGTATTATGCTTCGGAAGCCGATGCAATCAATCAATCAAATCCTCTAGATGATCTATATCAATATCAATCAAATAGTGATACTATTTTTGCACGTGTAGAATTTTCTACAACACATTGTTACTTTATTCACGGTTTTAATTTAATTGTAAACCCACTTCCTATTGCTAATCCACCAAATGATTTAGAAACTTGTGATGATGATTATGATGGTAATTTCCTTTTTGATTTGTATTCGCAAAACACTGCTGTTCTAAACGGTCAGAACCCTAATGATTTTACAGTATCGTATTACAATGATTTAATAGCTGCTGAAAACAATACAAACCCATTACACAATTTATACAATACGTTTAACGGAGAAACCATTTATGTTCGTGTTGAGAACAACATAACAACTTGTTATGATATCACTTCATTTGATATTATTATTCATCCTAAACCAGTCTTAGATATTGGTTCACAAGTAATTTGTTTAGAAGATTTTCCGTTAACTGTTAGTGCTAATACAAATCAGATTGGTGATACATACCTTTGGTCTACAAATCAGACAACTCCAGAAATTGAAATCACGGAAATTGGTTCATATTCAGTTACTGTAACTTCTCCTTTTGGCTGTGAAACAGTTGAAGAATTTACTGTTACTGAATCTGAGGCTGCCACAGTGGTTATTACTGAAACAATGGATTTCACTGATCCAAACAACGTGATTGTAACTATTGATGGTATTGGCAATTATTCATATCAATTAGATAATCTTCCGCCTCAGTCATCAAATATATTTGAAAACGTAAGCTTAGGACCTCACACTGTTACAGTGATTGACTTGAATGGCTGTGCTTCTATTACTAAAGAAATTATTGTTATTGATGCCCCTAAATTCATGACACCAAATGATGATAACCGCTTTGACACTTGGCACATTACTGGTGTAGAAAACTTACCAGGAACCATTATTTATATTTTTGATCGCTATGGTAAACTACTCAAAACATTAACTTCTAATTCTCCTGGATGGAATGGTTATTACAATGGAAACCTAATGCCAGTATCTGACTATTGGTATTTAGCCAAAGTAAAAAAGATTGGGAATGAGTTTGAAGTCCAAGGACATTTTGCGTTGCGCTATTAATTTGACCATCTTAACAAATTTTTTGTATTTAAGACTTGTGTGATGCGTATCTTTGCAATCGGAAAAATTGCTAATGAAACCCACATTTTATATTATATGTTTTCTGCTTAGTCTTACTACACTTGGACAAAATATTCAAGTTGATAGTCAGACTTTTTCTGCTCAAGAACTCATTGAAGACATACTAATTGATAGTGATTGTATTGAAAATGTTATTATTACAAATGTTGTTGGTGGTGATTTTAATGGTTCTGACCAGAGTTATGGTTTCTTTGATGCTTCTGGTACAACATTCCCATTTGAAAGTGGTTTAGTAATGAGTACTGGACGATTAGCAAATGTTCCTGGACCTAATAACTCCTTAAGTGATGATGATGCACCAGGCTGGAGTGGAGATTCTGACTTAGAAAATGCACTAAATGAAAGTAACACCATAAATGCAACCATTCTCGAATTCGACTTTACATCGATAGCATCACAAGTTAGTTTTAGATATTTATTTGCTTCCGAAGAATACCAAGAAGGGAATGCAAACACCTGTCAGTTTTCAGATTTATTCGGATTTTTGATTCGACCTGTAAATGAACAACAATACACTAACATAGCATTAGTTCCTGATACCTTTATTCCAGTTAAGGTAACTACTGTGCATCCAGAAATTCCTGGTGGTTGTGAAGCTGAAAATGAATTCTTTTTCGACAGCTTTAATGCCAGCATCACTCCTATTAACTTTAATGGTCAAACAAAACCACTTGTAGCTACAGCTGATGTTATTCCAAATCAAACTTATCATGTAAAACTCGTTATTGCTGATGAACAAAATTTTAGATTTGATTCTGCGGTATTTCTAGAAGCTGGTAGTTTTCAATTATCTACAGACTTAGGGCCTAATCGTTTATTGATAGCGCAAAATGCTTTATGCGAAGATGAAACTTTAGAATTAAATGCAAGCCAAATTAACAGCAACAGTTTCAAATGGTTTAAAGATGATCTAGAATTAGTTTCTGAAACCAATGCAACTTACACGGTCACTGACGCAGGAACTTATAAAGTTGAAGTCACACTTGATAACAATTGCGTATCGTACGGAGAAATTATTATACAATACGTAAATAATCCTGAAGCATTTGATGCTGCTATAGTAGAATGTGACCAAGATCAAGATGGATTTACCACATACGATCTCTTTAATTCACAAAATGATGTTACAAATAATAATGGTTCCATTTTTATTCAGAATTTTTTCCTAACCGAAGCTGAAGCACTTCAAAATATTAATGCGATTCCAAATCCTAACAGTTTTGAGAACACCACTTTACTTCAAACAGTATTTGCACTTGTTGTAAACCAAGCTGGATGCTCTGATATAGCAGAAGTAGAACTGCAAATTTCTAATAACAATTTAAATATTCCAATAATTCAAGCTTGTGATGGTCAGGTAATTGATGGGATTGCAAAGTTTGATTTAAATCAAATCACACAAACAATTCAAAGTCAAATACCAACAGGTGCTTCAGTAAATTATTATGAAACTGAAAATGATGCATTTTTTGAAATTAACCCTTTAAATACCAATTATCAAAATAACATTCCTGACAATCAAATCATTTTTATAAAAATTGAAAATAATAATCAATGTTTTTCTATTGCCTCTATAGAACTTGAAGTTTTGTATACACCTCAGCTTTCTGAAGATGAAGAACTCATTTATTGTTTGAATACATTCCCCGAAACCATTACTCTATTTGGAGGCGTACTCAACGATTCTCCAAGCAATTATTATTACGAATGGCTATTAAATGGTGTTTCAACTTCAGTTAATACAACGTTTAATGATATAAATGAACCTGGTATTTATACAGTAATTGTGACTGATCCTAATGGTTGTTCTTCGAGTAGAACCATAACTGTGAATCCCTCAAATATAGCAACTATTGAAGATATTAGCATTCAAGAAGGAACAAGTAATAATACAATTATTGTTGAGGTTTCTGGCGAAGGCTTATATGAATACGCTCTAGACACATTAGGTGTTATCTTTCAAGAGAGTAATGTATTTACTAATGTGCCTCCTGGATTTCATACTGTTTTCGTTAGAGATTTAAATGGTTGTGGATATATTGAGCAAACAATTTCTGTTTTAGGGTTTCCAAAATTCTTTACGCCTAATGGAGACGAATTCAATGAACGTTGGAAATTATATGGTGTAAATGAAAATTACAACCAAGGTATTGATGTTAAAATATTTAACCGCTACGGAAAATTAATCACTCAACTTAATCATTTAAGTCCTGGTTGGGACGGAACTCTAAACGGACAACCATTACCTTCATCAGACTATTGGTTTGTAGCTACTCTTATTGATGGAAGAACCTTTACTGGTCATTTTACACTAAAACGTTAATTTTCTCAAAAGCTAAGCATACAAATCCCTTAGCATTTTCTATATTTGAGCATTAATTTAATACACAAAAATTACAATCTAGGAATGCAGTTTAAACATCCAGAAATTCTCTACGCTTTACTCCTGCTTATCATTCCTATTATTATTCATTTATTTCAACTTCGAAAGTTTCAAAAGGTTGCTTTTACTAATGTCCAATTTTTAAAAGAGTTAACCATACAGACACGTAAAAGTTCTCAATTAAAAAAATGGCTCACTTTATTAACAAGAATGTTGTTATTAGCTTCTGTTATTATTGCTTTTGCACAACCTTACATTTCAAATTCTGATAGTTTCAATACAAAAAGTGAAACTGTTATTTATTTAGATAACTCGTTCAGTATGCAAGCGCAAAGTACTAACGGAACTATTCTAAATAAAGCCATTCAAGATATTATTGAAAATATTGATGACAATGAGCGTATTTCATTATTTACAAATGATGCAAACTTCTACAATACAAGTATTAAGGCAATAAAAAATGATTTAATACAATTAAAACATTCTCCAAGTCAATTAGACTATGAAGCAGTGGTTTTAAAAGGTAAAAATGTGTTTTCTAAAGATGATAGTTCAATAAAAAACTTAGTACTAATTTCAGATTTTCAGCAAAAAAAGAATGTTATTTCTATAGCTAAAGACAGTACTACACAAATAAAATTAGTGCAATTAAAACCCGAAAACAAAACAAATATTACAATTGATAGTTTGTTTATTTCAAAGTCTACAGTTGAAAATTTAGAATTAACTGTATTACTCAAAAACCAAGGTAGAGGAATTGAAACTTTACCAATATCCTTGTTTAACGATGATAAACTAATTGCAAAAAGTGCTGTAAGTATCGAAACTGAGTCGAGCACAATTTTTACCATTCCTACAAACACTGTTTTTAATGGAAAAATAACCATTGAAGATACAAATCTTCAATATGATAACGAATTATACTTTAATATAGATCAACGGGAGCCGATAAAAGTTTTGGCTATAAATGAAGCAGATGATACTTTCTTAAAAAAGATTTATACAAACGACGAATTTGATTATACAACAACTGCATACAACACCTTAAACTATAATAGTATTGATAATCAAAACTTAATTGTTTTAAATGAATTAAAAGACATTCCTGTGTCACTAGTAACGGCTTTAAAAGCATTTACTAACAACGGAGGAAGCATGTTAATTATTCCTTCAAATAACATATCCTTAAATGCTTACAACCAACTATTTAATAATTATAATTTATCAAATTTTAACACTATTAATTCACAAGAAAAGCGAGTGACTACAATCAATTTTTCACATCCTTTATTAGCAAATGTTTTTGATAAACAAATTCGAAATTTTCAATACCCAAAAGTGAATTCTTATTACAACACAGCAGTAAATTCTGGATCTTCAGTTCTAAGTTTTGAAGATGGTGCTTCTTTCTTATCTCAATCTCAAAACACCTGCCGTTTTTCAGCTGCACTCCAATCTGATAATTCAAATTTTAAAAATTCTCCATTAATAGTTCCTGTGCTATACAATATTGGCAAACAAAGCCTTAAAGTATCTCAATTGTATTATACTTTAGGAGAAGAGCATCGTATTGATATTTCAACCAAACTACAACAAGACGATATTTTAACATTAGTTAATGGAGATGACTCTATAATTCCTTTACAGCAAACTTTTACCAACAAAGTAGCTATAGAAACAAATGACTATCCTGACAACTCAGGTATTATTGCTGTTCAAAATAAAGACACCTTTTTAAAAAATTTAAGCTTTAATTTTAATCGCAATGAGAGTAATCTCAACTATTTTGATCTATCTACTATAGAAAACGCAACTGTAAGTGATTCAATCACTACTGCCATAAATGATATAAAAAGTGCAACGAATGTTAATGAGCTATGGAAATGGTTTGTTATTTTTGCACTAGTATTTATAATTATTGAAATGCTTATCTTAAAATTTCTAAAATGAATGCACTTGTAAAATCAGCCACTATAGTTGATCCTAAAAGCGATTTTCACAATGAAACTGTTGACATCTTGATTGAGAAAGGTGTGATTTCAAAGATATCTAAACGCATTTCAAACCCTAAAAACTTTAAAGAGATTAGGCTAAATAATCTTCATGTTTCGCAAGGTTGGTTTGATAGTAGTGTCAGTTTAGGTGAACCAGGTTACGAAGAACGTGAAACTATTGAAAACGGTCTCAAAACTGCTGCGCATTCTGGGTTTACATCTGTAGCTGTTAACGCAAACACCAATCCTATTATAGATTCTAATGCTGACATCGCATTCTTAAAATCAAAAGCTAATAAACACGCAACTAACCTCTATCCTATAGGAGCCTTAACTCGAAATAGTGAAGGTAAAGATTTAGCCGAACTATTTGATATGAGAAATGCTGGCGCAGTTGCGTTTTATGATTATCAACATCCTATTGAAAACCCCAATTTAATGAAGCTTGCTTTGCAATACGCTAGCAACTTTAATGGTTTGATCTGTTCATTTCCCCAAGAATCAAAAATTAGTGGTTTAGGTGTTATGAATGAAAATATAACAAGTACATCCTTAGGACTAAAAGGAAATCCAGCTCTTGCAGAAGAATTACAAGTTGCAAGAGACCTATTCATTCTAGAATACACAGAAGGCAAACTTCACATCC
>NZ_JBGCCX010000081.1:0-5896 GCF_045105015.1 Psychroserpens sp.
AATTAACGAAAGTACAACAACGTGTATAACCAATTGCTTGGTTATAGCCTACTTGGAAATTCCTAACGGAATTTCCTCTGGTTCGTTTTCTTTTGTTAACTTAGTTCTTGCCAACGCAACAAGCCATACACGAACACGTTGGCAAACATTTGAGAACAAACTCCAAACTATGAGATTAACATTTGTCTTTGTTTTTTTTACTTTATTAGGATTTGGGCAACAAAAACCAATAGCTTACTATAATGAAGATGGAGTAAAAATAAGTAAACAAGAATTTACTGACATTAAACGTAACAGAAAAAATCTAGATTTATATTTCGAAAATGATACAACTCAAATAGGTTTATTATTTACTAGACAAAAATTTGGTCAACTTGACAAAAAGACATTTTCAAACTTAAAATCATATTTGACTCAAATAAGTAAAAAGCCAATTAACTCTACTCAAAACATTGTAATAAATTATTTAACTGAATATCCTATTACTAAAATTGATTCATCATTAAAATCAAGTTGGAATGTTTTAGATAAAGATTACCCAAAAAAGTTAAACAGAATAGCAGATATTAATCAGTTTTGGATTACTTCTCCGGAATCTAGTATGAAAAATTATTATCATTACTATATTCGATATAAGATAGATTGGATAAGAGATAAAGAAAATTTAATCAAAAAACTATTTTTCCCTTATGAAGTTAAATATGGAATTTACATATTGATTAAACCAGATGGAAAATTCTATTATTATATTGGTGAGCATAGTAAATTTCAAATTTGGAAAAACTCAAAAAAATTTTTTAAATAAAAAACGATTTGCCAACAACGTGTATAATTAATTGCTACGAAAGCTGGTTAAGTGGAAGAGTTGAACTCGTTTTTTGTATATTTAGTTCATCGGAAAAATTCTGCAACTTCAACCTTGCGCTTTTTATCCAACGGAATTTTCGCCGCAAGCGGCTCATCCTAGCGCAAAGCGCAAGGCTGAAATTCCGCAACTAAATCATACTCGCCCACGTTAGCCTTCATTATGATCAACCTCTAGCCAATGATAAAATTCTTTAGAAAGATTCGACAAAAAATGCTAACTGAAAATAAATTCAGTAAGTATTTACTCTATGCAATTGGAGAAATCATATTAGTTGTTATTGGAATTCTTATCGCACTTCAGATCAACAATTGGAATCAGAGCAAACAAGAACAAAACTCATTGTCGGAATATTTGACCAGCATATCTCAAAATATTAAAGTTGATATTGAAAATTTAGAATATATAAAAACAACCAGAAAAAATGAGACTGCTCGAATACCTCGAATGACTTTTACATTATTTTATTCAGATTTCTTGGAAAGAAAAGACGTGAAATTTGGCTCTGAAGTTTTATCATCAATTTCGAATTTTGAATACTTTAACGCCGATTTAAGTGGATTTGAATCCATTAAAAACTCAGGATATCTAAGCAAGTTAAAAGGCATGGATATAGAAAATTTAATTTATAGATATTATAATTTAGTTCAAAAAATAAATATTAAAGAAAAAGATTTTAATGAAATTCTGAGAAATGCATTTAGTGATTTTTCACGTCAAGGGTTTGAAAAAATGATATATATAAATTATCCAGATTTTATTGGTAATGACAAAGAATTGACTGAACTTCAACCTTATTTGAGAGAAATAATATTTCATCCCTCAGCATTATCACTATATAATCAAACATTTGACAAAGCTCCCGAACTAATAATTGAATACGACAACCTCAATATTCTTGGAAATGAAATTATTCGAATGATTGAAAATAATATCAAAACCCTTGATACCACAGCCTTAAATAATTTAGAAAACATTTTCAATATTAAAAGTTCCAAAGGCTACCCTTTAATAGTTTCAAATGGGTCAGAAACCGGTTTTTTCGATTCTGGATATGCATCCTCTAATGGAGAATATGTACAGGCGTTATATGAAATAAACCAATTAGATTATAATACACCAGATACAGAATGGTCAGTTATCTATATAAGGCATCCATCTAATGCTATGATAGAAAGACCTACTAAAGATTATTCAAGTTATAATTCACTCAAATTAGAACTAAAAGGTGCTGTTGGTGGAGAAACTTTTTTAATATCTCTCAAAGATGCAGATGACCCAGATGATGGAACAGAAAGCAGAGTTCCTTTAACATTAACGGATAAATGGAAAATCTATGAGATTCCACTTTCAGAGTTTAAAACAGCAAATTTGAAAGAATTATTTATTGTTACAAGTTTTGTATTTCTTGAAGATAAACAAAATATTAGCGTTAAGAACATCGAATTTATAGAATAATAACGAAAGGCTAACAACGTGTATAACCAATTGCTACTGATGGCTAAGTAGAAGAATTTATCCTACAATTTGTATCTTTAACTAATTGGAAAAATCTAAACTGCTCAGCAGTCGCGCTTTTTCTCCATCGGAATTTTCGCCGCAAACGGCTCATCCTAGCGCAAAGCGCTTCGGCTGAAATTCCGCAACTGAGCCATACACGAACACGGTAGCCATTATGATAATAATCAATAAAAGGTATTGTCATTTATTATTCGAATTATAATATTTACGAATTATGAAAAAAATAGTAATATTTATCTGCCTAATCTTTATCTCTGCATTTAGCTTGAATGCTCAAAGGAAAGGGAAAACAATTACGATTGACATCAAACCTACAGAGGGCATAGGCTTCAATGGCTCATTAGACTTAGTCTATGCTTTTGAAAATTGCTTTGGAGATATCAATATGTTATTTACCTACAACAATGTCAAAATTAATTCATTCTCTTATGGTGGTAGAACGTTTACTAAAAGAGATTTGGGAATAGAAAGTTTTGAAGAGTATTTAATAGTTCCTGATATTTATTTAAACAGCATTTTAGAACCTGCTTACTTTAAGGATGGTAGACCACGCTATGGTGGTATTGATGGCGGAATTCAAAAAACGATTAAATCAAATATTAAATTAGATAATGTATTAGACAAACAACTTGCAGGATGTTATGGGCAAACATTCAACTTAAGAGGGTTAAAAGGGATTAATTATAAATTTCTTTATATAGAATCGCACAAAAGAAATTACGCCGATTTTAGTTGGAATGCGACACTTAGTGAAATAGCTAAATGTAAAATAGCACCTAATTGTAATTTGGATTCTTACAGAAAAAATAAAAAAGATAAAGCATTAGCAAATCATCGCTATTTAATTACTATAACAAATGAAAACAGGCATAATGATTCTCGATTTACAAATACAAAAAACAGATATGGCAGAATGAATGCGAGTTTTGAAATTGTTTGTGAAAATCCAGAGAGCTTAATACCAAGCATAAAATCTTATGCGCACAGTTTATTTTCTAAAGTGACAAAATACAGTGCTTTTAGTCTATGTACAAACTGTCCAAATGACTATTTTGTCCAAGATATAAGAATAGAGGCGGTTGAAAATCAAGAACATAGCATACGAAAACTTTCAAAAGATTTTATAATTTTACCACAAAATTTCAAAAATTATAATCACTATTTAAACACAGATGTAGAAAGTAATATACAATTTAGTGGAAGTGGTAGTTTTTACATTACAAACTTTGCTCAAGATTGCAATCAAATAACTGGAAGTAAAAAATCAAGCTCTAAAAAGAAAAGCTATTGGAAAAATTAATTTAAAAAATTAAAAATGAAACTTTACATTACCATTTTATTAATATTTACGTTATTTACATCAATAAATGCTCAAAATTCAGACTTGGCAAAAGCATATTACGAAAAGGCTCAAACAAGCTTAGAGAATAAAAACTATGAAGAGACATTAAATTATATTGAGAAATCTAAAGAAAATGCAGGAGGAACAAATCCAGATATAATTTACGTTGAGCTAAAAACACGTTATTACATTGATAGTAACATAAACAAAACCAAAAGCCTCATCAATCAATTTTTAAAAGATGCTTTTGAGGATGATGACCGAAGAAGTGAGGTTTCTAAAATTTTTATTGATATAGAGTCTTCAGATAATTTTTATCCAAATGGACTTAGAAAACAGATAGAGTACATAGACTCAATATATAAAGTAAGAAAAAGTTACAGCGAACAAGGTTCAATGCTTTCAAAAGAATTATTTAAAAAAGACGGTGACTTAATTGAAACGCACTATTTTGTTAATGAAAATACATTAATCCTTATTGAGAAAAGTAGACTTGTGTTAGTGATGAATAATGATGGTAAAAGAATACAGGAATATCAAGTGGATAAAGATAACTCTATAATGAATTTTGTAACTTATCAGTACTTCAATAATATTAAAGATTTCGAATACGACATTTTACAAACAAACGGTAGTGGTACAAAAATTACTATTGAAGATTTAAGCAGTAAAGTATCAATTTCTAATTTAATACCAAGACACAAAAATTTAGGTTTTGAATTAGGTGTAGTAAGACAATTATACGTTTTACACTCTAGTTACAATAATTCTAAAAGGTATTATTTTGATAATGACGGAGAACAATTCAAAAGTAAACATTACAAAAGAGGGAAACTAAAATACACCTATCTATATAAAAATGGTAAATGGGAAAAGGTAAAAGAATAACGGCAACCAACAACGTGTATAGTTCATTGCTCGGAAGCTGTTTAAAGAATACCACGGAAATTCTGCCGAATTTCCTAAACGCTGGTTCTTTTTGCTATCTTAGTAATCAATCGCAACGAAACCATACACGAACACGTTGTAACACATTTGTCCAAACCAACAAAATTCGAGGAATATTTCAACTTTGTGACATTTAATATTAAAGGAATTCCAATTTAAAAAGTGTAACTAATCTTTATGTTTATACACTAGTATTACATGAAACTACTAACACAAGAATATAAAGAACAATGGAACAAATCAAGTAAAGTACTTTTTAGATTAGTGTTCACTTACTTTGTTCTTTACATTTTACTAGCTATTGTAAGTCCATTATTTGAAACACCTTACAGGTGGATTGGCAAGGTTGTATTTGGAATAAATTACGAATATGAAGTTAGCGGAAATGGAAGCGGAGACCACACATTTGCTTATCTAACTTTATTTGTAAATGTAGTTTTAACCTTTGTAATATTCGTTTTTTGGAACATTCTAGACAGAAAACGTAAAAGCTACAATAAACTACTTTACTGGTTTTTGGTATTTCTTCGCGTTGTCATAGTAGCTGCAATGCTTCTTTACGGATTTGTAAAAGTTTTTAAACTTCAATTTCCATCAGCTTCTTTGACACATTTGCTTGACCCTTTAGGCGATTTTTCGCCAATGGGACTAGCTTGGACATATATGGGATTTTCAAAAGGGTTTAACGTATTCGTAGGTTTATTAGAAGTGCTTGGTGGTGTGCTTTTAATTCCTAGACGTACACAAACACTTGGCTCATTTATAGTAATTGGTGTAATGACGCAGGTAGCAGTAATGAATTTCTGTTATGATATTCCTGTCAAATTATTTTCAGTCCATTTAGTCTTAATGGCTTTAGTAATTTTTATAACTGACAACAGGTTTTTATACGTATTCATAAAAAATAAAGCTGTAGAAAAATACAATTTTTATCATCCTATTAAAAACGCCAAATATCATAAAGTCATTTTTTTTTTTAAAATTATTGGCTTAATTATTCTTATTAGTTTCATCTCTTTCAACTTTTATACAACAGAAAGTCATCGAGATGATAACAGAAAAAAACCACTACTTTATGGAATTTGGGAGGCCACGCATTTTATTAAAAATGGTGACACATTACAACCATTGATTACTGATGATTTTAGATGGCGTTATCTAATAGTTGATTTAAAAGACGAAGCAACTGTAAAAACGATGGATGATGTAAAATACCAATA
>NZ_JBGCCX010000082.1:0-3821 GCF_045105015.1 Psychroserpens sp.
GGCTACTTATACCTTATATTTGCAATCTATTTAGAAATAATCTACATAAGAAATGATAAAAGTATCAGATACTGCTAAGAAGAAAGTCATCGAACTTATGAACGATGATGGATTTAACAGCGCCACAGATTTTATTCGTGTAGGTGTAAAAAGTGGTGGTTGTTCAGGATTGTCATACGACCTGAAATTTGATAAAGAACAAAAAGAAGAAGATAAAGTTTTTGAAGATAATGATGTAAAAATTATTGTGGATAAAAAGAGCTTTTTATATCTCATAGGAACGACTCTAGAATACTCAGGCGGTCTTAATGGAGCAGGTTTTGTGTTTAACAATCCAAATGCCAACAGAACATGTGGTTGTGGCGAATCATTTTCACTTTAAAAGATAATTATGTCAAAATATACTGAAGACGATTTAAGGGAAGAATTGAAAACCAAAGAATATGAATATGGTTTTTATACAGATATTGAATCTGAAACATTTCCAATTGGCTTAAATGAAGCTATTGTTCGAGCAATTTCAAAAAAGAAGGAAGAGCCCGAATGGATGACAGAATGGCGACTAGAAGCCTTTCGTATTTGGCAAGAAATGGAAGAACCAGATTGGGCAAACGTGAATTATGAAAAGCCTGATTTTCAAGGAATATCTTATTATTCAGCTCCAAACAGCAAACCTAAATACGATAGTATTGATGAGGTCGATCCAGAATTATTAGCAACTTTTGAAAAGTTAGGAATATCTCTTGATGAACAAAAAAAGTTAGCTGGTGTTGCTATGGATGTGGTTGTCGATTCAGTATCTGTAGCTACAACGTTTAAAAAGACACTTGCTGAAAAAGGGATTATTTTTATGAGTATTTCTGAAGCTATTCAGGAATATCCAGATTTGGTAAAAAAACATATTGGAACAGTAGTTCCTCAAAAAGATAATTATTATGCGGCACTAAACTCCGCAGTATTTAGTGATGGCAGCTTCTGCTATATACCGAAAGGTGTTCGCTGTCCAATGGAACTGTCTACATATTTTAGAATTAACCAAGCAGGTACTGGTCAATTTGAAAGAACACTAGTTATTGCAGACGAAGGTAGTTATGTGAGTTACCTTGAAGGTTGTACAGCTCCTAGCCGTGATGAGAATCAACTTCATGCAGCTGTAGTAGAATTAATTGCTTTAGATGCTGCTGAAATAAAGTATTCTACAGTTCAAAATTGGTATCCAGGAAACGCTGAAGGAAAAGGAGGTGTTTACAATTTTGTAACTAAAAGAGGATTGTGTGAAACCAATGCTAAAATTTCTTGGACACAAGTTGAAACCGGATCTGCTGTTACATGGAAATATCCTAGTTGCGTATTGAAAGGTGATAATTCCGTAGGTGAATTTTACTCTATAGCAGTAACTAACAATTACCAACAAGCTGATACAGGGACTAAAATGATTCACCTTGGAAATAACACAAAATCAACAATTATTTCAAAAGGAATATCTGCTGGTAAATCACAAAATTCATACAGAGGTTTAGTACAAATTAGTTCGAGAGCAAAAGACGCTCGTAATTTTTCTCAATGTGATAGTCTATTAATGGGTAACGAATGTGGAGCACACACATTTCCTTACATAGAAGCAAATAACAAAACAGCTCAAATTGAGCATGAGGCTACAACAAGTAAAATTGGCGAAGACCAGATTTTCTATTGTAACCAAAGAGGGATTGATACTGAAAAAGCGATTGCATTAATTGTCAATGGTTTTAGTAAAGAAGTCTTGAATAAATTACCAATGGAATTTGCGGTTGAAGCTCAAAAACTATTAGAAATTAGTTTAGAAGGCTCAGTAGGATAATTACTAATTATGTATAATTTAAAATGAAAAAAATACTTACAATCCTAATAGTTGCTGCTGTTTTTACAGCTTGTAAAAGTGATGTTAAAAAAGAATCGTCTCTAGATGTTGAAGCTGTAGAAAACGAAAATACAGCGAAAAAGAGCGATGGGATGAGAACCTTAGTAGGACAGTTTATATACTATGCTGATGCTGCGGTATTACAAACTAAAAGTGATATTTATGGTGTCGTGATTAATGATAAAATGCACGAGCTAAATGATATGGCTAAAGTTTATAAAAACGAGCCAACAGATTATGTTACCGTACAAATAAAAGGTACATTAATTCCAAAACCTGAAGGCGAAGAAGGTTGGCCGTTTAAAATTGATATTAAAGAAATTGATAATGTAAAAAAATACAAGTCTAATGAAAATGACGTCATCAAATTAGGAGATGATTCAGTAGAATAATTGAAAAAAGTATTATGTTAAAAATAAATAATTTACACGCAAGTGTTGAAGATAAAGCCATTTTAAAAGGAATTAACTTAGAAGTTAAACCGGGTGAAGTACATGCTATTATGGGACCAAACGGTTCAGGTAAAAGTACTTTGGCTTCAGTTATCGCAGGAAAAGAAGAATATGAGGTTGAAAAAGGAGAGATCCTTTTAGATAACGAGAATATTGATGAATTAGCTGCCGAAGAAAGAGCTCACAAAGGCATCTTTTTGTCGTTTCAGTATCCTGTTGAAATTCCTGGTGTTTCAGTAACTAACTTTATGAAAACGGCTATTAATGAAACACGAAAAGCTAAAGGTCTTGATGACATGCCAGCTAATGAAATGTTGAAACTCATTCGAGAAAAATCTGAAATGCTTGAAATCGATCGTAAGTTTTTATCACGTTCTCTTAACGAAGGCTTTTCAGGTGGAGAAAAGAAGCGTAACGAGATTTTCCAAATGGCTATGTTAGAACCAAAATTGGCGATTCTTGATGAAACAGATTCTGGTTTAGATATCGATGCTTTACGTATCGTTGCTAATGGTGTCAATAAGTTAAAAAGTAAAGACAATGCTGTAATTGTAATTACGCATTACCAACGTTTGTTAGATTATATTGTTCCAGATTTTGTACACGTATTGCATAACGGACGAATTGTTAAATCAGGAACCAAAGAGTTGGCTCATGAGTTAGAAGAAAAAGGTTACGATTGGATTAAAGAAGAAGTAAACGCTTAAGTAATCATCAATAGCAAAAATGGATTTAAAAGATAAATTAGTATCGTCATTTATGGCTTTCGAAAATCAGGTAGATATCGATGCTCCTGTTCATGATGTTCGAAGTGAAGCTATAAAAACATTTGAAGATTTAGGCTTTCCTTCTAAACGTGACGAAGCTTGGAAATATACATCACTTAATACTATTCTTAAGCATGATTATAGTGTGTTTCCAAAAAAAGAAAACGCATTAGAATATAGAGATGTTAAGAAATATTTCATCTACGATATTGATAGCTATAAGATTGTTTTTATCGATGGGAAATATTCATCTCACTTATCTCAAACTACTCACGATGGTATAGATGTTTGTTTAATGTCAGCGGCCTTATCAAAGCCAAAGTATCGCATTCTTATTGAAAATTATTTTAATAAAGCTGCTACTAAAGATAGTTTGTCGTCATTAAATACTGCATTTTCACAAGAAGGCGCTTATATTCACATTCCAAAAAATAAAGTGGTTGAAAAACCAATTCAAATTTTGCATTTTTCAACAGGAAATGAATCTGCTTTAATGCTACAACCTCGTAATTTAATTGTTGTTGATGAAAATTCGCATGTACAAATTATTGAACGTCATCAAAGCTTAACTGAAAACCCTGTATTAACCAATAGTGTTACTGAAATTTTTACGAATAAGCGTGCTATTGTTGATTATTATAAGATTCAGAATGACAACCAAAATGCATCGCTAATCGATCACACATTTGTAAAACAAAAACG
>NZ_JBGCCX010000083.1:0-25775 GCF_045105015.1 Psychroserpens sp.
AAATTAATTATTTTAAAAAAATAAGTAAAAAAAATTGGAAGAAATTTGAATATACTTTCTTTACAAGGTATTACGGACAAGTAAATAAAAATTTAGGAGATTGTTTTGTTGATGAGTTTATAACTGAAGAAACTACAGACAAGATTTCTAAAACAATGGAGTATTACCTTTTAAATCCAGATCCAAACGTAACCGATGATATGCTGCGTGAAGCTTTTAATCGTTTAAAGCGATTAATGATAAAACACAGAGTAATTGCCAATGATATTAGATCGAAAAATATATGCTGTAAAATTCTTAAGAATGGCAGTATCCAAATGATTATGGTAGATGGAGTAGGGCACAGAGACTTTATTCCTATTGTAGAATGGTCAAGTTATTTTGCAAAAAAGAAAATAGAACGACGTTTAATCAAACATGATTTACATGATATTGAAATACAAAGAGCGTTCTTAAAAAGTCTAGAAGAATAATTCTTTTAATATCCTGTTAATAAAACCCAAATAAACTATTGTAAAACAAATCTGATTATTATATCTTTGTAGCAACAAAAAAAAACCACATGTTTGAATTTGACCAATATTTAGGATTTTTAGCATTTTTAACCATTTTAACAATAGGCTTTTGGTTAATGATTTTCTTAATCACATTTGTAGTTCCTTATTGGATTGGTGGTTCGCTGATTGAGCGTATGAAAGAAATTAAAGAAGAAAAGAAAGCTAAGCGATTAAATAGTTAATCATTAGCATCAGTTTATAAAAAAAAGGAAACCAATACGGTTTCCTTTTTTTGTTGTATTAAAATATGATTTTCTATCCTTCAAAGTCAAAATCATCACCACTTCCTCGTCCTGAACGTTCACGTTTTTTCTTCTGATTGAAACGATATGTAAATGATAAATTAAATGAACGCTCTCTCCATTGAAATTCACTATAAGAATTAAAAGTAGGTGTCATTGTTTCAGATCTACGTTTTCTAGAATTAAATACATCACTAACATTAAAAGCTATTGAAGCGCGTTCTTTAAAGAGGTCTTTACTAAATGCCAAATTCATTGAAAATATGCCTTCGGTTTTGTTCTGAGCATCCTCTCTCGGACCTCTATAATTTAAACGTGTCTGCCAGTCTATTTCACCAGGAAGCTTGTATTTATTGTTAAGACGAACAAACCAACTTAAGTTTTCTGCACTAAAGTCTTGTTCTTGAAATACACCATCAGTAATCGATTGAAAAATATTAAAGTTACCATTAATATTCCATTTTTTTGTTGGTCTGTAAGTTAATGTAAACTCAAAACCATAACGGTCATTAGTTGCAAGATTTATTGGAGAACGTCTTAAAATAGGTACCAATTGATTTTCGTCTATTTGGTCAAAACCAGGATCATCTGCACTTACAATTTCGTTAGTACTAAAATTAAAAAAATCATTAGTATCAAAGTTTATTAAATTAAAACTGTCTGTAGTTCTCTGATAATAAATAGATGAATTTAGGGTAAGTTTCTTACTAAATCGTTTGTAATATCCTAAATCAAATGTATCTGAAAAACTCGGATCTAAATCTGGATTTCCTTGGAATAAACTTGTAGGAGAACTTCGAGATGGGAATGGATTAATAAAACGAGAACGAGGTCTTCTTATTCTTCTGTTATAGCCTAATGTTACATTCTCATCTTCACTAATTTCATAGGCTAAATTTACTGTTGGAAAGAAACTAAGATAATTCTTTCTATCAAAAGCATTTGATGTTTGCTGATCAATTGTGATTCTAGTATCTTCTAATCTTAATCCAAGAAGATAACTGAATTTATCACCTAATTTACTTCCAAACTGAGTGTAAGCAGCATTTACATATTCTCTGTAAATTAAATTATTGGTTAGGTCTGTACTTAATTCAAAAGCATTCGTTTGATCATCTCTTAAAAATACTGTATAGTCTGTGTCTAAAGTTAGAAAACGTCCTTGATATCCAAATTCAAGTTGAGTAACTTCTCCAATTGGCAACACGTAATCACTTTGCAAGAAAATACGTTTTTGGTCTTCATTAGTTGTGACATCTTCTACATCTATATCATTTTGTTCTATTAGTGATTGTTCACGTTCAGAACTAGATTCATATTGAAAGTTAGTCGTTAATCTATGATCAGTATTATCACCAAATTGCTTGTCAAAATTTACGGTGTACTGAATTGTTTTATCATCTTCAAATTCTGGATCAAAGCGATTTATGAATTCTGTAGTGTTTGTGTCATTTATGAATCTTATAATGTTGTTGGTGCTTTCTTGTTCATTATCACTATCACGAAATTGAATAGAGGTCGTTAGTGATGCTTTTTCAGTAATATACCATTCTACACCAAAGTTTGTGTTAAGTCCTTTTCGTTTACGATCAAAATTTCTAGTTTCCTCTTGAGTATTTCCTGAAGAAATAAATTCTGAGTCTGAAAAGGCATTTCCAGGAATTTCTCTGTAATTATAACCTGTTGTATTAAAAAAATTGAAATCGCCAGTTCTGTAATTTAGGTTTCCCGATATACCAGCTTGTAATGGATATCCTGCATTTACAGTAACTGCTCCATTGAGTCCTTGTAATTTACTTCGTCTTAAAATGATATTTAATATACCAGCAGTCCCTTGAGCGTCATATCTAGCAGAAGGAGAGGTGATGACTTCAACACGTTCAATAGCTTCAGCTGGAAGTTGTCTTAAAGCTTCAGTAGAATTGAGTCCAACTAACCCTGAAGGTTTACCATTGATTAATATTCTAACATCATCATTTCCTCGAAGGGCCACATTACCTTCAACATCAACAGAAACAGAAGGTACGTTATCCAATACATCACTAACAGTTCCACCTCTTACAGTCAAATCTTTACCAATATTGTATATTTTTTTGTCAAGCTTAATCTCAGCTGTTGTGCGTTCTGCTATAATTTCTACTGCATCTAGTGCTTCTAAATTTAAAGAAAGACCAACCGTACCTAGATCTATATTTTTATCAATTAATTTGTCAGTGTAAGTTTTGGTTTTATAAGACAAGTATTCAATCTTAACATCATAAGAACCAACAGCAATTTCAATATTAAATACTCCATCAATATCAGTGATGCCACCAGTCACAATTGTGTTTTTTGCTTTATCAATAAAGGATATGGTAGCGTATTCTAATGGGAAATTCTCTTCAGCGTCAACAACTTTACCAGATACAATAACTTCGGTTTGGGCAAAGCAAATCGTTGTAAAAAATATAAAAAATAATGATAATTTTAGTTTCATAAACAAGTAATTCTGTGATATGCAATTTAGATGTGCAAAAATAAAATTACTTGCTTCTACTTAGGGTTAATCTTTTGTTAAACTAAAACGATTAAAATAATTATGTTGACTAATTGTCACGCTTTTTTTTACGTTTTTTCTTTTTCTTCTTTTGATCAGACTTATCGTTTCCTTTAGCTTTTTCTATAAGTTTATCAACAAATTCTTCACCTAACATTTCTTCAATATCTTTAAAATGAATGCTGTCTAGGTCATTAACTAAAGCCGTTTTTTCATGTTCTTTAATATTGAGCAAATTAATTTTTTTTAATTCATCATAATATGTATTCAGTCTCTGCGTTAAAATATGTTTTTGAAATTCATCTAAATCAAAACCATCAATAATGTTGGCGATGTATTGTGACAATTTCATTTCAATTTTATCTTCAATTTTTGCTCTCTCTTTTTCGGCTTTAGTTTGCGCTTCAAGATTTAAACTAAATACTATTAGCCATAGTGCTATAAAAATAGGTTTCATTATATTTATATTATTCAATTATAGTTTTTATAAGGTCAACAGGTCTACCAACGACAGCTTTATTATTGTTTATAACAATAGGACGTTCAATCAGTTTTGGGTTTTTTACCATTGCAGAAATAATAGCTTTATCTGTTAAGTCTTTTCCTTTAAAATCAGATTTCCAAATGGCTTCATTTTTTCTAACCAAATCAATAGGTTTAATACCTAATAAAGTGATGATTTCTTCTAGTATTTTTTCTGAAATTGGTTCGTCAAGATATTTAACAACTTCAAATTCCTTGCCAGAATTTTCAAGAAGTTGAAGTCCTAGTCTTGATTTTGAACAACGCGGATTGTGATAAATTGTAATCATAAGTTATAATTCATTTGGATTCTCTTCTTTTTGCCCCATCATCATGAGGTATGCTTTTAAAAATGGCTCTAAATCACCGTCCATTACAGCATCAACATTTCCAGTTTCATGTCCAGATCTAACATCTTTCACAAGTTTGTATGGATGCATCACATAATTTCTAATTTGACTTCCCCATTCAATTTTCATTTTCCCAGCTTCAATATCATCGCGTTGAGCCATTTGCTTTTGCAATTCTATTTCGTAAAGTTGGGATTTTAACATTTGCATAGCTCGTGATCTGTTATCATGTTGCGATCGTGTTTCTGAGCATGATATTTGAATGCCAGAAGGCTTATGTGTCAACTGAACTTTAGTTTCAACCTTATTCACATTTTGACCACCAGCTCCACTAGAACGAGCTGTAGTAATTTCTATATCTGCTGGATTAATATCAATTTCAATAGTATCATCGACTAAAGGATAAACATATACAGATGCAAAACTTGTATGACGTTTAGCATTGCTGTCAAAAGGAGATATACGAACTAAGCGATGAACACCATTTTCTCCTTTGAGCCAGCCAAAGGAAAAGTCACCTTCAATTTCTAAGGTTACAGTTTTTATACCAGCGACATCACCTTCTTGAAAGTTAAGCTCTTTAACTTTAAACCCATTTTTTTCAGCATACATTAAATACATACGCATTAGCATACTAGCCCAATCACAAGATTCAGTTCCACCTGCTCCAGCGGTAATTTGAAGTACAGCACTTAAGCTATCACCTTCATCAGACAACATATTTTTAAATTCTAATTTTTCAATTAAGGAAATGGCTTTGTTGTATCTGTTTTCAACATTTTCAGCTGTAGCTTCTTCCTCTTTAAAAAAGTCATAAATGACTTCTAAATCTTCTAATAATGTTTTTCCAGAATTGTAGTCTTCTACCCAACTTTTTTTCTCTCGAATCGACTTCATAATCAATTCTGCTTGCTTCGAGTCATTCCAAAAATTGGGATCAAATGTTTGTTCTTCTTCGTTAGATATTTCTATCAGTTTGGCATCTATGTCAAAGATAGTGCCTTAGTTTATCAAGGCGTGTATTAAGATCTTTAATGTGATCTGAAGTAATCATAATTCAAAAGTTTGAAAACGAAAATAAGATATATATCATTCAGAAAAAACTAAAAATGAATTATGTTTTGAACAAGATTCAAGAAAGTGAATCTAATAGCACTGTTTTAAGTTCTTCAGAAATTTCAACAAAGTCAATCTTTCTTCGGAATAAGAACCAATTTTCTTTTCTAATCATGTATGGTGTAAATCCGATTCTACAAAATCCTTTAAGACTCGCCTTGTTTTCTTCTTCCACAAATGCAATAACTCTACTTAATTTTTGGTATTGAGGTTGTTGGATAATTTTCGCCATTGCACTTGACATGATACGTAATCCTCTATAATCAGGATGTGTAAAAACACCTTCGATAATGGCTTCTTTCTCATTTAGTTTAGGGAAAACTGGTCCGAAGTAATCTAAAACTTGTTGTTGAGATGTGAGCGTAAATAACCATTGCCTATAAATTGTAGAATTCTCTTTATTAGTAGCGACATAACAATTAGGGATTTGTTCTTCAACTAGTCGAGCGTGTCTAAATTCTTCATTTAAAGCATTAGTATCTGAAGACTCAAAAGGTCTTATTGAAATATCGATTTTAGAGTCTGTGACATTGAGTTTTAAAGGGATTGCTTCTAAACCAACAAAGTTTGTTCTTGAGTAAATGCGTTTAGAAACACCAATAAAAACAGGTTTTATAGTTCCTTGTTTAAGTAGTTTTAATGCTATTAGTAGTCTTTTATGGAGCGTTTTCAATACAAATTGATTTTTTGCAAATAGAACAAAAATGATAAATTTACGTAATTCACATTTAATTTGACACACTTAAAATTTTAACGTCACATTTATTAATGTAGCTCTAAGGATTTCACATAATTTGCGTAAATTTATATGCTAAATTTTTTATATGAAATCACATATACTTACTACCGTTTTTTTACTTTTTGTATCTCAATTATTTTCTCAGGTTTTAGACAAAAAAGACCTTAATAATTATAATGGCTTTTTTAATTTTTATTATGAAGAAGCTCAAGATAAAATTTACTTAGAAGTTAATAATTTAAATGATGAGTTTTTATATGTAAACTCATTAGCTACTGGAGTTGGAAGTAATGATATTGGCTTAGATAGAGGACAATTAGGAAGAGAACGCATTGTTAAATTTCAAAAGGCTGGAAATAAATTACTATTAGTGCAACCTAATCAAAACTATAGAGCTATTACTGACAATAATCTTGAAAAGAAAAGCATCGAGCAAGCTTTTGCTAAGTCAGTATTATTTGGATTTAAAATAGAAGAAGAGAATAACGGTTCTTACATTATCGATTTAACGCCTTTTTTAATGGAAGATGCTCATGGTGTAGCAGCTACTTTTAAACAAAGAAAAGAAGGGACATATAGTTTAGATAAAAGTAAAAGCGCATTGTCTCTAGATCGAACAAAAGCTTTCCCTAAAAATGTAGAGTTTGAAGCCTTATTGACATTTAAAGGAACACCTGTAGGGAAAAATATAAGAACTGTTGTTCCAACAGCATCCTTAGTTAGTGTAATACAACATCATAGCTTTATTGAACTTCCAGATGAGGACTATGAAATGCGTGAATTTGACGTTAGAAGTGGTGCTATTTCAATGTCTTTTATGGATTATGCAACACCTATTCAAGATCCAATTAGAAAACGTTATGTCATACGCCATCGTTTAGAAAAAAAGAATCCTAAAGCAGAAATGAGTGAAGCAAAAGAACCCATCATCTATTATTTAGATCCTGGTACTCCAGAACCTGTTCGATCTGCTTTGTTAGAAGGAGCAAGGTGGTGGAATGAAGCTTATGAAGCAATTGGCTTTAAAGATGCATTTCAAGTAAAAATGCTACCCACAGATGCAGACCCAATGGATTGTCGCTATAATGTAATTCAATGGGTGCATCGCTCGACTAGAGGGTGGAGTTATGGTGGCAGTGTTATTGATCCAAGAACCGGAGAAATCATTAAAGGTCATGTGAGTTTGGGTAGTTTACGAATCCGTCAGGATTTTATGATTGCACAAGCCTTATTAAATAAACCTTTTGCTGAACGTGATGATAATTATCAGCCTATGTTAAAGATGGCTCTAGCAAGAATTAGACAGCTAAGTGCTCACGAAGTTGGTCATACCATTGGGTTTGCACATAATTTTGCAGCAAGTGCTAGCGGAAGAGCTTCCGTTATGGATTATCCGCATCCAACAGTAAAATTAACTAATGGAGAAATAGATTTAGACGATGCTTATGCAGTTGGAATAGGAGATTGGGATAAAGTGACAGTGGCTTATAGTTATTCTGAATTTGATAAAAATGCGAATGATAAAGACGAGCTCAATAAGATTTTGAAGGTGTCACGTTTTATGTCAATGAGTTTTATTTCTGATAGTGATGCTAGACCAAAAGGTGGAGCTCATGCTTTTGCACACCTTTGGGATAATGGAAAAAGTGCCTCGGAAGAATTAAATAATGTACTTGCAGTTAGAGCTAAAGCGATTGAGAATTTTTCAAAAGATAATATTCGAGAAGGTGAACCGTATTCTGTTTTAGAGGATGTGTTTGTGCCTTTATATTTTTTCCATCGTTATCAAACTGAAGCTGCTTCTAAAGTTGTTGGAGGCTTGAATTATAATTATGCTGTAAAAGGTGATGGGCAAACGATTGTCGAATCAGTTGATGTAAATAGTCAAAGAGAAGCAGTAAATGCCATTTTAAAAACGATTTCTGCTGAGGCTTTAGCTATTCCGAAGAATAAATTAAAATTATTTCCACCTAGAGCTTACACATATAATAGAGGACGAGAGTCTTTTTCTAGCAAAACAGGAGTTGCCTTTGATCCTATTAGTGCTGCAGCTACAGCAAGTAATATGACATTAAGTTTATTATTACATCCTGAACGCGCCAATAGAATGGTTCAGCAATATAGTTTAGATAGTAATCAATTAAGCTTAGAAGAGTTATTACATCTTTTAATTGAAAACACGATTAAAAAGCAAAATATTGATCCATATCTCAAAGAAATTCAGCACACTATAAATGCTAATGTCTTAAAACATTTAATGAATCTTGCTGTAAACGATAAAGCGATATTCCAAGTTAATGCGATTGCAAATCATTATATAGACGAATTTAAAAAGTATTCTAACGTTCCAGTTAAAAGGAATATGGACAATTTACCCAAAACAAACTCTGGTATTAATAAAGTGATATTATCTGTAGATTATAGAAAACAATACTTAAAACTTATTGAAGAATTTGATGAAAACCCAAATAAATTCAAATTAAAAAGCTCGCCTAAAATTCCAGATGGCTCTCCAATAGGGAGTGAATTGTGTAACTATAATGAAGACTAGTTTATGATTATAGATTTAAGAAGCGATACGGTTACTAAGCCCACAAAAGGCATGTTAGATGCTATGATGACTGCAAAAGTTGGTGATGATGTATATAAAGAAGACCCAACAGTAAATGCATTAGAAGAACGACTGGCAAAAATGTTTGGTAAAGATCAAGCCTTGTTTTTTCCTACTGGAAGTATGGCTAACCAAGCAGCAATAAAACTGCATACGAATCCTGGAGAACAAATTATTTGTGATAAATATGCTCATATTTATAATTATGAAGGAGGTGGAGCGTCCTTCAATAGTGGTGTTTCTTGTAAACTTATTGATGGTCATCGAGGTATGTTTACAGCTACACAAGTAGAGGAATGTATTAATCCTCCCGATTTTTATCATAGTCCGCTAACATCTTTAGTAGAAGTCGAAAACACGACCAATAAAGGTGGAGGCGCATGCTGGGATTTTGAAGAATTAAAGCAAATTAAAACGGTTTGTGATCATCATAATTTAGGATACCATTTAGATGGTGCCAGACTATGGAATGCTTTAGCTAAGACTAATGAATCTCCAAAAGATTACGGACAGCTATTTGATACGATTTCAGTGTGTTTAAGTAAAGGCTTAGGTTGTCCTATAGGTTCGGTGTTAATTGGTGATCATGAGTTAATGCAAGGCGCCATCAGAATCCGAAAGATATTTGGTGGTGGAATGCGTCAAGTTGGATATTTGGCTGCTGCAGGAATTTATGCTTTAGATCATCATCTAGACAGACTTAATGAAGATCACAAAAAAGCAACAGAAATAGGAGCGCTACTACAGGACTTGTCAATTATAAAAATTGTTGAGCCAATCGAAACTAACATTGTTATTTTTGAATTAGAATCTCATGTTGATGAAGCAGAATTTATTCAGCAATTAGCAGATAAAAATATTCATATCATTGGTATGGGAAGTAATAAACTTCGTATGGTAACCCATATTGATTACACAGATGCTATGCACAGTAAATTACTAGAGATTTTAAATGATTTCTAAATTACAATCTATTTAAACATATCCATTCCCGGAATATTTGGCATACCAGCTTTAGCAACTGAAGCAACTTCAGTTTCATGAACAGATGTTGCACGTTCAATGGCTTTGTTTAATGTCAGAATTAAATAATCTTCAAGCATGTCTTTATCTTGAAGCAATTCATCATCAATCTCTATTGATTTAATAGTTCTATTAGCAGTAATAGTGATTTTTAGTTTGTTATCATTGCTATTTTCGTCTATTAAAACTGAGTGAAGACGTTCTTTTGTTTCTTCAACTTTTTTTTGGGTTTCTTTCAACTTACCCATCATTCCCATCATATCTCCAAACATATTATAAAGTATTAAATTATGAGTTACAAAATTACTAAATTGCTTGACTTTTAAAAAGAAAAATGAAGACGACTATTAAAGCTCCAATTGCAAGGAAGATTCCCAAAGAATTAGAAATCCATAATGATCTTAGAATTGATAACTATTTCTGGTTAAATCAACGTGACGATCAAAATGTGTTAGATTATTTAAATGCTGAAAATGATTTTTATCAACAAGAAACTGCACATACTAAAGATTTAGAAGACCAGCTTTTTCAAGAAATGAAGGCAAGAATAAAGGAAGATGACACTTCAGTTCCTTACAAGTATAATGGCTACTGGTACATCGTTCGTTATGAGAAAGGAAAAGATTATCCTGTTTACATTCGTAAAAAAGAAAGTCTAGAAGCTCATGAAGAGTTGTTATTTGATTGTAATGACATGGCTGACGGTCATGGATATTTCAGATTAGTAGGATTAAGTGTCAGTCCAGATAACACTATGATTTCTTTTGGAGTGGATACTGTTGGAAGACGTCAGTATAAGCTTCAGATTAAAAGTTTAATTACAAATGAAGTGTTTTCAGATGTCATAGAAAATACGACAGGATCGTCTACTTGGGCAAATGATAATTGTACAATTTTCTATACCAAAAAGGATGAGCAAACACTAAGAGCAAATCAGATATACAAGCATAAAATTGGTGATTCTGAAAAGGATGATGTTATAGTTTTTACTGAAGATGATGAAACCTTTGGAGCTACAGTTTATAAATCAAAATCTAGAAAATATATTATAATTGCTTGTTACAGTACTCTAACTAACGAATACCATATTCTAAATGCTAATGAACCAGATAAAGAATTCAAGGTGTTTCAAAGAAGAATTAGAGGACTTGAATATAGTATTTCTCATTTTGAAGATCATTTTTATGTGGTAACTAATAAAGATGATGCGACCAACTTCAAACTTATGAAAACTCCCGAATCAGCTACAAAACTAAACCACTGGACAGAAGTCATTTCACATAGAAAAGAGGTGCTGATAGAAGATTTAAATATATTTAGTGATTATCTAGTGATAAGTGAGCGTTCTAATGGTTTAAATCATATCAGAATTAAACGTTGGGATAATACCGAAGATTATTACCTTCCTTTTGATAACGAAACTTATACTTGTAATGTGGGTACTAATGTTGATTTCGATACTGAAATATTAAGGTATTCATATAATTCACTTACCAATCCTGCGTCTGTAATAGATTTCAATATGAAAACTAAGTCGAAGCAGGTAATGAAAGAGCAAGAAGTTCAAGATCCTAATTTTGATAAAAATAATTATACTTCTGAAAGAATTTGGGCTGCCGCACAAGACGGAACTAAAATACCTATGTCTGTTGTTAGACGAAAAGATACTAAACTAGACGGCAATTCTCCCTTATTACAATATGCATATGGGAGCTATGGATCAACAGTAGATCCATATTTCTCAACCATTAGACTAAGTTTATTAGATAGAGGATTCATATATGTTATCACACATGTAAGAGGAGGCGAGTACCTAGGTCGTATTTGGTATGAAAATGGAAAATTGCTTAAAAAGAAAAATACATTTACAGATTTTATCGATTGTTCAAAACATTTAATTACAAATGGATATACAAATTCATCTCATTTATATGCCATGGGTGGAAGTGCTGGTGGACTATTAATGGGAGTTATTGTTAATGAAGTACCAGAATTATACAATGCTGTAATTGCTGCTGTACCATTTGTTGATGTCGTTACTACTATGTTGGACGATACAATTCCATTGACTACTGGTGAATATGATGAATGGGGAAATCCCAATAAAAAAGAACACTACGATTATATTAAAAGTTACGCTCCGTATGATAACGTAAAAAAGCAAAATTATCCAAACTTGCTAGTAACCACAGGATTGCATGATTCTCAAGTACAATATTGGGAGCCCGCAAAATGGGTAGCAAAACTCAGAACTTATAAACAAGATACTAACAAGTTGTATCTTGTGACTAACATGGAAGCTGGTCATGGTGGTGCTTCTGGGCGATTTGAATCCTTGAAAGAAGATGCTCAAGAATATGCGTTTTTGCTAGACTTAGAAGGAATTACTAGCTAGTTTCAAAAAAATTACTAATTTTGCAAGGTTTTATGTTCCATTGTTAATTTTCAATGGAGCTGATAAATAGCGTTTATGAAACAAGACAAACATGTATTTGATAACGTTTTACAATTAATTGGTAAAACACCACTTATCAAATTAAACAAAATTGCTAAAGACTTTACAGGAGATTTCTTCGCAAAAGTTGAAGCTTTTAATCCTGGTCATTCTTCAAAGGATAGGATTGCACTTCATATAATAGAAGAAGCTGAAAGACAAGGTATTTTAACACCTGGTGATACAATAATTGAAACAACCTCTGGTAACACAGGTTTCAGTATTGCTATGGTAAGCATTATAAAAGGATACGAGTGTATATTGGCTGTAAGTTCTAAATCTTCGGCAGACAAGATTGATATGCTTAAATCTATGGGAGCACAAGTTTATGTGTGTCCGGCTAATGTTAGTGCTGACGATCCACGCTCATACTACCAAGTAGCCAAGCGTTTACACAATGAAATTAAAGGTTCTATATACATTAATCAATACTTTAATCAGTTAAATATTGATGCACATTACAATACTACGGGTCCAGAAATTTGGAATCAAACTGAAGGTGAAATCACTCATTTAGTTGCTTGTAGTGGTACAGGTGGAACAATTTCAGGGATTTCTAAATATCTTAAAGAGCAAAACCCGAATGTAAAAATTATTGGTGTTGATGCTTATGGCTCTGTTTTAAAGAAATACCATGAAACTCGTGAGTTCGATGACAAAGAAATTTATCCATACCGAATAGAAGGTTTAGGAAAAAACTTGATTCCTACAGCAACAGATTTTGATTTGATTGATAAGTTTGTAAAGGTAACAGATGAGGAAAGTGCTCATACAGCTCGAGAAATTTCAAGGACTGAAGGTTTATTTGTAGGGTATACTAGTGGAGCAGCAATGCAAGCTTTAAAACAATTAAACGAAGAAGGAGAATTTAAAAAAGGAGATAAAATAGTAGTTATCTTTCCTGACCATGGATCACGTTATATGAGTAAAGTATACAGTGATAAATGGATGGAGGAACAAGGTTTCTTTGATAGTAAAACTGAAGTTTCAGAAAGTATTCAATACATAAAATAAAATTATTTAATATTACAGGAGTCCTATTGCATTTAAATGTAATAGGACTTTATGTTTTAAGGTCTTATAAACATTGGATTCAAAAATATTATGCAGTCATAATATAATTGATTAATTTTGCTCCAACTAATTAGACTAAAATTAATAGCTTTAAATGAAGGATTTATTTGAAAAGATTTATAAAGATAAAGGACCGTTAGGAAAGTGGGCTTCGCATGCCGAAGGATATTTTGTTTTCCCTAAGTTAGAAGGTCAAATATCTAATAGAATGAAGTTTCAAGGTAAAGACGTAATTACTTGGAGTATTAACGATTATCTTGGCCTTGCTAATCATCCTGAGGTGAGAAAGGTTGATGCTGAAGCAGCTGCTGAATACGGATCAGCTTATCCGATGGGTGCTCGAATGATGTCTGGCCATACAGATCTTCATGAACAATTACAAAATGAACTTGCTGAATTTGTAAGTAAAGAAGCTGCATACTTATTAAATTTTGGCTACCAAGGAATTTTATCAACTATTGACGCTTTAGTTTCGAAAGATGATATTATTGTTTATGATGTTGATGCACATGCTTGTATTATTGACGGTGTTCGTTTGCACATGGGTAAACGATTTACTTATAAACATAACGATGTAGAAAGTCTTGAGAAAAACTTAGAACGAGCTACTAAAATGGCTGAGCAAACTGGTGGAGGGATTTTAGTGATTTCTGAAGGAGTGTTTGGTATGCGTGGTGAACAAGGTCGACTTAAAGAAATTGTTGAGCTTAAAAATAAGTTCAATTTTAGACTACTTGTTGACGACGCACATGGTTTTGGAACTTTAGGTAAAACAGGTGCTGGTGCTGGTGAAGAACAAGGTGTTCAAGATGATATTGATGTCTACTTCGCTACATTTGCTAAATCGATGGCAAGCACAGGTGCATTTATTGCCGCTGATCAAGAAATTATAGATTATTTAAAATATAACTTGCGTTCTCAAATGTTTGCCAAATCACTACAAATGCAACTTGTTGTTGGTGCACGTAAACGTTTACAGATGTTAAAAACAATGCCAGAGTTAAAAGAAAATCTTTGGACTATTGTTAATGCATTACAATCTGGATTAAAAGAGCGTGGATTTGATATTGGAACAACTCAAAGTTGTGTAACTCCAGTATATCTAAAAGGTAGCATTCCTGAAGCAATGGCTTTAGTACGTGATTTACGTGAAAACTACGGGATTTTCTGTTCTATAGTAGTATACCCAGTAATCCCGAAAGGTTTAATTCTTTTAAGAATGATTCCAACGGCTACACATACAATTGAAGACGTAAATGAAACTTTAGACGCATTTGATGCTATTAGAGAGCGTTTAGAAAATGGAACTTATAAACGATTATCTGCTGCAGTTATTGCTGCAATGGGAGAATAATATTTTAAGACATATATAATAAAAAGCCGATGAATTTTCATCGGCTTTTTTATATTCAAAATATTGATTTTAAGTTTATTATATAAACTTATATAAAGTTTATAATTCATTAATTAATGCTACTGTATGGCAAGCTACAATCGCTGCTGTTTCAGTTCTTAATCTAGTGGTTCCTAAGGTTACAGGTAAGAAATTCGCTTCAATAGCTAATTCAATTTCTCTAACACTAAAATCGCCTTCTGGACCAATTAAAATTGTGATATTTTGATTAGGTTTTATTTCTTTTTTTAAAGACATTTTATTAGAATCTTCGCAATGTGCTATACACAATATACCTTCATGCTTACTGCTAATAAAATCGTTATAGCTAATTGCTTTATTTAATTTAGGTAAATAACAGCTAAGTGATTGTTTCATAGCTGACAAAAGAATTTTCTCATAACGCTCAGTTTTTATAACACGACGTTCACTATTCTCACAATAAATAGGAGTGATGCTATCAACACCAATTTCTGTTGCTTTTTCTAGAAACCATTCATAACGATCATTAATTTTTGTAGGAGCGACTACCATGTGCAAGGAATAATCGCGTTTGGGTTTGCTTTCTGAAGAAATAATGTTTGCAATACACTTTTTTTGATCAGCTGAAATTATTTCAGAAGTAAAGAGATTACCTTTCCCATTAGTAATGAATAATATATCTCCAACAGATTTCCTTAAAACTCTAACGATGTGTTTGCTTTCTTCTTTAGAAAATTGAATTTGGTCTTTATCTTGAGATAATTCCGAATTAAAAAATAACTGCATTATTTAACAGGTTCTGTGAATTTTAGCACCTTTATTTCTTCTATATACTTTGTGTCTTCTGTTTTTAAAATCACATAATACCATTGCTGATCTGGAACATCAACAGTAAAAATATCATTAACGTTGTGGGAATTATCTAATACTTGAACTTCAAAATCTGGATGTAAATCACCTTGTGTTACCCATCCTAAATCACCACCACGATTTGCATTATTGTCCATTGAGTAGTGTTTAGCTAAATCTTCAAAACGGAAGCCACTTCTATATTTAGCAATGATATTTTGTCTAAGCACATTAATATCTTCTAAAGATTTTTGCTTGCCATCTAAAAATATATAACTTAGTTTTTGATAAGGAATATCACTTTTATCAATCACTTTATAATAGGTCTTGGTCATATCAGTTTTATAAATTTTCTTAGAACCTTTGCCAAGTCTAAATAATTCGCCAGCAATTTTAGTATTATGCTTTTCTTTGTTAAATGTTATAACCTTCCCTTTGAGAGATTTATTTTTTTTAACAAAAATCTTTGCTTCATCTAGTGTTTGAATAGAATCAATTTCACTTTCAAAGTCTTGTTGTGAAAAAGAAACGGCTGCAGTTAGACATGTGATTAGTAAAAATATATTTTTTAACATAGTTCGGGTTGTTTAAGATATTGGTCAAATTTAAACCGAAAGACCAATCCTAAAACAGAAGTTTAATGAAGTTTTTAAGAATTGATTGTTTATAACTTAGTTTTAGACTTGTATTTGACCATCAACCATCGTTAATTTACGGTCTGCCATATCTGCTAAATCTTTATTATGAGTAACGATAACGAATGTTTGTCCGAATTCATCTCTTAATTTAAAAAAGAGTTGATGAAGATTTTCAGCAGATTCACTGTCTAAATTACCAGAAGGCTCATCAGCAAAAATAAGTTCAGGATTATTAATTAATGCTCTAGCTACAGCAACACGTTGTTGTTCTCCTCCGGAAAGCTCACTTGGTTTATGATGATACCTAGATTTAAGCCCTAAAAAATCTAATAACTCTTTCGCTCTATGTTCTGCTTCATTTTGAGATTTACCATTAATAAAAGCAGGAATGCATACATTTTCTAAAGCAGTAAATTCAGGTAGTAGCTGATGAAACTGAAAAATAAAACCAATATGGTCGTTTCTAAACTTGGCTAAAGATTTATCGTTAAGTTTTGAGATTTCAGTGTTATTTATTTTTAAAACATAGTCAGTATTTGAATCTACTTTATCTAGTGTGCCTAAAATTTGTAAAAGTGTAGTTTTACCAGCACCTGAAGCTCCAACAATTGAAACGATTTCTCCTTTTTCAATATTGAGGTCAACACCTTTTAAAACTTGTAAGTCGCCATAGTATTTATGAATATTCTTAACCTGAATCATTTTCCTTTTAATATAAGTTAAAAGTAATACTTTATGCTTTGCTGTACAATTTAAGAATCTGTTTTCTTCTTATTACTTAGCATTCGTTTTACATCATTGTAATCTAAGAAGTATTGTAAGCGAAGTGAAAATGTATTTTGCATTGGTTGATCAAAAAGCGTATTTAAACTATTACTGTATGATGCAGTAGAGTTTTCATCAATATTAAATAATTGATTTCTATATAAAGCTGTTAAAAAGCTACCAGGAGCAAATTGCCATGAGTAACTTAAATCGATGTTCCATGTACTGAAATTGATGTCGGGATCACTACCAATATTATCACGATTAAAACCTGAATCTGTTGTTAATCTTCCATTATTTAGAAGGGTGTACATATCAAAATTATAATTTACTGTATCCCAATAATGTCTGAAGGTAAGTGCTAATACATTGAAAGGATTAAAAGTATAGTTGGCAGAAATACTATTTGTTACTATTTGTCTTTGACGCTCTCCAAATATTGGTTCATCATTAACTTCAGTAGCATAACCTCTATCACCATTTCTGTGTCTAAAATTAAGTCTATATACCATTAAAAAATTATCATTAAAACGAACTCTTGGACTAATTTCAAAATCATAAGTAAAGAAATTTCTACCGTCTTCAAATAAGGTTCCAATGTTAGCTCTTAGATCTAAAGCAAATATTCGATTATAATTTGATGAAAACCAACCACCTGTACTTGCGAAATTTTCAAAAATAAAAGCTCTCCCATCGCGTGATTCGAAAAAATCGTATTGTTTACCAGGTTCAATATTTAATCTAAAGCCATAAGAATCAAGCTTTATAGAAGTAGCTCTGTAACCACCACCAAAGTTTATACCAGTAAATACTCCAGGATTCGCAAGCATTCTGTAATTTATAAAACCATTAATCCTATAACTATTGAGCTTACCTTTGGGTTCAAACGTTTCATAAGATGCATCTGCGCCAAAATTATTGAAGTTATTTCTAAACTGAAGGCCTAAATCATTTATTTCATATTTAGTATCTGCAAATCGATGATCAAAACTATATCTGAAATTACCAGCGACTTTTCCTGCAAAAAGAAAAGTACTAAATCCTGTTTCAGCATCAGCTAATTGATAATTTACATGACTCATTTTTCCTTCTGTAATCAATCGGAATGTATTTTTATTATTGGTTAAATCAGATCTTAAAGCTGTTGCATTAGCATCTCTAAAACTACCTTCTCGCAAAACGTTAGTATTAATTAAACTCACTGAAGAGTTTGCGCTAAATTGTTTGTCGACAACTAAAATATTATAGTTTGTAAAGGGTTCAATGACTTCTGTCCTTGATTCTCCGGTATTATCGTTAGTAATTCTAGCATCTGTTTTTTCAGTAATAGCATTAAATATTCCAACTCCCCATCCATTTTTGGTTCTACCAGAAACTTTTATAGCATTAAGAACTTTAACTTCATCAGGAGCATTTATAGACTCGTTATCAGAATCATATTCTATCTGTCCACTAGGAGCACCTCCAATTCGTCTAGAGAAGAATAATCCTCCTTTTGAAAATAAATCAACACCTTCCGTAAAAAATTGCCTTTGTTCAGAAAAGGTTTGTTCGAAAGGCCCTAAGTTGAGAACAACGTTATCAAAACCTGCTTGACTAAAATCAGGAACTAATGTGGCATCGAGGGTGAAGTTTTCAGTAATACCATACTTTACGTCCATCCCAAAAGTGATATCGGTTTCAGTGTCTCCATCAAAAGAATTTAAGATGCCTGTTGTAAAGGGATAAAGAATTAGTCGAGTAGGAGGTTTTATACCTTTTAAACCTTGCATTTCTCCATTATACAGACCGATGTATCCTTTTGTAACATCAATAGGATTCCATGTGTATTGTGATCTAAATCTTCTGAAATGTCTATGAAACTGCAAGCCCCAAGTTGGCGCTTCCTGATTATCGAAACGTAAAGCTCTGTAAGGTATTTTCATTTCTAAAGACCAACCGTCATCATTAATTTTAACAGCACTATCCCAAACAGCATTCCAGCTAAAATCTTCACCAATACTAGGGGATGCTAATGCGTCTGCTTGAACACCTGAACTAAATACAAAAAACTGAGTATTATTTTGAGCGTCATTATTAGGATTCAGAATTATTGCAAAAAAATCAGATTGTCCAAAATTATCTCTGCTGGTTAATTGCTTCATGATGTTTTCTGGATCATCGTACAAGTAAGCAGAAACATAGATAGCTTCGTCATCATATGACATTTTCACTACTGTGCGCTCGTTTTCAGACAATGTATTGCCCATTTCTGGTCTAAACTGAATAAAGTCTGTTGCTATATTTGCTGATTTCCAAACCTCATCATCTAGAATGCCGTCAATTTTAGGAGCTTTAGCTGCTCTTTCTATTTGAAGTTGTTTTTTTTCTTGTGAGTTAGCACAAAAACATAATAATAAAAAAGAACAAAGAATAAAGTGGAGTTTCATTCAAAAGCGATTGGTAAGTAATGTCAAGTATTAATTAACACTAAATAATGATTGATATTATTAGCAATACAAATCTACTTAACTAGATAAATGTATTATCATAAGCAAAAGTTAAAATGAATACCATATTGTTAATCTTTGGACACTTAAATTATAGAATTAGATATACTATTTTTTACTACTTTTATTAAAAATTAAACGATTTTAAGATGCCATATCAAAAGTTTGAAGAATATAATATTAAAGTGACAGACGATGTTAAACAGCGTTATGAAGAAATTATAAATGATTTAGGAGAAGATACTTCACGTGATGGATTATTAAAAACACCTGAACGTGCTTCAAAAGCTATGCAGTTTTTGACACAAGGGTATAATCAAGATGCAGCGGAAATTTTGAAGAGTGCTATGTTTAAAGAATCATATAACGAAATGGTGATTGTTAAAGATATTGAATTGTATTCGCTTTGTGAACATCATATTTTGCCTTTTTTTGGCAAAGCTCATATTGCTTATATTCCTAATGGACATATTGTTGGTTTAAGTAAAATACCAAGGATTGTTGATGTATTTGCCAGACGACTTCAGGTTCAAGAACGCTTAACTGAACAAATATTAGATTGTATTAATGACACACTAAAACCTGAAGGTGTTGCAGTGGTAATTGAAGCCTCTCATATGTGTATGATGATGCGAGGTGTTCAAAAGCAAAATTCAAGAACTACAACGTCTGGATTTAGAGGGGCTTTTGAAAATATTGAAACCCGAACTGAGTTTTTAAAATTGATAAGTGAAAATTTGTCTTAAGATTTTTTTTGGTATGTTTCTTGTTTACAGGTTAATTAAAATTACAATTAATGAATAAATACAAAAAACTAGCATTAGGGATTCTTTTTGACGCTTTGGGTTACATCACTTTTTTAATACCAGGCGTAGGAGAATTTGGAGATATTGTTTGGGCTCCAGCTTCAGCTTGGTTAATGACAAAATTATACAAAGGAAAATCAGGTAAAATTGCGGCAATGATTTCATTTATCGAGGAAGCTTTACCCGGAATGGATGTAATTCCTACCTTTACGCTAATGTGGCTATACACTTATGTGTTCTCTTCTAAAAACAGTTCTGATGAAACCATTATTGATATCAATTAAGAGTGCATTTGATTTAAAGTGATTTTCTAATTGCTATAAATACAAAAATCATTGACGAGTACGCTATAAAAAAAGGTATGATGTAGTCTTTTAATCCGAATAGCAATAGTACAGCGATTAATAATAGCTGAAACCCTAATCCAAACGTAGATATAGCAGTCATTAACCAATTGGGTGTGGTTTTTCCGTTAGAGGCATTTTTATCTAGAGCATAAATAACTTTATCAAAATTTCCATAGAGAATTTTGTACAACTTAAATAAAAAGTTGACATGGCTTTGTTTTTCATTTTTTAAAGCAAGTGGTGTTTCATTTTCAAAAACTCGACTAGTTGTGTCTCCATTAAACTTGTTTCTTAAAATCACATAATAATAGTTGTACAATGTGCCTTGAAGCTGCAAACCAACAAAAGCTAAAATTGTCGCCCAGATATTTGAATTACTGATATGCCAAATAGCAATTAAAATAATAGCATTTAAAATAATATCTGCAATCGAATCTAAATAACGTCCAGTATATGATGGCGTATTCTTAATTCGAGCTAATTCACCATCAGCAGCATCAAGTATTGATTTGAAAATTAAGAAGAAAGCTGCAGCCCAATAATTAGAATAGATAATACAAACAGTTCCTATTAAACCTGAAACAATAAAAGCTAGTGTAACGTGTATTGGTGTAAAACCTGTGTTTTTTAGTGAAAAAGCGATCACTCGTGCAGCTGGTCTTCCATAATCTGAAAGATCTACGAATTTATGTGCTTTGGGTAATTTTGACATGTGTAGTCATGTGGATAAAATAATGTTGTGGAATATACCAAATTAGTACTCAAAAAATGTTTTATACTTTTTTATGTAATTTATTAACAAAGCGACAATATCTTCTTTTGAATTCAATAATGAATTTTCTATGTCGTTCCATTTTATATCAAGCTTAGTATCAAGTTGATTCATTAGTTTTCTTCTAAAAAAAATATCTTTAGGTACTGGGAGCTCTGGAAATGTTTTAATAATTAGATTTACTAACTCAGCAGTATCATGTGCACCAATAGCGGTGTAAGCGTTTAAAACTTCATGAGCATATGCTCCTGATGAATTATAAAAGAATTCATAAACACAACCATTAATAAGCTCGCCTTCAAAGATATCAATGTAGACAAAAGTTTGTTCTGGCTGACTTAAATATGAAAAACCATTGATTTCATTGGCTTTATTCCAAAGTACTGTACCTACAAGTTCGATAATCTCAGTATCTTGTTTTTGGTTTAGTGCGAAATCTATTTCAGTCATACAAATCTTTGATTCTATTTTGCAAAAATACGGCTAATTTATACAAGAGTTATTAAAAATAAAAGGCTACTGTTTAAAGTAGCCTTTTTTATATAAATATGTTTAATTATTGGATGTTGAGACCTGTAAAAGTTACATCAACATCTGTTGAACCACCAGTTTGTGTTCCAAATCCATCTGAATCATCTACAGTTTCTGAGTCGTGAAATAATTGAACTGTAATACTTCCCATTCCTGAAGAATTAGCTGACCATGTAGTTTCATATCCAAGAGAATTACCATCCATTCTTACAATATCGTTTCCTGATCTAGCAAATGTCATATCAAGTCCGTTGATAGCATATATGAAAAAATGCTCATCTGGCTCATCATCTCTTACTTCTTCAGTAATATCTTCACCTTCAATAGAGTTAAACAACTCTATTGTTGCAGTATAAGTTGATCCTGCAAAAAAGTTACCCGTAATTGTTTGAGAAGGAACTAATGGTCCGTCATCGCCATCTGGATCGATATTTGACAAAGTTACTACGTTTGATGGGTTTGCGTCATTAACGAATCTAAGCGTCACGTCAGTAATCACTTCTTCTTCGTTTGGTTCTTCAACAGTACTACCATCATCGTCATCTGAACAAGATGCAAAAAGAGTTATACATAAAATTGCGGTTAAAAATAACTTAGTTGTTTTCATAAAGTTTAAATTATAGTATTGTGTATTCATTGTTTTAAGATTTGATTTATTTGTTTTCATAATTTATTTTAATAATTAAGTTTTAATTGTAATGTTACGTTTCTTCCTAAGTCATCAGCAAAAAAGCGTAAACGGTTTAAATAATTTCTATAAGACGTGTCTAATAAATTGTTTATTCCAAAAGCTATATTTAGATCAGTTTTTGCATTTAAAGCAAACGTAGCTTGACTGTAAAAATGAAATAAATTATAAGCTGGAGGAGGCGTACTAATATCTAATAATTCAATGTCTTCAGTAGAAGGGTTTTCAACTTCAAAATTGAAATCTGGGAATTCATTTTGTTCAAAAACCCATTCAGACTTTATGCTTGCAGAAAAATTATACCAATTTTGGTTTTTATATGTAATACTATTTGTAGTACTGAATGCAGGTATATCGATAAGAGGTAAATCATCTTCATCATATCCTTTAATAAAAGCAGTTTTATTGAGCCAATTCCACTGATTTGATAAATCATAACTCATCGTTAAATCTAAACCAAATAGTCTTGCATTGGTCTGTTCATATTCCCATACAGGAAAAGCACCTCTATTACTTTGAAGTACACTTGTTGGTCTAAGGTATATGTAATTATTTATGACATTATAAAATCCATTAACATTGATGCTGAAATTAGTAATGTCATATCCATAAGTTACCGATACGCGATTAGCTATTTCTGGATTTAGCCTTAAATCACCTAATTCAATACGAGCAGCAGAGTGATGCAAACCATCACTAAAAAGTTCAGCAGGATTTGGAGGTCTGCTAGCTAAATTATAATTTGCTAATACGTAGCTTTCATTATTAAAGTTATAGCGCATTCCGATAGATGCAGATACATTGTGAAAATCAAAAACTGGATTTGTAAATATATTTGCTCCAGAAATCCCTTCTCGTTCGACTTCAAACTCAGGAAAGTCTATATCATATCCACGTTCCTGCCATCTTGAAATACGATAAAATTTAAACGCATCAACTCTTGTAAAATCATATCGTAAACCCGCGTCAAGTAGTAATTTATCATTCAAACGCCATTCGGTAGTGATGTAAGTGCCTAAATCATACTTTTCATAATTAGGAATTAAACGCCTTAAATCAGTGTTAGGTGCATAATTATCTTGATATCGAGCTAGTATTCCAAAGTTAAATTTTCGATCTAAATTTGAATCTAAATTAACATCTGCAAGAATCGTATGAGTTTGCAAGGTTAGATCTAAAGCAGCATCATTTCTAAGTTCACCACGTCTAATATCAAACTCTAAACGATTGTTATTTTGATAATCATATTGCAAGCTAATTTTTCCGAAATTTTTATAACGTTTAAAATATTTTGCCTTCAGCAAATGATGTATAACCTCTTGTTTAGGATTATCAATTGAATAACTAAAATCTCTAATTATTGCTGGTTGTTGATTGTTAATTGCATTAATTAAATCATTTACATTACCAATGTGAGAAGAACTCAAAATTCCAATTTCATTATTGATGTAACTATAAAATAATTCAAAACCTGATTCAAAAGTGTTTTTCCCTGCATGAATTGAAAAACTTTGTGATTGTAAACCAGTATTTGTTAGACTATAATCTGGCGCTTCAAAATCACCATTTTGCTTTATTGTGCCTTGAATATTAGCATACCAACCAGATTTATAACTTTTATTTAAAGTTGATGTCGCACTAAACCCTCTTCCATTAGTTTGTCCGTTAAGTATCGTTTTTCCGTAAAGACTATCTTTTCTGATAGGTTTCTTTGGATTAATTACTATAACTCCTCCAACAGCATCACTTCCATAAGCTAGAGCACCTGAACCTTTGATGACAGATATTTGATCTGCACTATTGATATCAATATTTGGTGCATGTTCGATTCCCCATTCTTGATCTTGTAGACGCACATTATTATTGAGAATAAGAATTCTACTACTATGCAATCCGTTTATCATTGGCTTAACAATACTATTTCCAGTATTAATAGAAGACACACCAGAAACCTCTTTTAAAGCATCACCTAAACTAAGGCCACTATATTGTTCAATAATTTTAGTTTTGAGCAATGTTTCTTGAGCGGTTTTGGTTGTTTTTAAATTTCGGCTACCAACAACGGCTACTTCATTCAACTCCTCAATATGGTGCTCAAGTGTGATAGATTTAAACACGTCGCTTTCCATGAGTATAGAAACTGTTTTAGTTTCACACCCAACATGAGATATAACCAAAGTGATTTCGCCTTGGCAGAGATCATCAATTTTGAATTTCCCATCAAAGTCTGAAATTATGTACTTATCCAGCTGTTTAATATATATGTTTGCAGCTATGATTGGTGACCCATCATGAAAATCTTTAAGTTCTCCAAGTAGGGTTAAATCACAGTCTTGAGCATAATGAAATCCAAAAGTGAATAACATCAAACCCATAATAAAGTATTTCATCAAAGTTTATTTAATGTAAATGAAAGTTTAAAAATTACATTAAAAATTGAGGTGGTCCTCTAAGGTAAGACGTTAAATGCTGATGACTTTTTAAGAATGAATAGTAAGTAGTTTCAGAGATATTAGTTTCTAAACTACTTTTTAAATTATAACTAAAAAATACAAAGTAAGAATTGTGGTTTATTTTATATTTAAAAAACTCACAATCCATGTCAATTTCGTGAAAATGAGATTGATTTACACCTAGACAAATTTCATGCTCATGATCACTAAATGCGTGTGAAACTTTTACAATTATTGGCGTAAGTAAAACAACCACAACAAAAAGTGTTGCAATTCTAAATACGATATGTTGTTTAAGATGATTCACTAGTTAATCCATTTTCCTAATCCAAAACGTTTTAGCATTTTTTTTTCAAATTCCCAGAAGAATTTATGTTGTCCAAAAAGCCAACCGAAACTCACTAAAAGTATCTGATAGAAAATGAGTCCAATTATAATGAATAATACCCAATAAATGAAAGGGTTTAGGTTTTCTTTAGTAATTCCTATTAGTTTCATCATGGGTCTTCCTACAAAAACAGATGATGATCCTGTAATTGCAAATACAATAAACACACGAATCATTTCCCATTTGTATTCAAGTATCCATTTGTTTTCTAATTTTTTGAAAAGAAAAAGTGTAAGTTTTAACAGTACATAAAACAGGAGTAGAGTAAGTATAATTGTTATAAAAATAGAATAAGGCTTTGTCAATGAATATGACAGCCTGTATGCACTATAACCCAAACCAATGATTCCGAGTATAGGAAAAATAAGTTGCCAATTTTTATTTATTTCCCAACGGTTTTTAAATGACTC
>NZ_JBGCCX010000084.1:0-8119 GCF_045105015.1 Psychroserpens sp.
TTTCGTTTTAAAAGATGGCAATTCTCAACTGGTGCAGTCGTGGCTGTATTTCATGATGTAATAATAGTATTAGGTATTTTCTCATTACTATATAAATTTATGCCATTTAGTATGGAAATTGACCAAGCCTTTATTGCCGCAATCTTAACTGTAATTGGTTACTCCCTAAATGATACGGTTGTAGTATTTGATAGAATTAGAGAAGTAATTGCTGAACGCGCTGGATTTAAAGGTGGTTCAAATATTAATTCTGCAATTAACAGTACATTAAGTAGAACCTTAAATACATCTTTAACTACATTAGTAGTGTTATTAGCGATGTTTATTTTTGGTGCTGACTCATTAAGAGGGTTGTTATTTGCATTAATTGTAGGTGTAATTGTAGGTACATATTCTTCTGTATTTATTGCAACTCCAATTATGTATGATACTTTAAATGATAAAGGTGAAGCTCCAAAAGAAGAGGAGTAAATCATTAATCTTAATAAAAAAAAAGCCATTCAATTTTGAATGGCTTTTTTTATTGTTTCATGTATTGATTAGTTTTTAGTATACTCAATTAAATCACCTTTTTCTAAATTCCAAGTTTTGCTTAATCCAGCGTTTACTTCTAAAACATATTTTGCTGGAGCTTCAGATGGTAAAGATGTTTCATCAAAAGGCTTTGCATTTTTTTGAATGCTTACAATACGTTTATCTTCTGAAATATAAATAATGTCTAATGGTATTTCAGTATTTTTCATATAGAAACTTCTGTAGTCAGAATTGGGAAATATAAATAGCATGCCTTGATTATTTTGCATGCTTTTTCGATACATCAAGCCTGTTTGAGTTGAATACTCATCATCAGCGATTTCAATGTCAAGTGTCTTGATTAAAGAATCTGAATCTGATTTTTTAATTTGTAAATCACCTTCTTTTTTAAATGAAATCGTAACAGGTTTTACGGTTGTGTTTTGATTTTCTCCTTTGCAAGCAATAGAAGAAACACACAAAATGCCAAATGAACTTATGGCAAATAGTTTGAGCCATTTACGATTCATATTAATTCAGTTTGCTTTTGGGTTTATAGACAAACATAAAGTATAATCCGATTAAAATAAATGGAATGCTTAACAGTTGACCTGTATTTAGAAGCCAATCAGCACGTTCAATGTTTTGAGGTTCTTTTACGAATTCAACAAAAAATCTAACAGACCATAATAATACTAAAAACAGACCAAATAAAAATCCTTGTTGATCCCGTTTATTCGTTTTCCAATAGGTATACATCAGTATTAAGAACACAAACACATAACTAAATGCTTCGTAGAGTTGTGCAGGATGTCTTAAAGGAACTTGATTTAATAATTCTGCATATTTAGGATCATTACCTAAAGCTGAATAAGCTGCCTTAACATCTTTAATACCTGTAATTTTAACGACTTCATATTTATTGTATGTATCTTGAATAAACTGTACACCAAGAGAAGATGTAGTTTTTTCTCCAATAATTTCTGAATTGATAAAATTTCCTAATCTAACAAATACAGCACCTAATGAAACAGGAACAACAACACGATCAAGAATCCAAAGCACACTCTTTTTAATTATTTTTTTGTTGTATAAATACATCGATAGGATCATGCCAATTGCTGCACCATGGCTAGCTAAACCTTGAAACCCAGTAAACTCAATACCACCTTTAAATTTAAAAGGAAGAAAAATGCTAAAGAAATCATCATTGATTAACTCTGGTTGGTAAAAAATAACATGGCCTAATCGAGCACCAAGCATAATACCGATAACCGAATAAATAAAAAGAGAATCTAGAGCTTCATTGGTTTGTTTTTCATTAATGAAAATACGTTTTATAATATAGAAACCTAATAAGAAGGCAATAATCCACATCAAACTATAATAATGAAGAGTGAAAAATCCTAAATCAATTCCTTTAGAAGGATTCCAGACGATATTTAAAGCGTGCATATGTTTTATTTTGTTTCGTAAAGATACTATTTATGCTCAAAAAGCGATAAACGTTAAGATAGTTTTAATCTTCTTTTTCAGGAACAGGGTCGTAACCACTTCTTCCCCAATGCGACGAAACGAAAAAGAAAATGTACAGTTTACATTTTTAGTGAACGTGCGAGTAGGCGCGGAAGCAAATTTTTAGTTGTCATCCTTTTCAGGAACAGGATCGTAACCACTTCTTCCCCAGGGATGACAACTAAAAATTCTTTTAATTGCCAATTGACCACCTTTTAGCAAACCATGTTTTTCTAGTGCCTCTTTAGAATAATGTGAACAAGTTGGTTGAAACCGACATGATGCAGGAGTTAGAGGAGATATCAATACCTGATATAGTTTTATTATAAAAAGGAAAGGAGCAATGAAGATCTTTTTCATAATATTAGGCATGAATAATCACGATTTGTTGTTGTTCAATAAGAATTTAATTGGTTGAAAATGTAGTTCCATCCTTTCCATCATTTAACTGAATACCTTTAGCAGCTAATTCATCGCGAATTTTATCAGACAGCGCAAAGTCTTTATTAGCTCTTGCGTCTTGACGTAATTGGATTAATAATTCAACAGCTCCAGATAATTTATCTGTTCCATTTTCAGCAGAAGTTGAGTTCATTAAGCCCAATACATCAAAGGTGAAGGCATTCATTGTTTGTTTTAAAATTTCTAAATCTTCAGAAATTAGAGAGGCTTTATTATCTTTAATTTGATTGATTATTTTGGAAGCTTCAAAAAGATGAGCAATTAAAATTGGCGAATTGAAGTCGTCATTCATTGCGTCATAACATTTCTTCTTCCATTCAGAAACATTAAAAGTAGAAGTAGAGCCAGCTTTTAAATCATCCATGATACTGATGGCATCCATTAGTCTATGAAATCCTTTTTCGCTTGCTAACAAACCATCATCAGTCAAATCAAGTACACTTCTATATGAAGACATTGCATTGAAAAAACGAATCACACTTGGTGCATAAGCTTTACTGAAAAATTTGTTATTACCTGATAATAATTCATCAGGATTAACAGTGTTTCCAGTAGTTTTAGACATACGCTGACCGTTTAATTGAAGCATGTTAGCATGCATCCAATAATTTACAGGAGATGTGCCTTTTGCAGCTTCACTCTGAGCAATTTCACATTCGTGATGTGGGAATTTTAAGTCCATTCCACCACCATGAATATCAAAATTATCTCCTAAATATTTTGTGCTCATTGCAGTACATTCTAGGTGCCATCCAGGAAAACCATCGCTCCAAGGTGAAGGCCAACGCATAATATGTTGTGGTTCGGCACGCTTCCAAAGCGCAAAATCTTGAGGGTTTTTTTTGTCACTTTGACCATCGAGTGCTCGTGTATTATGAATTAAGTCTTCTAATTTACGCTTACTTAATTTTCCGTATTCATTAGATTCGTTAAACTTATGTACGTCAAAGTAAACAGATCCATTAACTTCATAAGCAAATCCGTTGTCAATAATCGTTTTAATTAATTCAATTTGCTCGATAATATGTCCAGTAGCTGTTGGTTCAATACTAGGTGGTAAGAAATTTAGCGTATTTAGAATATTATGAAAGTCAACAGTATAACGTTGAACAACTTCCATAGGTTCAATTTGCTCAAGTCTTGCTTTTTTAGTGATTTTATCTTCACCAACATCGGCATCGTTTTCTAAATGACCAGCATCTGTTATATTTCTCACATAGCGCACTTTAAATCCTAAATGCTTTAAGTATCTAAAAATCATATCAAAAGACATGAATGTTCTTACATTTCCTAGGTGAACATTGCTATAAACCGTAGGTCCACATACATACATGCCTACATAACCAGCTTCAATTGGTTTGAAAATTTCTTTTGCTCCACTTAGGGAATTATAAATTTGAATGGTTTGGTCTTGGTATAGTTGCATGCTGAATACGTGTAAAGCTAAAATTTAAAATGTTGTGTCTAAGTTGATGTAATCTAAAAATTCTCTTTTGGTTTCTTTGTCTTTGAATTGACCACCAAACTCTGAAGTGACTGTGCTACTATCAACATCTCTAATGCCTCTTGAATTAACACACAGGTGTTTGGCATCGATAACACAAGCAACGTCTTCAGTGTTTAAAACGTCTTGAAGTTCTTTCACAATTTGAATGGTTAATCGTTCTTGAACTTGTGGACGCTTAGCGTAATAATCTACGATTCTATTCATTTTAGAAAGCCCAACAACCGTTCCATTTGAAATGTAAGCTACATGTGCTTTGCCAACAATAGGAAGTAAATGATGTTCGCAAGTTGAATAAACAGTGATGTTTTTTTCAACTAGCATTTCTCCATATTTATATTTGTTGTCAAAAGTTGAGGCTTTCGGTTTTCTTTTCGGGTTTAAACCACCAAATATCTCATTCACAAACATTTTTGCAACGCGATTAGGTGTTCCACTTAAACTATCATCGTTTAAATCAAGACCTAAGGTTTCCATAATATGACGTACATCATCCTTTATGATATCAATTTTTTCATCATCGTTAAGTTTGAAAGCATCATTGCGTAATGGTGTTTCTGATGAAGAACCTATATGGTCATCACCAATGGCTTCAAAATCTTTCAAGTCTTTTTCTATTTTCATTATACTAAATATTTCTAAATCAACTAAAATAAGTTGCTTTATAGAGTCTGCAAAGATAAACAATAAAAAAAAGTTAATACATAGGTAGGAGTTTTTTAATCTTAAATGTTATAGTTACTGTAGGTGTTAGATGTCAATTGAGACTCAATATTAACAGTGTTTTAATTAAAAATTCATTAAATTTCACGCCTTCTAAATTAATAAAGAGCTATGAATATAAAATTCCTTTTGCCTTTGGCATTCGTTATTAGTGTGTTAACGGTCAACACATCATTTTCTCAAACTAGTCAAAAACCATTACAACATGTCATTTATGATAATAATGTTAACGCGCCTCTTACTTCGCAAGAGTTAAATCTCATTATAGAAGTTTATGGCGAACATGCTGAGAATGATATATTAAGTAAGCCACAACGTTTAAGAGATATAAAACATATTCTTAGAAACCGAATTGAAGTTATTAAAGTAGTCAATAAAGATTTATCAAGTTTTGAAAATTTATCTACGGTTCCATTATTTACTCATTACAACAAAACTTTAAGTCGTGACGCATCATATAATGAAAGTACTTTCAATCCTTTAAAATATCAATTTAATTTTTATTCAAGAGAAGGATCTAAAACGTATCGATTTGATAATTCTCCATATTTAGTAACAATCAAATCTCAAAACCCTCAATAATCGTCTTATTATGAAAAAAATAATTACACTTTTAATATTCGCTTTTACAGTTTTTTCATACAGTCAGGATATTCTGATGCAAGATGGAACTATTAGTCAATGTACAGATCGATTTTTTGATACTGGTGGCGAATTTGGACCATATTCAGATAATGAAAATCTCACATTAACAATTTGTCCTCCAGCTGCAGGCGATACTGTTCAGTTAACTTTTACTGCGTTTAGTTTACAGTTAAATTTGGACGTAATGACCATTTATGATGGACCAGATAATACGTTTCCTTCTTTAGGTTCATTTTCTGGTGGAAATAATCCTGGTGTGGTTGAAGCGACAACACCTTCAGGATGTTTAACAATTGAATTTGTTTCTAATGGTTCAGGTACAACTACGGGTTGGGAAGCAGATATTGCTTGCTTAACACCATGTCAATCTATTGTAGCTAATTTAGATAGTACTAATCCAGCTGCTGTTGGTAATATTGTTGTTGCAGATGTAAACGAAGTTGTTACTTTTAATGCAAGTGGAACATTCTCAATAAGTGGTGCAGGAGCAACATATGCATGGGATTTTGGTGATGGTAACACAGATACTGGTGCTACTGTAACTCATCAATATGCTACTTCAGGTTTGTTTAATGTAACATTAGTAATTACAGATACTAATCCAGCTGGCTGTTCAAGTACAAACAATATTGATCTTACCGCACAAGTAGGAGCTTCTGGACCAGGAAATCCTTTTGTTGAAGCTGGTGATGATATTGTTATAGATTGTGCAGATAATTGTACAGATATAACAGCAGAGTTTTTAGAAATAGGTGAAACTAATACGTACACCGTTACTGCTATACCATTTGTGCCACCATTTGCTTTTGATGGACTTTCAAATTCTTTAAATCCTAATGCAGATGACCAATGGTCTGATGTTGAAAGTTTACCTTTTGATTTTTGTTTTTTCAATGATATTGAAACACAGTTTCAAGTAGGATCTAATGGTGTGATACGTTTTGATGTTGACGCTGGAGATACAAGTAATGGCTGGTCTTTTGATGAAAGCTTACCAAACAACACTAATGATACTTTAGGTGAAGCAAATATCTTAACTCCTACTCATGATATTGATCCAACAGTTGGAAATGCTGAAGAAATTGCTTGGGAAATTATTGGTACAGCTCCAAATAGGGTGTTAGCAGTATCATTTTTTGAAGTTCCAATGTTTTCAGGAGCTTGTAATACTATGTTAGCTACTCATATGGCCGTTTTATATGAAACAACCAATGTAATTGACATTTATATTAAAGATAAACCACTTTGTACAGGGTGGAATGATGGAAACGCAGCTGTAGGTATTCAAAATGATGCAGGAACTACTGCATTTGTGCCACCAGGTAGAAATACAGGACAATGGACAACTACTGATGAAGCTTGGCGTTTTACACCTGCTGGCCCAAGTGTTATTGATTTTGCTTGGTTAGACGATGCAGGAGCAGTGTTAGGAACAACTCCTACATTAAATGTTTGTCCAACAGGAACAACTACCTATACAGCAAGAGTGATTTATACCAATTGTAATGGTGATACAGTTGAAGTTACCGATGATGTAACAGTGAGTAAAGATGTTCCTTTTACCGTAGATTTAGGTCCTGATCAAGATCTATGTGAAGGTGATGCAGATGTTATTTTAGATGCAGATATTGCTTCAGCTACAGCAACCTATCAATGGTATTCAAATAATATTTTAATACCTGGCGAAACAAATCCAACCTTTACTGTAACCTCTCCTAATTCAGATGTGTATCTTGTTGAAGTTACGGATCAGAGTTGTACACTTACAGAAGAAATTAATATTACATTCCATCCAAATCCGGTTATTAATCCTATTTCAGTTTATGAGCTATGTGATGATGCTGTGTTAGATGATTTTACTGAATTTGATTTATCAACTAAAGATGCAGAAGTTATAGGAGGTCAAGCAGATGTCTCAATATCTTATCATGGGACGCAAGATGATGCAGATAATAATGCAAATCCATTACCAAACTTATTTACTAATACAGTTAATCCTCAAACTATTTTTGTTAGGATTGTTAACAGTAACAATACTAATTGTTTTGTGACAACAACTTTTGAGGTATTAGTGGCTTCTGGGATTTCATTAACTCAACCTAATGATCTAGTGGTTTGTGATGATATTTCTGGTGATGGTTTTGAATCTTTTGATTTGAATTCACAAACAGCAACGATACTTAATGGTCAAACAGGTGTAACATTAACGTATCATCCAACGCAAGTAGATGCTGGTGCTAATACAAATCCATTAACAAGTCCTTATACTAATATTTCAAATCCTCAAACCGTATTTGTTAGAGTAGAAAATGATTCTAATACATTATGTTTTGAAACCATTTCTTTTGATTTAATTGTTAATCCAGGACCAACAACTCTTGTTCCAACTCCTTTATCTGTATGTGATGATGACACGGACGGTTTCGCTGTTTTTACTTTATCAAATGCCAACACTGAAATAATTAATGGTCAGGCTAATGTTGTTGTATCATACTATGAAACTCTTGCAGATGCCAATGCTCCTGCGAACGAAATTTTCTCTCCTTACACTAATATTGTTCCAAATTTGCAGACAGTTTACGTAAGATTAGATGACACATCCAATGGGTGTTTCAGCACCACTACATTAGATTTAGATGTTATAGTAAATCCTGTTGCCAATGTTTTGACAGCCTTAGAGGTTTGTGATGATGACAACGATGGTTTTACGAGTTTTGATTTAAGTTTACGTGATGCTCAGGCAGTAGGAGGTCAGGC
>NZ_JBGCCX010000085.1:0-9956 GCF_045105015.1 Psychroserpens sp.
TTTTGTTATTGCTTTATAATTTGTTTTACAACAGAACCATTACTTTCATTATCAGTAATTTTCAAGAAATAAGTACCTCTGGTTAGGTTTTCAATATTTTGAAGGTTATAAGTGCCATTATCAATATTTATATTAGAGTAATTGAAGATCGTTCTTCCACTAATATCATATAACTCAATACCTATTTTTGAAATACCAGTATTAGGCATTTTGATTGTTATTGAATTACTAAAAGGGTTAGGGTATATACTAACTTGATCTAAAGTTTCATCTTCAAAACCTAAAGTGTCTTCAACTGTAACAATTACTTCTTCTCTAGCACTTTTATAATCTTCAAGATTCCAATCGTAGAAGAAATAGTAGTAGTCTAAATTGTTGAGGTTGTTATTTTTTATTGAAATTGATCCATTATTATAAGGATACGCGGTACCAGCAGGAGTATTGTTTCTCCATAGTCTAAACCCTGTAGATAATTCAGCACTTACTAATCTTAAATCATTAGCTACAGGAATCATAAAGTTAAGTTCAATTTGTTGAATTCCTGAATTTTCAATAAGAATAAGTCTAGAATCTAAAACATTTCCAGATCCATCTTGAAGTTGAACCTCCATTTCACCAGTATTTTCTGTATTTATTGTTACATCTTTAAGCAACACAGCTTCTGATGCGTCAAATACCAAATAGCGATCGGTTATTCCACCTGCAAAAAAGCTTCCGTTTGCTGAATGATTAGAAGATCCAGCATTACTTTTAGTAATCACATCTTCAACAAAATAAGATCTTGTCTCTGTTAAACTAGGTGTACTAAAACTATTACCAGTGGCTATTGGAGTATCATCATTTATATCATCATACCAATTAATGGTACCTAAACCTGTAGCGGTTAAAGTTGTACTTTCATTAGTATTGATTGTAACATCATTAGACACTGGTTTTGTTGACGCAGAAAGTAACGTCACATTTTGAACAGTTTGTGTATTATCTGTAACATTTACATTTATAGTTTGTGTCACATAACCAGGAGCTTCATAAGTCACATTGTAACTTCCGCCTTTAACTAATCTATAATAATCTCCTAAATCTGAATTTGAAAATACAAAGGAATTTAAAGCATCATGCCCAGCTATTGAAATTTTAGCAGCTATTGGATTTCCAGATTCATCAGAAACAATCCCTTGAAATCCGAAGTTAACTTGTTTCATGTAATCTAAAAAAGCTTGTTTGTTGTATGTCCAATGATTATCAATCGCATTCCCTTGAATCCACTTAGTGTCTGACAATTCAACTACAACTTCTCGACCACCTCTGTAGTAGTTCATATAGTCTTGTCGACCTCCATAAACTCGATACCATTCAGCTCCATGAGTTACTCCTGGACTTGGGTATATATCAGAATCTTCATCTACCATCATATAACCAGATGGGCTATTATTTTGTGCATGAGTTGCGTATTCAACAGAAATATATTCAAACCAATCATGATCAGCATGTTGGTCATAAGTATTGTCATAAGGATAGTTGACTAATTCAGTTCCGCCATGAAAATTTGCAGACATAACTATGTTATGACTTTCTTCAAACTTCATAAATGCTAAGGTTTCAGGTTCGTAAGTTCCATCATAATGAAGGCCAATTACATTATCTGCATAATTTCTATTTAAATCTTGACCATTAGCGTTAGCTCTAATAGGATTTGTAATAGTATTATTACCAGTATTTCGGTAGGCTCCATCAGGATTGGCTAATGGGTTAATATATATAACAGTATTATTTACAATGCTGTTCACTTCACTATCAGAACCATAATTAGTTAACAAGTATTCGGCTAATCTTATCATTAATGGAAAACCAGCTAATTCATCACCATGCATAGACGACGTGTACATGAATTCTGGTTCTGCTTCATTTGAATTAACATTGTCAGAAATTTTTAGCATCAAAAGTTGTCTTCCGTTAACAGAATTACCAATTGATTCAAGAGAACATAAGTTGGGATATGTTGAAGCAAAGTAATTCATTTTTGCTACATATTGAGTATACGTTGGATATGCATTCCAATCAACATCCCAAGCTTGAGTGTTGTCAGTAGAATTTACAGTTGTTATGAATTCATTTTCACTTTCATTAACTTCATATGGAAGTCCGTAAGCTAAAAACTGTTGAAATGTTTCAGCATTAGCGAATGCTTCTATTTCTAAAGTTTCATGACTTACATTGTGTCCAATTGATAGAAACTGAGAAATTTCTTGAACTTGCTGCTCACTATTTGCGGTAAATACAAAACATACTTCACCACGATTTTGTAAATAATTTTGCGCTTTTTCTAAATTTGAAGTTTGCGAATGTAGACTTAATGATACACACATAAGTAGTACATATAAGAAAGTAGATTTTCTCATTAGATTTGGGGTTTTAGGTAAATTTGGACTTTTAATTTGAGGCTAATATATCATTTTATTTGAATAAAAATCTATAAAACGCATAAAAAACCGATGAAACGCATAAATTTTTATGAATTGGACTTCATTTTGATATAATCTTGGGAGTTTATTTGTCTAGATTTAGTCCTTAGTTTGAATTAATTCTAAAGCATTAAAATTTTAAAAGTATCTTTTTGTTGATGGTAGAATAATTTGTCCCTACTTTTAGGACGTAGTTGCCTTCAGAAATATTTTTCACTGGAATTCTAAAACCTTCAGATGAAGTGTGTAAGTTTGATGTGTTCCAAGACGCAACTGTTTGTCCAACCAAATTAATTAAAGATACTTGTTTGATTTGAGTATCGCTTACACTTCTAATAAGGATTTCATTACTATCTTGAAGATAATTGATAATGATATTTTCTATTTCGTTATCAATTGCTGATAAAGTAGAGTTGTCAATAAATGTTAAAAAGAATCGATCACTGTAATTCCCAGATTCTAATGTTTTTTGAAAGTCTTGATTGTTAATCTGTGTATAAATGCTTTCATAGGCATCGTAGATGAATATATCAATATCTACTTCAAAATTTTCGATGACATCTAAATGAATTGTAATATTTCCGTCATCAGCTAAGTCGATATCAAGAGGGTAAGATTTAGTTATATCAAAATTACCAACTCCCTGAATAATGTATTTTTCACCATCAATATTAAAAGACATGTCGCTTGGGAAGTTTTCATTGTTTGGTGCATCATAACCATAGTCTGTACCATTTGTTGCTAAATCACTATTCATAAACCCAAGTAATAAATGTCTTGTAGAATTTTCAGGAGATACAAAATCAATCCTTATAAATTTGTTGGAGTTATCATAGTTGTCATTTGTAGTATTTTCACTATTAGGTATTGTATTTCTTAAAAATATTGAATTTCCGCTTGATTCTCTTACAAAAACACGTTGATTGTTATTAAATTGAATAGTTCCACCTGTTGCATTTCCAGTAACAAAAAAACCTTGTCCAACAGGAACATATTGTTGTGGTATTGTACTTGCATCTCCTACATTGTTAATGCCAGGAGGAGAAACTGCAGCAGTCCCACCAGTTAAATTTAAGTAAGCATAGCCACCTTCATATTCTGATAAAGTATGCGAAGTAGATGTTGAGGCTTGTTCCCAGAAATATAAAGTTCCATCTGAAAGCACAGCACTGTTATCGTTGATAAAGGTATATCCATCTATGGCTGAAGGGTAAGGATTTCCAACTAAAGCCTGATTGCTACCAGTGATTGGAGTGGTAATAGTTCCATTATTGGGTTGACCAATAAATGTATAGTTTTGAATGGAGCCACTATTTCCACTTCCTTTCATTGTAAATCCTAATCCCACTGGAATTGAAGTTGATTCCGAAATAATATTCCAATCTGCATAAGATGCTTCTGGATAGTTTTCAAAAAGATATAGCCATCTACTACTCATTGTTATTGGTACAGTTGATCCATCTGCATCATTATTTGCCGTCCATTGAGTAGGTAAAGGATTATTACTATTAGTGCCATCAAATAAAACACTACCTATAGTATAATCAGTACTATTGTTTCCTACAGGCGAAGACCAGTAGTTATAATGAAATAGATTTGTTGAACCTTGTTGGTCTCTTTCAATAGAACCATTTCCAGTATAATCAACTATACTACCCGAATCTTGAATCAATTGCGATTCACCAATTAAGTCAATTGTACCGTCAATTTTAAGATAATTTGAAATTTCTAATGATTGGTCGTTTGAGATGCTATATGTATTTGAATCGACAATTAAACCTAATAATAAAGTTGATCTATTACCAGAATTAATATCATGACTTGTTCTTACAATATTCCAATTAACGCTATTTGTATTAGGAATCATTTGAACGCTACCATTTAACCAAGTAGTTGCATTATCCCAATTACCATCACTAGTAGTGACATATGGTAGTGGAGCAGTTTCATCTTGTAATGAAGTTATGTTTGATAATCGTCCAGAAGTTCCAACATTTCCAACCAAAAATCCAGAATTAATATCTGAAGAGCTTTGATTCATTTTATAATATGCATCTAAGTTACTCCAGTTTAAGCCGGCAATATCTAAACCTAGAACAGAACCTCTCACAGTAGTGTTATCTTCAATTTCTTGGTTCATCATTTCATGGATTTGTTCTGAATTTAGAGCAGTATTCCAAAAGCGTAATTCATCTATCCAACCATTGAAATGATTTATTGGAATATCATTAAGCCTACCCATGGCTCCTAAAATGGTATTGTAATTATTGGCTACTGGATTAGGTCCAGCAGAATTACTTCTTTCTAAGCCATCGACATAGAGCGTATAATCTGTTCCGTCATAGGTTAGTGCTATATGAAACCATCGGTCTGATGTTATGCCGTTAGCTGAAATGGTATAGCCATTAGTTTGAAATGAGATGGTATTATTAACTAGGCTTAAATCATAACCAGAAGTTAGGTCGTTGGCATTGCGTTTAGATATAATACTTTGAGTGTTGCTATTAATTGTATTTGGTTTTATCCAGGTTTCAATACTAAATGTGCCTGATAAGCTATTATTGTCACCAAAATTTATATAATCATCACTACCATCAAAATCAATAACATCTCCACATGAAGGGAATATTACATTTAATATTGATGTTGCATCTGCGCAAGGAGCAGGGCTGTCTAGTGTCCATGTGATATCATAGGTTACTCCGCTTTCTCCTGTAAATGTTGCGTTTTGATTATTTATGTCTGAAAAACTATATAGGCTTCCGCTGGGAACTGAGACTGCAGACCATTGTCCTGTCAAATTACCTGATAATTGAATGGTTGTATCGTTACAATCAGAAATTGTTGTTGTATGACTTGCTATTGCATCATCTAATGGATCAGTTAAGCCAGAGATTACAACATTTTGGTTTTGAGTACTTGTATTTCCATTGCCATCATCATAGGTCCATGTAATTACCGTTGTTCCTTGAGCACTGATAGGAAGTATTGCATTATTTGTAACAGTAACCATTCCGCAGTTATCTGTAGCTGAAGGAGAAATAAGTGATGTTACTTCACATTCTGCAGTTATATCATTTAACGAAGCTACATCAGGAGCAGGACTAGTTACATCTGTGATAACAACATTTTGGTTTTGAGTACTTGTATTTCCATAACCATCATCATAGATCCATGTAATTACTGTTGTTCCTTGAGTAGTTATAGGAAGTGTGGCATTATTTGTAACAGTAATTGTTCCGCAGTTATCTGTAGCAGAAGGAGGAGTAAGTGATGTTACTTCACATTCCGCAGTTATATCAATTAAGGAAGCCACATCAGGAACAGGATTAGTTACGTCAGTGAAAAAAACATTTTGATTTTGAGTACTTATATTTCCGTTACCATCGTCATAGCTCCATATAATAATTGTTCCAGGTGTCGTAATAGGAAGCGTAATATTGTTAGTAACTGTAACAGCTCCACAAGCATCGCTAGCAGTAGGAGGTATGAGAGATGTCACTTCACATTCTGCGGAAACATCAGCCAATGTTCCAACATCAGGAGTTGGAGCTGTAGTGTCGACCACATTTACTGTTGCTGTACAGCTATCGGTATTTCCATATCCATCATCAACTGTTAAGGTTACAGTATTACTACCTAAATCTAAACAAGTAAAAGCTGTTTGAGATAAGCTTAACCCCATCACACCATCACCACATATAGTAGACCCATTATCAATATCATTTCCTGCTAAAATAGCATTTCCATTAGCATCTAGGTTCAATATAAAAGGTGTTGCAATGCATGTTGCTGTTGGAGGATCCAAACCTCCATCAATAATTGACCAACCATCAGAAGCTATCATATTAGCTCTAGCTGCAGTAGCTTCAATAGAGCAGTATTTACTACCACCACCATGAAAATTCACGTTATTTTGCAGTGTTAAGTTATTCCATGCAATTAGCATGTTCTCATAATTTGGAGTTGATAGTGTTATGAAAAGAAACATAGTTGTCATATCAGTGACATTTGACACGTCCCAATTACTTAGGTCTTGATCAAAAGAAATTGCTCTTCTGAACATGCTTTCCATATTAGTTACATTTGAGACATCCCAGTTACTTATGTCTTGATTAAAAGAATCTGCTTCAAAAAATGTACCTTCCATATTTGTTACATTAGAAACATCCCAACTACTAATATCTTGATTAAAAGAGTTTGCATCGTAAAACATTCTTAACATATTGGTGACATTTGACACATCCCAATTACTAATGTCTTGATTAAAAGAGATTGCTTCTCCAAACATATTTGACATGTCGGTGACATTTGAAACATCCCAATGTCCAATTGGGCTATTGAAATTAGTAGTGTTTCTTAGCATATGACGCATAGAAGAAACATTACTTAAATCTGGAGCATCTAATGGTAGGTAAGTATTAAATTGCAAATTACTACATCCACTAAATGCTTCGTACATAGAAACCCATGCATTAGTTCCCCATTGATTCACTTCAAGAATCTTTCGTCTATCTCCACTATAGTTGAAATAAATACTAGGAAAACTTCCTTGAATTCTTATGGTATAAGTTCCAGGGGTTCCAAAATCATGTACAACATCACCAGTAATCCCAAATTGATCGAAAATTCCATCATCATTCCAGTCCACATCATAAAAATATCCACCTCCAACAGTAGGAATTGTTATAGATGATGCGTTTGATGTACCAGGATTATCTGTTTTCCAGGTAGTAATGAATTCATTTTGAGCAGAAGCATTTGAAGAATTACTTAGTATTACAACTATGAAGGCAGTAAATAAAAAAAATCTTTTCATTAGTATAAATACGTTAACTGCAATTACATAATCATTAAGAATTTAACCTTGAATTTGGCATAGAAATCAATATGCGAAAGCTTACAAAAGTATGAGATAAAAAGTTCTTAGACTAAGATAGTCGTCTAAATGCAATTATATGCTATGTATGATATTTTTTTTCTCATTTACAGCTACCTTATTGATAGAATGTAAGTTAAATATTACTTTACAATGTAAATTAGAAAAAAGCTAAAAATTACTTATAATAAAAGCAATGTAAATTTGATGAGTTTTATTTTAACGAATCTTAAGAATAAGTTTAGGGTATAACATGAAAAAAGTCTAGCACGATTGTACTAGACTTTTGATGTTGTAGCGAGAACGAGATTTGAACTCGTTACATCCGGGTTATGAATCCGACGCTCTAACCAACTGAGCTACCTCGCCATAATTTCGGCTGCAAATATAAAAACAAAATCTATGGCAACAAACATAAAATGATTAAAATATTTTTTACTGATTAGTTTTAAACTGAACAATTAATTGTATATATTGAGCCTCACAATAAAATTACAAATGGAAGACAAAGTCAAGTTCGAAATGGAGTTTCCAATACATGCTTCTCCTCAACTTTTATATCAATATATATCAACGCCTTCAGGCTTATCTGAGTGGTTTGCAGATAATGTAAATTCAAGAGGTGAATTTTTCACTTTTATATGGGATGGTTCTGAGGAAAAAGCAAAGTTGCTTACTAAAAAAAGTGGTGAGCGTATAAAATTTAGGTGGATGACCGACGAAGATGAAGGTGATAATTATTTCTTTGAAATTAGAATTCAAGTTGATGAAATAACTAAAGATGTTTCAATAATCGTTACAGATTATACTGAAGAAGATGAGTTAGAAGAAGCTAAAATGCTTTGGGATAATCAAATTTCAGATTTAAAGCAAGTTTTAGGTTCTGCTTAAGAAGTCTCAGTGATATAAGTTTTATATTTGTCTCGATTAAATATCGAGACTTTTTTTATGATAAATTTCAATGGTAATTTACTAAACGATTCAAGTTTTATAACGAATGAAAATAGAGGTTATAAATATGGTGATGCTGTATTTGAAACCATAAAGTATGTACATGGTAAGCTTTTATTCTGGGAGGATCATTATTTTAGACTGATGGCTTCCATGCGCATAATGCGCATGGAAATACCGATGGATTTTACGATGGAATTTCTTGAATCAGAGTTACTCAAAACAATTGAAGCGAATTCACTTTTAAAGTCTTCTGCAAGAATTCGATTAAATGTCGATCGAGGAGATGGTGGGAAGTATCTTCCTACAGATAAAACAATCAACTATAATATTTCAGTCGAAGCACTCAAATCAGATTTTTATTCGGTTTCAAATCAAATAAAGTATACAGTAGATTTATTTAAAGATTTTTTTGTCGCACCCGGATTATTATCTACACTAAAAACAAATAATAAAGCCATAAATGTTTTGGGAAGTATTTATGCTGAAGAGAACGGTTGGGATAATTGTCTGTTACTTAATACAAATAAAAATGTTGTAGAAGCTTTAAACGGAAATTTGTTTTTGATCTCAGGAGAAACTATTAAAACACCTCCATTAGAAGATGGTTGTCTTAAAGGAATTATGAGAAAACAACTGATTGAGGTGATTGTGAATTCTGGAGATTATGTAATAGAAGAATCCTCTATTTCTCCATTCGAACTTCAAAAAGCTGATGAATTATTTATTAGTAATGTGATTACTGGTGTTCAACCCATATTAAAATATCGTAAAAAAGAATTTGCAACAAAAATCGCAGAAGATTTAATTAGGCGTTTGAATATAAAACTAAGAATATCTTAATTATAACTTGGGTTTTCGGGAGCATTAGACCATAATAAATAGTTGCCTCCTAGCTCTAGCATTTTTTCTTTCCAGAACGAATCACAACATTTTTCCATAAGTTCTTTCTTATAGATGTTTTTGGAGACAATCCATGAATTTGATTCTAATTCATTTTCTAATTGTTGAGAATCCCATCCAGAATAACCAAGAAAGAAACGTATATCAGAATTAGAGAGCTTATCATCTTCAAGAAGTTGTAAAACAACCTCAAAATTTCCACCCCAAAATATACCAAGAGAAATCTCGATACTATCAGGAATTAAATGTGGAACTTGATGAATAAAATACAAATTGTCTTGCTCAACTGGTCCACCATTGAAGACTTTAAAATTGGCATTGGTTTCTGGAATCAAATCTTGAAGCGTATATTCTAAAGGTTTATTTAAAATAAAACCAATTGAACCATTACTGTTATAGTCAGCAAGAAGAATAACAGATCTATTAAAAGAGATATCGCCAATTATTGACGGTTCTGCAATTAATAAATCACCTTTTTTGGGCTTTATGGTAATCATAGCGTATGATTTGAGAAATAAATCTATGACATATTTATTTAAAAAACAATAACTAAACTAAATACTTGAGTATTTCTTATTTCTTATATCATAGATATATAAAAAAAGAAAGCCCACTTTTTAAAAAAGTGGGCTTTTAATCTATTTTAAGAAGTGCTTAGTTTACAGCTCCACTTAAATCAGAACCAGCTTTAAACTTTACTACGTTTTTAGCTTTGATTTGTATTGTCTTACCAGTTTGAGGGTTTCTTCCTTCTCTTGCAG
>NZ_JBGCCX010000086.1:0-4232 GCF_045105015.1 Psychroserpens sp.
GAAGTAGATAGAACATTAAATTTTAGATTTACAGTAAGAGATAATAGGGCGGGCGGAGCTACGAATAACAGTGATAATATGATTGTCGTTGTAGAAGATGCTGCAGGACCTTTTGTTGTGAATTCACCAAATACAAATGTAATATGGAATGTAGGCTCATCTCAAGCAGTAACTTGGGATGTCGCAGGGACAACAGCAAACGGTATAAATGCAGCAAACGTAGATATTTTCTTATCTACAGATGGAGGAGATACATACACAGTTTCATTAGCTTCTGGAGTTACTAATGATGGATCACATGATATTGTTGTTCCTAATAATCAAGGTAATCAAAATAGAATAATGGTAAGAGGATCTAATAATATCTTCTTCGATATTTCAAATTCAAACTTTACTATTGGAGCACCAGTGGTATGTAATGCAGATGTACCTACTGGATTGGCTGCATCAAATATTTCAACAACTTCGGCAACTTTAAGTTGGGCTGCTGTACCAGGAGCAAGTTATGATTTAAGATATCGTGAGCTTGGTGCATCTTCTTGGATTACTTCATCTGTAAATGGAATATCTTTTAACATTACTGGATTAACAGCATTAACTCAATATGAATCTCAAGTAAGGAGCAAATGTTCTGTCGGAAGTAATTCTGCTTACAGTAGTTCAGTAAACTTTACCACGACAGACGTTCAATTAAATTATTGTAATGCTGCAAGTACAAATACAAACGATGAATATATCAGCAGAGTTCAATTAAATACAATTGATAATACTTCAGGACCTCAGTTTTATTCAGATTTTACCAGTATTTCTACAACCTTAACTAAGGATGCTCAATATACAATTACTGTAACACCTACTTGGACTGGTACAGTTTATAATGAAGCATATGGAGTTTGGATTGATTACAACAGAGATGGTGATTTTACTGATGCTAATGAGCAAGTGTTTTCGCAAGGTAATACTCAAGCGACCTCTGTTACTGGAAGTTTTACAATTCCTTCAGGTGCTATAGAAAACACAACAAGAATGCGAGTTATTATGCGATATAATCAAGTTCCAGGTCCATGTGATAATTTTACCTATGGAGAAGTTGAAGATTATTCTGTAGTGATTGAAGGTTCTGGACCTGATCTCGAAGCTCCTGTTATTTCATTAAATGGTGCTTCTACAGTAAATTTAAATGTAGGAGATTCGTACTCAGAAATAGGAGCCACAGCGACTGATAATGTTGATGGAAATTTAACTTCAAGTATTGTTATTGGTGGTGATACCGTAAATACAAGTTTAGGAGGAACATATGTAGTAACTTATAATGTTAGTGATGCTGCAGGAAATGCTGCTAATGAAGTAACTCGAACAGTAAATGTAATTCCTGATACTACAGCTCCTGTGATTACACTTATAGGTTCATCAAATATCAGTTTAGAACTTGGTAATTCTTATTCAGATCAAGGTGCTACGGCATCAGATAATATTGATGGTAATTTAACATCTAGTATTGTTGTTGGTGGAGATATTATAGACACAAATACAGTTGGATCGTATACTATTACCTATAATGTTAGTGATGCTGCAGGAAATGCTGCTACTGAAGTTACTAGAACCGTTACTGTAAATCCCGATACAACAGCTCCTGTAATTACATTAATTGGAGCATCGACAATTAGCTTAAATGTTGGAGATACTTATAGCGAGCAAGGTGCAACAGCTTCAGATAATTTAGACGGAAACTTAACATCTAACATTGTGATTTCAGGTACTGTTAATACAGCTACTGCTGGGACGTACTTTGTTAATTATAATGTAAGCGATTCATCAGGGAATAATGCAAATCAGGTTACTCGTACTGTAAATATAGTTGCAGATACCACAGCTCCAGTAATTACATTAATTGGAGCATCGACAATTAGCTTAAATGTTGGAGATACTTATAACGAACAAGGAGCAACAGCAACAGATAACATTGATGGAAACTTAACCTCAAGTATTGTCACCGTAGGTAACGTAAACACAGTAGCTTCTGGAATTTATAATATTACATACAATGTTTCTGATGCAGCAGGAAATGATGCTATAGAAGTTGTTAGAACAGTAAACGTTTTAGAGCCTTCAACTGGCTGTTCAGGTGGTATTGATATCTATCCTTATTCAGAAGGTTTCGAAAGTAATTTTGGAGGTTGGACACAGTCTTCTGCAGATGATATTAATTGGACTAGAGATGCTAATGGAACTCCTTCAAACGGAACAGGGCCATCAAGTGCAACCGAAGGTTCTTTTTATGTATATGTTGAAGCTTCTGGAAATGGTACTGGGTATCCAACAAAACAAGCTATTTTAAACTCACCTTGTTTCAATTTATCAAGCTTAACTGAAGCGACATTAAGCTTTTCATATCACCAATTTGGTTCTGCTAATATGGGAAGTATTGATTTAGAAGTTAGTGATGATGATGGAGCAAGCTGGTCATCAATTTGGAACAGTTCAGGAAACCTAGGAAATTCTTGGCAAACTGCTAATGTGAATCTTAACGCTTATGTTGGTGGAAGCATCCAGTTGAGATTTAATAGAATAACTGGTAGCACATGGCAGGCTGACATAGCTATTGATGATGTGAGTTTATCAGAAGGTGAAGTTATTGTTTCTGGTTGTTCAGGAGGAATCACTGCTTATCCTTACGCTGAAAGTTTCGAAAGCAATTTTGGAGGATGGACACAGTCTGGTGCTGATGATTTAAATTGGACAAGAGACGCAAATGGTACGCCTTCAAATGGGACAGGACCTTCAAATGCAACTCAAGGTAATTTCTACATATTTGTTGAAGCTTCAGGAAATAATACTGGGTATCCAACAAAACGAGCAATATTAAATTCACCATGTTTTGATTTAAGTTCTCAATCTTCAGCAACATTCAGTTTTGATTATCATCAATTTGGAGCAAATAATATGGGTACGATAGCTTTAGAAGCTAGTAATGATGATGGCGCAAGTTGGTCGTCAATTTGGAATAGTTCAGGGAACTTAGGGAATTCATGGCAATCGGCAAATGTTAATTTATCAGCGTATGTTGGTGGTAGCGTCCAACTGCGTTTTAACAGAGTAACTGGAAATACTTGGCAAGCAGATATCGCTATTGATAATATTAACTTGACATCTGCTTCATCTGCTAGAGGAGATGAGGTTTCTGTTTCTCCTATAATTAGTGTAAAAGAAATTAAGTTACACCCAAATCCAGTAAAGGGGAATGTATTAAATATTAGCACAACTTATACTAATGTGAGTTTTGAAATTTATAATTCCATTGGACAAATTGTAACTCGAGGTAAACTTAATGGAAATGTAATTGACGTAAGTACTCTAGATGGTGGAATCTATCAAATTATCTTTACAACACATGAAGAAACTATGATTAAACGATTTATTAAACAATAACTAACTAATTTTTAACCCTAAAAAGCTCAGATGTTATGTCTGGGCTTTTTTTATTTGGGCAAATTTCAAGATAAGCTTGAAAACAGGCTTTCACGACTCAATCTTTTTTTTCAAAAAAGGATTTCAAACACATCGTTCAATCCTTTTTGCGAGCTTAAATATGGATAATTTCATTCTCATGAAGCAGTTCATCACCTCGTAATCTCAAGAAGATTTGAGCAACAGCTATGGTGTCTTTTTCACAATACGTGATGATACGATCTATATCATTTTCTTTATAATAAACGCTGTAAACTTCACTTCCATCAATATCATCTTTTGGTGATGGTACTCCTAAAACATTAGTTAGTAATTTTAAAGATGTATATGTTTTATAGTCTCCAAACTTCCATAGTTCTAAGGTATCGAGATGTGGCACTTCCCATGGTTTTTTTCCGAAGAGATTTAATTTATAAGGCAATTCTATGTTATGAATAATCATTCGCCTAGCGATATATGGAAAATCAAATTCTTTACCATTATGGGCACAGAGTAAATGTTTTGTCTGGCTAAAATGTGAGATTAAAAGATTTTTGAAATCTTTAAGGATTTTAATTTCATCACCATAAAAAGAGGTAACTCTAAACGTTCTAACCTCGCCTTGATACGTAAAATAACCAACTGAAATACAAACGATTTTTCCAAATTCAGCCCAAATACCAGCTCTGTCATAAAACTCTTCTGGAGTATAATCCTCTTTTCTTTGGTATTGCGATTTTAGTTCCCAAAGCTGTTGTTTTGTAGCATCTAAATCTGAGAAATTT
>NZ_JBGCCX010000087.1:0-9921 GCF_045105015.1 Psychroserpens sp.
CGTTAATGCTCAAGAGGTTAAGGTGCTCGATCAAGAAACTCAAATACCTATTGCTGGAGTAACTATCTACAATTCTAATAAGGATGAATCTGTTATCACAGATATTGATGGTAAAGCATTTTTGGATCAATTTGATGCGAATGAAACTATCTACTTTCAAAATATACTTTATGTAAAATATTCTACTAAAAAGAGTGTGATTTCATCAGACAATTATGTGGTTTTTTTAGAGCCTAATATTGAAGGACTAGATCAAGTAGTTGTTTCTGCATCAAAATTTGAACAAAGTAAGCGTGATATTCCTCAAACAATCGTTAATGTGAATTCTGCAGACATTCAGTTTGCAAACCCACAAACAAGTGCAGATTTATTAGAAGGTACAGGTAATGTGTATGTTCAAAAAAGTCAGCTAGGAGGAGGGAGCCCAGTCATTAGAGGATTTTCTACAAATAGGCTTTTAATTACTGTTGATGGTGTAAGAATGAATAATGCCATTTTCAGAAGTGGAAATCTACAAAACGTTATTTCTATTGATCCGTTTACCATTCAAAACACAGAAATTACTTTAGGAGCAGGTTCAGTGGTTTATGGTAGTGATGCTATTGGTGGTGTAATGAGTTTTTATACTCAAAAACCTCAATTATCTTATAAAGATTCATTGTACTTTAATGCAAATGCAGTTGCGAGATATGCAACAGCAAATAAAGAAAAAACGGGTCATCTAGATTTTAATTTTGGTTTAAGGAAATGGGCATTTTTAAGCAGTATTAGTTATACCGATTTTGATGATTTAAAAATGGGAAAACATGGTCCTGATGATTATTTAAGACCAGAATATGTTGAAACAATAAATGGTCAAGATGTTATTTTACAAAATAAGAATCCAAGGCTACAAGTTCCCACTGGATACGATCAAATTAATTTTTTACAAAAGGTGAGATATGAGCCAAAAGAAAATTTAAGTTTCGATCTAGGGTTGTACTATACAAGTACATCTTCTTATCCAAGATATGATAGATTAATTAGATATAATGGTAATGAACTGCGTTCTGCTGAATGGGATTATGGCCCACAACGATGGTTTATGGGTAATTTTCAAGTGACCAAACTAAGCAGTAGTTCAAATCTGTATGATAAGATACAAGCAACTGTCGCGTATCAAAATTTCCAAGAAAGTAGATTCGATCGTGATTTTCAATCTGTTTTAAGAAGCGTTAGAGAAGAGGCTGTAGACGCTTATTCTTTAAATGTAGATTTTGAAAAACAATTAGGTCAACAAAGCAAGTTATTTTATGGTATAGAATATGTTTTCAATAAGGTGAAATCAAATGGGTTTACTGAAAATATTATCACAAACGAATCTTCATCTGCTGTATCTAGATATCCAAATGATTCAGATTGGCAATCTTTAGCTGTTTATGCAAGTTATAAGTATAAACCAAATTCTAAATTTGTATTTCAATCTGGACTGAGATATAATTATATTATAGCTAATGCTGATTTTACTGAAAACAATACTTTTTTGAATCTTCCTTTTGATGATTCAAAAATTGATACAGGAGCATTAACAGGTACTGCTGGAATAAGCTGGCTTCCTAGTGAAATGATTCAATGGAAGTTAAATGTATCAACAGCATTTAGAGCACCTAATATTGACGATATAGGGAAAGTTTTTGACTCAGAACCTGGCTCAGTTGTAGTTCCAAATAAGAGTTTAAAAGCTGAATATGCATATGGTGCAGAATTAGGTCTTAAACTTAATTTTGATGACATATGTATTATTGATATAGCTACTTATTATACTTTTTTGGATAACGCTTTAATTCGTGGAGATTTCAATTTAAATGGTAATTCTCAAATAATATATGATGGTGAGCTTAGTAATGTTCAAGCGATTCAAAATGTATCTAAAGAACGAATTTATGGTTTCGAAGCAGGTATTCAATTTAATATTTCAAAAAATTTAAAGTTAGTATCACAATATAATGTTGTTGGAGGAACTCAAGAAGATAATGGTTTAGAACTTCCTGTTAGACATGTGGTTCCAAATTTTGGAAACACACATATTGTATGGAAGGAAGATAAGTTTTTAATTGATGCATTTGTAGAGTATAATAATGAATTGTCTTATGACCAGTTAGCGCCTTCAGAACAATCTAAAGATTATATCTATGCTTTAGATCGTAATGGCAACCCTTTCTCTCCTTCATGGTATACACTCAATTTTAGAACGCAATATAAATTTTCTGAAGCTACAACAATTACTGCTGCCTTAGAGAATATTACTGACCAAAGATACTTAACATACTCCTCTGGCATTGCTGCTCCTGGCAGAAATTTAATAGTGTCTTTAAAGTACAGCCTGTAAATAAAAAAGACTTCAATTATTGTTGAAGTCTTAATAATTGTTTATTTTTTATATTTATTTACGCTTAATAGAGCGCTTGATTATTGTTTGACCATTAGATAAATATACCTTAGCAATATAGGCGGTCTGACTGAGACTTGGTAATTCAAATGTTTCTGTTGAACTATTACCATTGAGATTGTATAATGTTCGCCCAATTAAATCAATAATTTCAATTGTTTTAATTGTTAAATTATTTCCGACTGAAAATTTCACACTTCCATTCTCTAATTCAATAATAGTTAGCTCATTTGAACTAATTTTATCGTCAGTAATTGATAAAGATTCCGACTGAAAAACTATCTCAAAGCGATCTTCAAAATTACCAGTTTCAGTTGAAAATATATAATCAGAATTTGTTAGGTTATGAATAGAGTTTAGAAGGTTGTCCTTTAGATAAACAGTTACATCATTAAGTACACCTTCGGTTCCATAAAGAGAAATTGTCAATTCACCTAAAATATTAGAGTCATAACCAATAGGAACAATGTCTTCTATACTAAAAGGCGGTCTACCTTGAATACCATATTTGTAGAGGTTAGTATTATCTTTTGAATAAAAATCGATGAAATTTGAACCTTCTAAGCGAATACCATCATAAAGCCTGTCTTTGCTTAAAGTACCATCTTCCATATAGCCTATCAAAATTTGACTAAACACACCATCAGGATTAGTCATGTTAAGCCACATTCTGTTTTTTTCAGGATATGTAAATGAATTTGATTCAGAGTTTCTGAAAAAGTCATTGTTATTATAAGTTCTATCTCGCATAGCGTTGGTAAACTCAATTGTACCAGCACTAATAGCATCAATGAAAAAGCCTTGACCAGAAGCAATATAGCCAGTAGGTATATTACTAATTATATCTCCTGTTGATGCAGTCCCAATACCTCCAACACTATTATACATAGCATAATCATTAGAACGAAAGTTATAAGCATTTGGTCCAGGGTTACTAATTGAAATATCATCTTCATGAGACCATAAGTAAACTGTTCCTGATAAGTTAGTATTGTGTGAAACAAGTTCATCTACAAAAATAGCCGAAGGATATGGGTTTCCTAAAAGATTCCAATCATCATTCGCATCAGCTCCATTTTGACTTAAAGCAATTGGAACTGAAATAACACCAGTATTTAATGTTCCATTAAATGTAATAGAACGTTGATGAACACCAGAACCACTTGTCATAGCAGCATAACCTCGACCAGCAGACATAAACGTATTATGATTTGTCCAAGCGTTTTGATTATCATCAAAACTGTCAGCATCTAAATCAGAAAATTGTGATGTATTGAAACTATATATTCGATCTGAACGAAATCCAGTTAAAACTGTTTGGGCACTAGTTCCAGAAACAGAATAATCTACAGGGGAAGACCAATACGTATAGTCGTAGGTTTCCATATCTGTAGTTGTTTTATGAACATTAGTAGTACCATTATTAGTTACAGTTCCTGAATCATCAATCATAACTAAAGATCCTTCATTTTCAATATCTAGTGTTCCGTTAACTATTAAATCACCATTTATTTCAACATAATTACCATTTCTAATATTTAAAGTCCCTGAATTAATATTTAAAGAACAAGCACTAAAGCTTCCGTTGACTGTTGTATCATAATTAAAATCAACAATTGTAGTTGTATTAATATCAGGAGTTCCGTTAGACCAGACTCCAGGACTTACCCATGTTGTGCTTTGAGTAATTAGTCTAATTGCATCACTAGCTGAATAACACGTAATCGTATTTTCTCTTATTTGACAATAGTATTGGTAGTTATCTAATCCAAACGTATTAGAAATAGTTAAAGTGTCAGAGGTTGAGCCTGAGTAGGTTGCATTATTAGTTACCGCTACCCATCCCATTGGGTCTCCAGGAGCGAATACAAACCACTGATACGCTAAAGGTAATCCACCTACAGTGCCTTCATCTCCACTTACTGTTATTGTAGCTGTCACATCACAAAAAGTTACAGTTGATGATGCTCCCATGATATTAGTTGGAGGTACACCAGTTGAAAAATCATAATCTCCAATATCACTATAATCATTGTTAGAAACACAAGCCGTAGACCCTTGACCAGCCCAATCAATAATATTCCATTGATTTTCATTAAAAGTAGCGTTAGGTAAAGGAGTAGCTGTATTTAATCTTCTAAAATCAAAACCTCTAGTTCCAGTAATTGGAGTGCCAAGAGAGTCCATCCAATCATCATCACCGTAAACACCAAAGGCATCAATTGGAGGGTCAGTAATGGCATCACCTACATTGTATAAACCAATAAAATCATGACCACTACTAGTTACATTAACTCCAGCAATTGTAGAACTATTTTGGTCGCCATAACTTCCATCACCACCTGCTACAGAGCAAAGAGTACTACCTAAAGCACCGAAAGTCCCTGTTGTTAGAACAAATGTTTGTCCAGCATTAATTGTTCCAGAAAGTTGTTGAACTGATGGAGCTGGGTTTGCTGAAGACGTAGGGATTTCAGTACCATCAGTTCCATTTGAATAAATTCTTATTTCGTAAGTAGATAAATTAATATTTGAGCTTGTAGGATTATAAATTTCGATGTAAGTTAAACTTCCATAGGTAGCATCTGTGATTTCACTTATAAATAATTCTGTTAATGTTGAGCCACCTTCACAAGACCCAATTTGGTTGTCGATTATAGTGAATGGAGTGGTTACAAGACATCCAGAATCATCTAAAACTTCCAAGCTACCTGAAAGCACACCTGAAGGAACAGTTACTTCCATTTCAGTGCTTGAAATATTGCTAATTAACGCCGCAGGAGTTCCATTAAATGTTGCACTTGCAGTACTTAAATTAGTTCCAATAACGGTTACAATTGTACCAGCTGGACCAGAAGCTGGAGAAATAGAAATTGCAGATGCAGCACATTCCGCCTCACCTCGAATTTGAAAAGTATAAGGATTCTCGGCATCAAGATCTGAATTTACTATTCTAACAATGTCTGTTTTTATTCCTATAGGGTTTTGAGGATTAAAAACTATTTCAAATGCTACTGGAGGATCAGTAGGAGTAATTGTCAATGGTAAAGTTGGAAGATTTTGTAAGCTAAAGTTGGTATCTGTATCAAGACTGATGCTATTAATAACCAAATCTATATTTCCTTCATTAGTGATATAATATGTTTTAGGCATTGTAGTACTTCCAATAGGAGTTGCTGCAAAGACTGTATTGTAAGGGACAGTTGAAGCTGTTGATGTATCGGGAATGGTGTTAAATGAATTGTTTGCTACATTTATATCAGCAGCTGGTGTCCCACATTGAGATATTAATGAGTTGATTCCTGGTGAGCCAGCATCAGATACTTCCTGCCAGTCTGTTCCTGTATTAGAATTGTCAGAAGCGTTCGTGTTGAAGTGAAGTGAAAACCCATTTCCATCAGCACCATCTACATCGTCATAGGAGACACTATCTATAATCGTTGAGGAGACATCATCTGCAACAATGGTAATTGTTCCATCAGAATTTCCAAGAATACCAGAGCCACTGCCAGAAGAGTAAATAGTTGTAAAGACACAACCTGGATTAAAATTAGCATCACCATTATCTCCCAATTCAACTAAAATACAATCTCCATCTAATATTGTAACTCCAGATGAAGGAAAGGTGTATTGTGGATTGCCATTTACTTCAATTGTATAATTATTTAGTATTTGGTCAACTCCTGAAAGGTTACATATCTCAATCCATTCATCATCACCACCAATGGTATTGTACATGATTTCTGTGATAATAACATCAGCTAGTACAGGAGTTTCATCGTCAACTATTGTTAGTGTATGTTGAGAATTACCACCAACTGTTGCTGCAATTCCACCTGTAGGGTTGGTTAAATTCAAAACAACAGTTTCATCACCTTCATAAATTAAGTCATTTGTTGACATATAAATGGTGAGACACTGGTTTGCACTACTTCCTGTTGGAAAAGTTAGGGTTTGAGGAAAAGTTATTGGCATTGGAGTACCAGCACCATCATCATAATCGGTTCCGTTTGTTGCTGATGAGCCTCCTCCTAAAATAACATCAACTGTTGTCGCAGCACTTCCTGAAGGGTTTACAATATTGACACAAATATCAATAAACACACCAGTTCCCTCAACTAATGAAGAGGTGACATTTATAAATTCTACTCTGGTATCTGTGGAACAATTAGTTACCACGAAACTATCAGAAAAGGTTTGTTGAGTGGTATTGCTTCTTAATGTCCAATTGTTATTATCATTAATAGTAGCTAATAAGTTTGCTTGAGTATCAGTTTCAGGGTTAGCGACATCTAACGCACAATTATCAACTTCAGTCGATATTGCAATTGCATTTACACCATTTGTAAGACCTGCAGGCAAATTGCCATCAGCTGCACCTCCCCAAGAACCTCCGTCATTACTTAATGCTGCAATAAAAGTTGGTGATCCTGTGGCACCTTGATAGGCTAAAATTGAGTCACCGTTTACACTAAAATTAACATCTCCTGTTTCTGAGACACTACCTGTGCTTGCAGATGGTGAAGTAGTAATTGTAACAACTGTACCGCAAGTCAAACCACCTGAAGGTGGAGTCCAAGATATAGTACCTTCGCCACCACTTAGATCATTTTCTTCATTATCGGTAAAATGAATAACTTCTGTGTCTGCAATATCCACTAAGGCAACAAAACCAAAATTATCTGTACCATCAGCATTGTATTGTACAAATGCGATATCACCAGGACTGAGTTGTCCATAACTATAAAACACTGAACTTAGCAGCATTATCAAGAAAAACGCGTAATTCCTTTTCATACGGAAAATTAATTAATTGCCATCGAGGGCAAGCTTACAAATTTATGCAAAAATAGTTATAAATGAGTGGTTTAAGTCCTGACTTTTATTAACAAAATGTTATAATTTTGTAATATGATTTCTCAAAAAACATATTCGGTTGATGAAGCTCGAAAAAGATTAGAACGGTATTGTGCTTATCAAGAACGGTGTCATAAAGAAGTTAATCAGAAACTCTATGAAATGCGCATGATTCCTGAAGCTAAAGATGAAATTATAGTTCATTTACTTCAACATAATTTTTTAAATGAAGAACGATTTGCCAAAGCATTTGTACGTGGTAAATTCAGAATAAAAAAATGGGGGAAACAGCGCTTGACTTTAGAGTTAAAACGAAAAGATATTAACAAAACCATTATTAATATTGCTTTAAAGGAAATTAATATTGATGACTATTATAATACTTTTAATGACCTCGCTCAAAAGAAGCTAGAAACAATAAAGGAAAGTAATTATCAAAAAAAACGTAAAAAGTTAGCTGATTATTTACTCTACAGAGGTTGGGAGACCCAATTAGTTTATGACAAGATTCGAGAGTTAATTCCATAAAAAAAGCATCTTAAATTTAAGATGCTTTTTTTATTTGTCTGAGATGATTTTACAAGCTGAAAGTAGCTCCTATATTAACCGTAAATTGGTTATGAATGTAATAACTTACTTTAGATTTATCATCACTATATTTTGCCAATGGAAAGTTAGCTTCAGTAAAAACTCCAAATCCATCAGAGAAAAAATAACGTGCTCCAACATGACCACCAAAGTTTTTTAAGCTTAGGTTTAATCCAGGATATACATCAAAATTATCGTCAACTTTAATAACGTTACCTAAATTAGCGTTAAACCTTGCTTCTAAGTCAAAACGATCACCGAAATCGGCATCTAATCTACTATCAATGCCCAAGGCATATGTTGATGATAGACCTACAGAGAAGTTTTCACCCAATCCATAATCATAGGTCAAATTAAGTCCAGTAGCTTCATCTTGAAAGTTTGCTGCAACTTGAAATTTTTGATCTCCTTTTCCTTTATAAGCTTGTGCATTTACTAAAGAAATAGATACTAATGCGATAATAAAAAATAATTTCTTCATAGTTATTGTCTAAAATTTGAGTTTGCAAATATATACAAGTTTTTGATACTTAAGTACTTCTTTTAAAAACTCTTATCGGTTCGTGAAATAGCTTGTTTGTTTTTCCAATCTATCCATTTTTGACCTTTTATTTGTCTCATAAGATTGTCAAAATTACGCATAATAATTACGTTGTAAATTGCTTTCCCTAAATTTATAGGACGACTCGCAATTGCTCTTAAACTCATTGAAAAACCTGGAGTCAAATACTTCATGTAATGCCAGTAACCCTCTGGCATATATAATATTTCACCATGATTTAATTGACATTGCCATCCTTTTGCTTTTTTTAAAGCTGGCCACTGATTGAAATCAGGATTAGAAAAATCTATATCTTCTCTTGTGATTAAAGAGTGAGGGATTTTATACAAATAATCATTTTGTTTTTGATCAAACAGAATGCATTGCTTTTGACCTTCAAAATGAAAATGAAAAATATTTGCTAAGTCAATATCGTAGTGCATAAATGTGTGTGAATCTTTTCCGCCAAAAAAAAGCATTGGTAAGCTCTTCATTAGTTTTAAACCAAAATCTGGATAGGAAAAATCGTCTTGTAACTTTGGAATTTCCTTTAAAATATTCCAAAGGAAAATACGATATTTTGTAGGCTCATTTTTAAGCAAGTTAACATAATCACTCATTTTCATTTCGGCATGTGGCTCGTTAAAACCATCTTTATAGTCTACTGGTCTATCATCATATAAAGGTACAATTTTGTCACCAGCAATGGTTTTCATATAGTCAAGATTCCACTTGTTATATGCAGGCCAGTCATTAATAAAACCCTCGATAACCACAGGTATTTGTGGTTTAAAGTAGTGAGATAAAAATTCCTCTTTGGTGATGTGTTTTACACGAGGAATGTCTTGAAGATTCAGTGTTGACATCAGAAAATGATAATATCCAAAGTTAAGAAAACGCTTCGAAATGAAATAAATTGTATGTTAAAATTTAGCCAGTCAAAACTGTATAAAAAATAGTATTAAATGAAATTAGTTATCCTTTTTAACCTTGTATTTCTGAGAATTCGAAACTATTAATAAATAAGGTAATCCGATAGCAATTGCTATAAAAAGGCTGTAGGTTGCAATTTTAGGATTTTCAAACCATTTAGAAATTAGGTATCCAAATATCAATATAAATGACATTCCAAACATTGCATTTCTAAAAACATTAGCAATACCATCAATATCATATTTATCTTTTTCTTCTTTAGATAAGGTGTTATATCCTGCTATTAAAAAATACATTTTGCCATATTTAATAGCTATCCCTAAAACGATAAATATGATTGAAACAATCAAGGAATTCATAGAATTGTTTTCTTGTTTAGAATTAAGTATTTTTCTAATTAAAATTATATCTTAATCCGATTAATACATTGCTGGGTGGCATTGGTACAAATCCAGTTTCAATATAATCAGCATTAAAGATGTTGCTGGCTGTTACGCTAAACTCCATCGATTTAACTTTTACCAAAAGTGAAGTATCCCAAACATTATAAGTTTGTCCGGTTGTTCGCTCAGCA
>NZ_JBGCCX010000088.1:0-3750 GCF_045105015.1 Psychroserpens sp.
TTTATTAGAAAAACATACCTTAACCAAATGGCAATTGCAACACAAAGAATATTTATCTAGTTTCTACGGCATGCATTTACATGAGGGCCAATATTTAGATCCTGTAATGCGAGACATTGAAGCTTTTTTACAAAGTTCTCAAAATATGGTTTCTGGTAATGTTGTGGTTAGTTTAAAACCGTATCATTTTTCTTTAGATGGTATTATTTCAAATCATGATTTAATGTCTAGTAAGTTTAGTACTTATGGAGAAGAGAACAAAGCTTGGACCGCTGATGATGCTAAAGGATTTATCAAAATTCTAGGAAACCAGAATAAAATATACAGACAAGTAAATTCTTAAGATATGATTAAGGTTGGAATTATAGGTGGAGCAGGATACACAGCAGGAGAATTAATTAGATTGTTAATTAATCATCCGGAAACTGAGATTAATTTTGTGTATAGCACTAGTAACGCTGGCAACAAAATTAGCAAAGTACACCAAGATTTAGTTGGTAGTTTAGATTTAGAATTTACAAGTACTGTAAATCCAAATGTTGATGTATTGTTTTTATGTTTAGGGCATGGGAATTCAGTTAAATTTTTATCTGCGAATACGTTTTCTGATTCTACAAAAATTATCGATTTAGGAAATGATTTCAGATTAGAAGCCGATAAAATATTTGAAGGTAAAACGTTTGTTTACGGGTTGCCAGAATTAAATAAAGAGGCTATTGTAAATGCTGAATATATTGCAAACCCAGGATGTTTTGCTACAGCAATTCAATTAGGATTGTTGCCATTGGCTGATGCTGGATTAATTAATAAGGATATACACATAAACGCGGTAACAGGAGCAACTGGTGCAGGAACATCATTATCTGCAACAACACATTACACGTGGCGAGATAATAACTTTTCGTACTACAAACCATTTACACATCAGCATTTAGGAGAAATTAATCAATCTGTAAATCAGTTACAAAACAGTTTTTCTTCAGACATTCTTTTTATGCCAAACAGAGGTAATTTTTCGAGAGGAATTTTTGCAACGATTTATACAGATTTTGAAGGTTCAATAGAAGAAGCTAAAGCTATTTATAAGTCGTTTTATAAAGATGCTGAATTTACTTTTGTTTCAGATGAAAACTTACATTTAAAACAAGTAGTTAACACTAATAAATGTCTGATTCATTTGCACAAACATAACGAGAAATTACTAGTTACTAGTATTATTGATAATTTATTGAAAGGCGCATCAGGACAAGCTATTCAAAATATGAATTTAATGTTTGGTCTAGAAGAAACAACAGGATTACAATTGAAAGCAACATATTTTTAAAAGGACGTATTATGAAAATAGCCATTATAGGAACAGGAAATTTAGGAAGTTCGATTGCTAAGGGACTCATTAAAAACAAGTCGTTTACATCATTGTATTTAAGTGATAAAAATACAGCTGCTGTTAGTGATTTTAGTGATGAAGATTATGTTACTGTAACAAACGATAACGAATTAGCGGTAAAGGAATCTGAAATAGTAATTTTTGCATTGCAACCGCGCCATATAGATAAAGTTTTAGAAAGTGTTTCTGATAGTATAACTAACGATCATGTTGTGATGTCGGTAGCTGCTGGCTTTGAAATTTCTAGAATTGAAAGTATTGTGGGTGATGACAAAAATATAATCAGAGTCATGCCCAATACAGCTATTTCAATTGGAAAATCGATGACCTGCCTTTCTGCAAATGTTAAAGGACAGGAAAAGATGGATTTAGCAAAAAAAATCTTTAATCAATTAGGAACTACTATGGTTATTCCAGAAGAACAAATACAAGCGGCTACTGTTATTTGTGCAAGCGGAATAGCTTTTTGGATGCGTTTAGTTCGCGCTACAACACAGGGCGCCATTCAGTTAGGATTTGAAGCTGAAGAAGCTCATAATTTAGCGGTACAAACATGTTTTGGATCAGCTAGTTTGTTGATAGAATCTGGAAGACACCCTGAGCAAGAAATAGACCGTGTTACAACACCCAGTGGTTGCACTATTGAAGGCTTAAATGCCATGGAACATCAAGGATTAAGCTCTGCTTTAATACAAGGTATTGTATCGTCCTTCGAAAAAATAAATCAACTAAAAAAGAGTTAAAAATGCCTTTATTTGACGTTTATCCATTATATAATGTAACACCAGTTTCTGCAAAAGGAATTCATGTTTATGATGATAATGGAACAGAATATTTAGATTTATATGGAGGTCATGCAGTTATTTCTATCGGGCATGCACATCCAAATTATTTAGAGGCTATCACGAACCAAGTTGAAAAGTTAGGCTTCTATTCTAATGCTATTCAAAATCCGCTGCAAAAACAATTAGCAGATAAAATTGAATCACTTTCGGGCTGTATAGATTATGAGTTGTTTTTATGTAATTCTGGAGCGGAAGCCAACGAAAATGCATTGAAACTAGCATCTTTCAAAACAGGAAAATCTCGTGTTGTTGCTTTTAAAAATGGGTTTCATGGGCGTACATCAGCTGCAGTTGCAGCTACTGATAATCCTAATGTGGTCGCACCAATAAATGCGCAACAAAAAGTAACGTTTTTAGAACTTAATGATATTAAAGGAGTTAAAACTGAACTAGAAAAAGGAGATGTTTGTGCGGTAATAGTTGAGTTTATTCAAGGGGTTGGTGGTTTAGATCAAGGTTCTGCTGAATTCTTTGAAGCTGTTGATAAATTATGTAAAGCTAACAATACAATGTTTATTGCAGATGAGGTGCAATCAGGTTACGGACGTTCGGGGAAATTCTTTGCGTTTCAACATTACAATGTCAAACCAGATATTATTCCCATAGCAAAAGGTATGGGAAATGGTTTTCCAATAGGGGGGATTTTAATTCATCCAAACATAGAATCAAAATATGGCATGTTAGGAACAACTTTTGGAGGTAATCATTTAGCTTGTGCAGCGGGATTAGCCGTTTTAAACACAATAGAGGAAGAAAATTTGATTGAAAATGCAAATGTAGTTTCTGAGTATTTTCTTTCAATAGCCAAAACAATTCCGCAGATTAAAAAAATAAAAGGAAGAGGTTTAATGCTAGGTCTGGAATTCGATTTCGAAGTAGGAGACTTACGCAAAGAATTAATTTACAACCATAATATATTTACTGGAGGCGCATCTAACAAAAAATTGCTTAGAATTTTACCACCTCTTAATGTTAGAAAAGAACATATAAACCAATTTTTTGAGGCTTTAAAGAAAGTTTTATAAACATGAATACTTTATTATCCATAGAAACTAGAAATGCCGTTTTACTTAAAATGGCAGAATTATTAGAGCAAGAAAGAGAATCGATTATTTCCATTAATAAAGGTGATCTTGAGGCTTATAAAGGTGATGATATCTCGATGTACGATCGTCTAAAAGTTGATGATTCCAAAGTTGATGAAATGATAAAGGCTGCGAAGCATTTATCGTTTCAAGATGATCCTGTTGGAGTAGAACGTTTCAGTTTTAAGCATGAAAACGGTATGCAAGTATATAATAAAACAGCGTCGTTTGGAACGGTGTTAATTATTTATGAATCTAGACCAGATGTAACGGTTGAAGCTGCTGGAATTGCATTTAAATCGGGAAATAAGATTTTGTTAAAAGGCGGTAAAGAGTCGTTGAACTCCAACTTGAAAATCGTTGCATTATGGCATGAGGCTTTAAAAGCATATGGTGCTTCTGCCGACTGGGTGGAGTACCTACAATTTAACAG
>NZ_JBGCCX010000089.1:0-6005 GCF_045105015.1 Psychroserpens sp.
AATATCCATATCGTTATCACCATCAAAGTCAATCAAGTTCACATTAGCAACTCTAGTTTCAGTTAAATTCACTTCTTGAGGTTCGAACTGTCCCATTCCTAAATTTTTGTACCAACCTACTCTATCGTCTTTAGTCATTTCATCCCACCAAAACACATCTATCAAGCCATCACTATCGATATCTGTCAAAAATATTTTATTGAAGAAAAACTCATTTTGAGCAATTTCTATGGCTTCAGAAATTTTTCCTTTTTTAGAAACTTCATAATAAAACAGACTGTGTTTAGAAGCAGTAATAATATCTTTAATTCCGTCATTATTAACATCCATAAAATCGAAGTCATTAATCCCTCCATTAATCACCCAATCTTCACCATACTGAAAATTCATCTTGTTATTAATCCCTGTAGAAATACGATATCCATTTTTAACAGATACTTCAATAAGATCACCTTTACCATCTGCATTTAAATCTGCGACCAGCATAAAGGCAGACTTATGTTTTGGAGTAATTGATTTTTCCTTAGAAAACTTGCCTTTACCCAAATTCTCAAGCCAATAATTTTTTGAAGAATCCATTGGTCCGACTCTGGTATTTTTCACAATATCTAAATCTTTGTCACCATCCATATCAATCAAATAAAAGTTGGTTGCATTCTCGGCTGTTTCTATTTTGTGAATTTTAGAGTAGTGACCTTCCGCATCACGTTCATTCCAGTAGATTCCGTTTACATATTCACTTGAATAGATAAAATCTTGATCACCATCATTATCAATGTCTTCAATATAAAACACATCAACTCCAGAATTCAACATGTATGAATCTTTCTTAAGGTAATTTCCATTTTCATAAGTTCGTATTTGAATTCCGATTTTGCGCTCTTCATTTTCAATAATGACGTAATCTGAAATGATTTCTTGTTTACCATCGCCATCAATATCTTTCGATTTCACAAAACCAAAGTTTCCAAATATTTTCTTGAAACCTTTAAACTTCTGAAACTGTCCATTTCCGTTTCCGGTATAAGCCATAGCATAGTCACCAAAACGATTTATGAGAATATCTAAATGTTGATCGGCATTAATATCTGCAACATAAATATCTGAATATTCAAGTCGGTAATAACTTAATTTTGTGTCCTGCGGAAGTGCTTTTAGCCCTTTTTTTGAATTGATAAAAATTTCAATTTTACCATCTTCTAAAAGCGCTACAACATCATCTAATTCGTCATTATTGAAATCGCCAACTTGAAGCGTTTCAACATTCTCTATGTCTGAAAACTGAATAGTTTCCTTTCGGTTTCCTTGTCCATCATTCACATGAATAAACGGAAACGCTAATATATCAGGATACGCATCGGAATTGTAATTTAAAATACGAGCCTCAGCACCATAAGTAAAACCTTTACTACCAATAAGCTCTCCATCTTCGAATTGTTGCGAAAAGCTAAGACATGAGAATGTCATTAAAAAAATAGTAAGTAATCTGAACATATGCGTGTTTTTATTCAAAGATAAAAACTATACAAATTGAATACACAATTTAAACAACATATTTAAGCAATTATCCCAACCAACCCTCGCGATCCATACTTCTATATTGAATCGCTTCGGAAATATGAGTACCATTAATAGATTCAGACGCTTCTAAATCGGCAATTGTACGAGATACTTTAAGAATCCTATCGTAAGCCCTAGCAGAAAGATTAAGTTGTTCCATGGCGTTTTTTAATAAGTCCATAGACCCTTTATCCAGCTTACAATAGGATCTAATCTGTTTTGTATTCATTTGCGCATTGTAATGCACACTTTCAGAAGCTTTAAATCGTTTCGTCTGAACCTCACGAGCTGCTGTCACACGCTTTCTTATGTCTACAGAAGCTTCACCTTTCCTGTCATCTGATAATTTCTCAAAAGGCACAGGAGTGACTTCTATATGAATATCAATTCGATCTAACAATGGTCCAGACACTTTACTTAAATGCCGTTGCATTTCAGCAGGAGAAGACGTCACAGGAGCATTAGGATCATTAAAATAACCTCCAGGACTCGGATTCATACTTGCAACCAACATAAACGACGATGGATAGGTTACGGTAAACTTAGCCCTTGCAATCGTCACTTCACGATCTTCTAATGGTTGTCGCATGACTTCTAAAACTTCTCGTTTAAACTCTGGCAATTCATCTAAAAACAGTACACCATTATGTGATAAGGATATTTCTCCTGGTTGCGGATAACTTCCACCTCCAACCAAAGCCACATTTGAAATGGTATGATGCGGACTTCTAAACGGTCGTTGAGCCATAATTCCAGAATGTGCTTTTACACGACCAACAACAGAATGAATTTTAGTCGTCTCCAAAGCTTCATCTAAAGTCATTGGTGGTAAAATACTTGGTAGTCGTTTGGCTAGCATGGTTTTTCCTGCTCCTGGTGGTCCAATGAGAATAATGTTATGTCCACCAGCTGCTGCAATTTCCATACAGCGCTTGATACTCTCTTGTCCTTTTACATCTGAAAAATCAAATTCAGGAAACTCTAAGTTTTTATAAAACTCTTCTTTTGTATTGATGATCGTTTGAGTAATAGGAATATTCTTATCGAAATGATCGATAACTTCTTTAATATTTTCAACACCAAACACTTTTAGTCCATCTACAATAGCAGCTTCTTTTGCATTTTGTTTTGGAAGAATAAATCCTTTAAAGCCTTCCTCTTTAGCTTTAACAGCAATAGGCAAAGCGCCTTTGATAGGTTGTAAATTTCCATCGAGAGACAATTCCCCCATAATGAGATAGTTTTCTAAATGTTCCGCTTGAATTTGTTTGGTAGCCACTAAAATTCCAATAGCCAAGGTTAGATCATAAGCAGAGCCTTCCTTACGTAAATCGGCAGGAGACATATTAATGATGATTTTCTTACCTGGGATTTTGTAACCGTTATTTTGTAATGCAGCGGCTATACGGAAGTTACTTTCTTTTATAGCATTATCTGGTAAACCAACCAAATGATAACCAATACCAGAATCGACATTAACCTCTACCGTTATTGTTGTGGCTTCTACTCCAAAGACAGAACTACCAAAAACTTTTTTGAGCATTTGTAGAATATTTACTCAAATATAGATAATATTCTATTAACTAACAGGTTTAATAGATTCTAAAGCTAAATTAGTTTTTAATAAACCGAATGACTTGTTCGTTATTTTCTGCTTGAATTTTCAGGAAATAGATGCCATCTGATAAATTCTCGACATCTAGAGTTACATTTAGACTTACATCTAAATTATCAATCATATTTAGAAGTCTTCCGTTGATATCAACAATACTAATGTTATGCATTCCAACTTTGCTTTGAATGGTCAATTTAGAATGTGCTGGATTTGGGAATACTGAAAACATATCAGCTTCAAACTCTTCAACTGAGAGCACTTGCGTAAGATCATACACTTGAGAAAATCCAGAATCACTAGCATTAACATTATTATTAGGATCACCAATAACTACTTTAGTTCCATCTGAAGATAAATCAATACTATAACCAAAATCGTCATTGACTTGTGCGCCATCGATAGCATTCCCAACCATATTCCAATTTCCGCCTTCAAATCTAAAAAAGCGTGCATCATTTTCTTGAGGCGCTCCTACTGCTAAAATAGTTCCATCGTCTGATAAATCTATAGCCCAACCAAAACGCTCAAAACCAGAATCACCTTGAATGTCTCCTCCTAATGGTTGCCAATTATTAGCGATTAATGAATACACCTCAACTTCACCAGAACTGGTTCCGTTTTCATCATTTCCCCAACTACCAACAGCTACAATACTTCCATCTTCAGAAATTGAAGACGAAGCTCCTGTGAAAATACCAGGCATTTCTCCAGAGATTGTAGCACCAACCTGACTCCATGAACCATCAAATTGGAATACTTTTACATAACCTTCTTTTGTTGTTCCATCTACATTTATCCAAGCGCCACAAATCACGTGATTACCATCGCCAGACATATCTAAAGACATTCCAAACACGTCACTTTCATCATCACCAAAATGTTCAAAAACTTGATTCCATTGACTACCATCGTAATCGAATATTCTTAACACACCATTATCAAAATCACTAGTATTCGTATAAGGTGCACCAACAGCAATTCTATTGCCATCATCAGAAATGGAAACAGTTGTTCCAAATTCGTCATTACTATTTTCTCCAGCTAAAGTACTTCCTCTTTGTACCCAATTTGTACCATCAAAATCAAATACTTGAGCGCTTCCTGAATTAAAACCGTTAGCATTACTGTATTGCGCGCCAACAACAACAGTAGTTCCATTACCTGTAATATCTACTGCTCTTCCAAAATTATCTTCAGCTGTAACACCTAACAAATCAGCTCCTAACTGAATCCAATCTGTACCATCGAATTGTAAAACTTTCACTTGACCTGCAGCATAAGCACTAGTAGAATTTCCTGGCGCACCAACAACTACAGTTAGGCCATCTCCAGATGTTGCCACATCCCAACCCATATTATTAAACGAGGATTCGCCATTAATATCACTTCCTATTTGTACTTGTGCAAATCCGAAAAAAGTAAAACACAATAATACAAAACATAATACGCTTGTTTTCATAGTTATTTATTTAGCATTCAAAATTACCATAATATGACGCAATTACAAAGTTTAAAGTATGCTGTTCATTGTAATAAATATTATTCAAAATAATGATCCAACAAATATTCAATCTTTAAAATTCACATTAAATATTCTTTTTGACTAGCATCTGTGAAAGAGAGATAAGTAACGTTAAGTATTTAAATAAAAAAAGGCTAATTGAAATTCAATTAGCCTTTTTCGTTTTTTACTTCACTATCAGTCGTTTTGTGACTGACCAGTCATCTCCACTTATGACCATCATATATGTACTTTCTTCAATATTACCTAAATCGAAATTGATTAAGTTACTACCTGAAGTTACATTATAGAATCTAGGACTGTAGATTACTCTTCCAAGTGCATCATATACCATTATTTCTATATCTTCTGAATAATCATCAGTATTAACAATATCTAATTTGATATTAATCTTAGAATTACTTGCTGCTGGAACAGGGTAAACTCTTACTGATTGACTAGGTTCATCACTACAATCTTCATAAAACACCTTTATAATAGCTGCTGATGGTGAACATGCTCCATTTCCTACAAATGAATAAATATAATCTCCATTTGATAATAAATTCCATTGTCCACCTTCATCTGGATTACCTCCTAAGGCATCAAATAATTCTTCAAATGTTGGAACAACACCTTCACAAACAGTTATTTCATTATTTTCTCCTGCATCTAAAAATTGTGTTTCTGTAATTGTTAACGTCGCAGTGTAAGAACAGCCATTAGCATCTGTTAAATCCAATATTACTGGACTGTCTGCTGCTGTATACGTCATACCATCTTGTGACCATGTGTATTCTTCACCTTCACAAACTGTAGCTTCTGCTACGATATCATCTGTTGAATCATAGTAATACACTTTAACGATTGCTGATGACCCAGGACATCCACCAATTGCTTCAAAAGAATATACATAATCACCATTTGATAACAACACCCATTCACCACCTTCATCTGGATTACCACCTAAGGCATCAAATAATTCTTCGAATGTTGGAATCACTCCTAAGCATACAGTAACTTCCGAATCCTCTCCTGCATTTAGAACAGGTGTTTCAGTAATTGTTAATGTTGCTGTGTAAGGACATCCGTTTGCATCTGTTAAATCTAATACTACTGGACTGTCTGCTGCTGTATATGTCATACCATCTTGAGACCATGTGTACTCTTCGCCTTCACATACTGTAACTTCTGCTACGATATCATCTGTTGAATCATATTCATTGATCGTTAATGTTGCTGTGTAAGGACATCCGTTTGCATCTGTTAAATCTAATACTACTGGACTGTCTGCTGCTGTATATGTCATACCATCTTGAGACCATGTGT
>NZ_JBGCCX010000090.1:0-45665 GCF_045105015.1 Psychroserpens sp.
CTGATAAAATTCGAACAGTATCTTGCAGCTGATTTATTTTTTTGGAATCAATTGTATAAGCATCTAAACCTCTATACACATCACCATTAAATGCATAAATCGCTTGTCTGGCATTTTCTTTAGTAAAAGGTAAACTCCAATCTTGATTACGCTCATAATTTAGCTGACCTAAATTATCTGAAATGTGCATCAACTTTGATAGGCTCTTAGCAGATTTTTTCTTTAAGAGTTTATTTAAACGTTGTGCTTCATTTAAAAAACAGGATTCAGTGGTCTTTGTTGTTGGTAATTTACTATCATAATCTAAAGACTTCGCTGGTGATAATACGAGTTTCATATACAAAAAGATTTTATTCAAATTTACAATACAATCTGTTACTTTTCAATGCTTTTATTTTAAATATTTCTATGTAACAATAGTTAAAAGTAATATGCCTGCGTTAAGGATGGAGCATTTGTTGGAGCTCTTTGTTTTATTTAGTTTCAACACCTTAAAATGCTATTACAAAAACAAAAGCGACTTGCGAGAGCCTGACTCTATGTAGTTTTAACGAAGTAGAGTAACGTCCAAAAACTACTGCATATGTGTGGCATAGTGTCTCCATTTTTCGATACAATCTTGTATATCATCAGGAATGGGTGAATCGAATTGTAACTTCTCACCTGTTGTTGGATGAATGAAACCGAGCGTTTTAGCATGTAAGGCTTGACGTGGCAAAATCTTAAAACAGTTATCTACAAATTGCTTGTATTTGGAAAAGGTAGTGCCTTTTAAAATGCGTTCACCTCCATAGCGCTCATCATTGAAAAGCGTATGACCAATATGCTTCATATGAACACGTATTTGGTGTGTACGACCCGTTTCAAGCTTGCAAGACACTAAAGTAACATATCCAAGACGCTCTAAAACTTTATAATGCGTCACTGCAGGTTTGCCTTTATCTTCATCGTCTCCTTCAAAAACTGTGTTTTGCAAACGGTTTTTAGGATGGCGACCAATATGACCTTCGATGGTACCTTCATCGTCTTTCATATTTCCCCAAACAATGGCAAGGTATTCGCGTTCACTAGTTTTATTAAAGAACTGCTTAGACAAATGTGTCATGGCTTGTTCTGTTTTAGCAACGACCAGTAATCCGCTAGTATCTTTGTCAATTCTGTGAACTAGTCCAGGACGTTCACTACTGTTATTAGGTAAATTTTCAAAGTGAAACACTAATGCATTTATGAGAGTTCCTGAATAATTTCCATGACCAGGATGTACAACCATTCCTGCTTGTTTATTAACAACTAAAAGGTCATCATCTTCATAGACAATATCTAATGGAATATCCTCTGGAGTCAATAAATATTCATAAGGAGGATGCTCTAAAAGTACGCGTATCTTATCTAAAGGCTTTACTTTATAATTTGATTTTACTGGAGTACCGTTTACGTAAATGCTTCCGTCTTTTGCTGCAGATTGAATTTTATTACGTGTTGCATTTTCAATAAAATTCATTAAATACTTATCGATGCGTAAAGGCGCTTGTCCTTTATCAACAACAAAAGAATGGTGTTCGAACAACTCGTCGTCATTCTGTTCTGTAGATGGTGAAATTGTTGTCATTACTAGTTAGAAGATCGTTTTCCGTTACCTAAAACTAAATCAATTTTCGAAGTTAAAGGCAATAGTTCTCCTGCTTTTATAGTTTCTCCTTTGTGCTTAATTGAAAGCACTTCATCTTTACCAATATCATCTGCATAAGTAACCTTACCTACTTCAAAACCGAGCGCTTCTAATGTAGGTTTTGCTTGTCTAAAAGTACGTCTAACTATATTTGGCACAGCTACCTTTCTGTAACCTGATGGATTTAAAATAAGGTATATCTTTCTATCCTCTTTAACTTGACTACCAGCTTTCGGATGCTGTTCAATGACTGAATATTTTGGATATTTCGGATTAAAATTTGCAGAATCCTGAATCTCCATAAGCAAATCATTATCGTTTAGTTCAATCTTTACAGTTTCAATAGTTTTCCCTTTCAAATCAGGAACTTTAATAAACTCTCCATGATTTGTAGTACTACGAAGCCACCACATTATTATAAACACGAATACAATTAAAGCTACCACTGCCAATGCTAGTTGTTTGAAAAATGTTTTGCTGGTTATAAATCGTATTAAACTCATGAGATAATTTAACTGTTGACAAATATATAAAAACGAAAGCGTTTACTTAATGGTTTATTTGGTATTTTAGCTTAACTAAAAAAGTTATACAATATTGCTTTTTAAATTGTAACATTAATGTCTAATTAAAATAAGACTACTGCACTTGAAGTTCACATTATGAAAAAAAATATTGCCATTATTATGGGAGGGTATTCTAGTGAATATGAGATCTCTCTAAAAAGCGGACAAGTTGTATATGAGTCTTTGGACAAAGATAAATACCATGTCTATCGCATTCATATTTTTAAAGATAAGTGGGTATTTGTTAATGATCTGGATGAAGAATTTCCAATAAATAAAAATAACTTTTCGGTACTTGTGAATGAGACTGTAATTGAATTTGATTGCGTTTTTAATGCTATTCATGGTTCGCCAGGTGAAGATGGTTTTATGCAAGGTTATTTTGAATTGCTTAATATTCCGCATACAAGTTGTGGTATGTATGAAGCAGCATTAACGTTTAATAAACGGGATTGTTTAAGTGTATTAAGCGCACACGGAATTAAATCGGCTGAATCGTATTATATCAATCTAGGAGACACTATTGATGAAGATGCTATTGTAAACAAAGTAGGTTTGCCTTGTTTTGTTAAAGCAAACAGAGCTGGCAGTAGTTTTGGAGTTACTAAGGTATATAAGAAAGATGAACTTCAAAATGCACTTGACGTTGCTTTTAAAGAGGATAATGAAGTTATAATTGAGTCATTTTTAGATGGAATTGAAGTGTCTGTTGGAGTGCTTACTTATAAAGGTGACATTACAGTATTGCCAATAACAGAAATTGTTTCTGAAAATGATTTCTTCGATTATAAAGCAAAATATTTAGGACAATCTCAAGAAATCACACCTGCAAGAATTGATGAATCGCAAGCAGATAAAGTTCGTGTTTTAGCAAAAAAAGTATATCAAATATTAAATTTAAAAGGATTTAGTCGAAGTGAATATATTTTTAAAAACGGCAACCCTTATCTCCTAGAAGTCAATACGGTTCCTGGGTTAACTGAAGCTAGCATACTACCTCAGCAAGCTGCTTCAGCTGGGATTAGCATGAGTGATCTGTTTGCTAATGCTATTGAAGAAGCTCTCAAATAATTAATAATTATATTTGAAACTAGTTCTGCTACAAAACAACACTATGAAACGAGCAATTTTTCCAGGATCATTTGATCCAATTACACTTGGCCACTACGATATTATCAAACGTAGTGTTAACCTTTTTGATGAAGTCATTGTAGCTATTGGTATAAATGCTGATAAAAAATACATGTTCTCAGTGGAGGAACGCAAACAATTTATTGAAGATGCTTTTAAAGACGAAGCAAAAGTTAGTGTCGTTACTTACAAAGGACTTACAGTTGATTTCTGTCAAAAAAATAATGTTGAATTTATATTGAGAGGCTTACGTAATCCTGCAGATTTTGAATTTGAAAAAGCCATTGCACATACTAATCGAGACCTTGCTCCTATTGAAACCGTATTTTTATTAACTGCGGCAAGCACGTCTTACATATCGTCTTCAATTGTAAGAGATGTAATTAGAAATCATGGTGATTACACGAAATTAGTACCGAGTAGTGTAACTGTTAAATAAGATTATTTTTCTTAGCCTTTTGAACGGCTTCCAATTTGTTATGTACTTGTAATTTACGATAGATATTTTCGATGTGTTTTCTAACAGTTCCTGTAGATAGTATTAAATTATCAGCAATCTGAACATAGTTTAATCCTTTACTCAAATGTTCTAAAACTTCTGTTTCTCGTTTCGTAAGTTTTATGATTTCTTTATCCTTTTCATTTTCAATACACATTGGGTTTCTGAGTAACTTCAAAGTTTTCAGTGCAATTGATGGATTCATAGCTGCTCCTCCATTTAGAGTGTCGATAATTCCATCGTGGAGATCTTTCGCATTAATTTCTTTCAGCAAATAACCATCAGCTCCAGCTTTTATAGCATTAAATATATTTTCGTCATTATCAAAAACTGTCAGCATTATGATTTTAATATGTGGATATTTTTGTTTGACAATTTCAGTGGCTTCAATACCATTAAGTACAGGCATTTCAATATCCATTAAAATCAAATCTAAATTATGATTGTCTTCTATTTGAGATAGTAAATCAGAGCCATTCATCGCAGAAAACTTGATATTAAATTCTTCGAAAAAAGACAGTTTTTCTTTAACTGTATTTATCAAAAAGGTATTATCGTCAACAATTGCAATTTTAATGCTCATAAGGTTTGATTTTCAGAATAAAAAGTTACAAAATTCTTTAGGTTTAGCTATACGTCATTTGACGTATTTTTATTATTTTACGATATCATCATTATAATCGTAGTTCCTTTATCAATAATTGAGGTCAGTTTAAATTCGGCTTTTATTTCCTCTGCTCTTTTTTTCATATTATGAATGCCATTACTCATTTGAGTGGTTTCTATATCGAATCCTTTACCGTCATCTTTAACTTGAATGCTTAACTGTGCATCTGAATAGTCAAAATCTATTGCAATATGTTTTGCTTCGGAATATTTAATGGCATTATTAATCGCTTCTTGAATAATTCGATACACATTCATACCTTGGAGAGACGTCAACTTAAAATGCTCAACATCTGAAACACTTGAATTGAATTCGAATTTAATTTGATCTGCAGCAACATCTGCCTTGTCAATAAAATTTGAAATACGTGACTGTAAATCTTCAACAGTAATTTCACTTTTGTTCATTGCCCATATGGTGTCTCTTAATTCGTATATAGTAGTCGTTGTAAATTCACTAATACTGCCGAGTTTATTTGAAAGTTTTTCCGGCAATTTAAATCCGTATTTCAAATTATCTAAGGACGAAATAATAAAGGTAAGTTGGGCGCCAATATTATCATGTAAATCTCTTGAAATTCTTAATCGCTGTTCTTGAAGTCGGTTTTGGCTTTCAATTTTCAATAACGCATCTTTAAGTTCATTTTCTTTTTTTAATTGCCTGTTTTTTAATCGTTGTTGATTGTAAAACAAATAGCCTAATAAACTTAAAATTAGCGCCAATACAGCTAGGCCAAAAACTTGAGTGTTTTTTTCATTTAGCTCTAATTCTTGTTCTGCTAAATCAGCACGCTGTTTTAAAATTTCTTTCTCTTTTTTTTCAGTTTGGAATTCAATTTTTAACTCTTGAACTTTCTGATTGGTTTCAATGTTAATGACACTGTCTTTAAGTCTTTGAAATTGTTCATTAAATTCATAAGCATTTTTATAATCATCAAGTTGTTTATATCCATTAGAAATGGATTGATAACAATAACGTTCTAAAGCTGAATAGTTGTGAGTTTTTGCCATTTCAAGACTCTTTTTAAAATTTTGAATGGCATCCTTGTAGTTTTTTTCATTGTAAAATATATCAGCAGTATGTGTATAATTAACGGCAATGCCATAATTATCAATAATTTTTCTTCTTATTACTGTTGAACTGTCGATATATCGCCTTGCTAACTTAAAATCTCCTGTTTCAGAATACACATTAGCAATAGTAGCATAAGCATATCCTAGTCCGACACTATCATTAAGTCTCTTTTTAATTTTGAGTGATTTTATATCGTAATAAAGTGCACTATCATACTGTTTAATCATTGCTTGAATGATGCCATAATTACCATATAAAGGATCTATTTTGGTTTTGTTATTTTCAGATTCCAACAATTTTATTCCTTTTCGCATATATTCAACAGCAGTATCAACATCATTAAACTTAATACTGTATCCTAATTGTCCGTAGGCAATACCGGCTTTCAATTTATTATCTAAACGCTCAAAGAGCTTAATAGACTTTAAAGCATATTCTGTTCTTTTCTTGGGCTTTTCTCTATAAGAATACACCTCGCTTAGCTTATAATAAATATCACCAAGAGCTAGACTGTCTTTTAATTGTATGGCAATATCAACAGCTTTAAGAAAGATGGCTTCAGACTTTTCAAGTTCTCCGACATACTTTTTGTAAGGAATATCATTGATAACTGTTAACTGCTGATTTTTAGTAAGTTTAGATATTGAGGCTTGTAAACTATCAATGTAAGATGAGTTTTGTGCAGTACAAAAGCTCCCAACAAACAACAGTGATAAAAAAACATTTTTCATTTTACAGGTTGATCAATAATGGAATTTAAGATACAACTTTTTGACTGAAATATTAAACCTTTAAAATCACTTGTGTGCCCTTATGTTCTTCAGAAAGAATAGTTAGGTCTGCTCCTATATTTTTGGCACGTTTATACATATTATTTAATCCGCTTCCTTTTTTAACTGAAGGCGTATGAAACCCTTTTCCATTATCAGAGATGGTGATTTTTAATTGATCTTTGGGTTGCATTATACGCACTTTGATTTCTTGAGCAAATGCATGCTTGAGACTATTATGAATCGCTTCTTGAATAATTCGATGAATGTTCATTCCTTCAATAGAAGTAAATGTTTTTTGGATATCTACGCTTGAATCTACAACAAATGAAAACCTAATATTATCATCATATACGTGTGCTTTATCAATGTAATTAGAAATACGTGATTGCAAATCTACAAAACTGATTTCATTTTTATTCATTGCCCAAATTGTATCGCGCAATTCATAAATAGTTTCTGAAGTAAAAGCACTAATTTTATTAAGTTTAGACGTAAGATTTTCATCTTTTATGTCAAATCCATATTTCAAATTATCTATAGATGAAATGATAAAAGTGAGTTGCGCTCCAATATTATCATGCAAATCTCTAGAAATTCTTAAACGCTGTTCTTGCAATCGATTTTGAGTTTCTATTTTTATAAGTGCATCTTTAAGTTCATTCTCTTTCTGAAGTTGTTTGTTTTTTAATTTTTGCTGGTTAAAAAACAAAAAACCTATTAATGCTAAAATAAAAGCCAAGCCCAAAAAACCATACATCTGGTAATTTTTTTTCTGAATAGTTAGTTCTTTTTCAGCTAGGTCTGCACGTTGTTTTAAAATTTCTTTTTCTTTTTTCTCAGTATCGTATTTAACTTCTAAATCAGCAACAGCTTGGGCATTTTTTTCTGAAAATACTGAATCCTTTACGTCTATAAATTTCTTAGTATATAAACGTGCCTTCTTATAATCACGTAACATGTAATAACTTTCAGCTGTATGTAGATTTAAATCGGAAGAAATGCCTTCTAAATATGGATATTTCTCTAAAAGTTTAAACGCTTTATTAGCATAAGCTAATGCTTTTTTGGGCTGATTGATTTCATTATACAACGAGGTTAAATTACTATAGGTTGAAAATTCACCTTTTTGATCAGCTTCATAACCTTCAGGTTTATCTAGGGCTTTTAGATAATACTTAATCGCTAAATCAAATTCATTATTATAGTTATAAGCATTCGCTAAATTATCTAAAACTCTGTAGTAGTCGATTAGGTTATTAGAGCGCTTAGCAATAACTAATCCTTTTTGATAGGCTTCAATGGCTTCATCAATTCTACCTAAATCTTTTAAATTAATTCCAATATTATTATAAGATGCAACTTGTTCCGTTTCAAGTTTGAATTTCTCCCTAATCATTAATGCCTCTTCATGGTATGTCAAAGCTTTCTCATTCAAATTCATTTCTTGATAAATGAGTCCAATATTATTCAAATACACACTTCGGCCTTTTTCATCTTTACTAATATCATTCATTTTAAGAGCATCAAAAAAATAGCGAAGTGCATCATCAAACTCACTTCTATTCCAATGAAACATTCCTAGATTATTAACACACATCACTTCAATACTTTTGAAATTATGGTCACGACTTAGTTTTAAGGCTTTTGAAAAATAATAATTAGCCGAATCAGACTCACCTATAATATCCTTATAAATACCATGAGTATTCGTGAACTCTGTTAATCCAAAATTAAAATGAGTTTTTTTAGCAAGTGATTTTCCTTCTTTAATAACATCAATTGCTTTATCTGTATCATTAAAGATGTAGCTAAATGCAATTTTATTGAGCATTCTAATCTTTGTAGAATCATCTTTTGTAGATCGTGCTACAACTAATAGACTGTCTAAATTTTGAGAAATAGCTACACTAGAAAAACAAGTCACAAGAAGTAATAGAAAATATTTAAGTTTCATATGAGGAAACAAAAAAAGCATCAGAATTATTTTACCTACAAAGGCTTCATAATTTACTGATGCTTTCTTAAAAAATTGATTAATAGCAAGACGAATATATAACATAATAAGAATGGTTTATCTTTTTTTCGACAAGTTGCAATTAAAAAAGATTAAGCGTAATCCTACAAAATTACGCCCAATCATAATCTCAACAACAAGATTTAATTGTTTAGGTTGTATGTATAAATAGTCTTGTCATTAGCTTTATAATATAGATATCCGCCAAACTCATCTACTTGATATTCTGGCTTTTTATCTTTTAAAACAATCTCTTTCTCGACTGTTCCTTTATCTTTATTCACTTTAACTAAGCCAACACCATCGTCAAATTTTGTTAAAATAAATTGTGCATTTTGAGTCGCTGAAGTTGCCTTAAAACGTTTTAACATTTCTGCGACAGAAGCTCCAGCAGCAGAGGACATACCAGCAGACAAATCATTTAAACGATCTCCACGAGCAGTATACTGACCAATTCTATTGCGTTCATTCATATTAGCTTCATAAGATGCAGAAGCAGCAGCAGTTGCAGCAGCTACGGCTGTGACTCCTGCTAAAATAGCTCCGAATGCACTTTTACCAGGAGCTCTGTGATATTCATGCCAAGACGTATCTCCATTATAATCTAAATACATCATGTTTTGATCTGAAGTTAATAAAAGTCCACTATCTCTTACTTCTATAGCAGTTGGATTTTCTTTACCGTCAAAATTTGCTTCCATTAAAATTTCAGATGTCCCAGAGTTAGCATCAATGCTATATAATTTCTCATCAGCAGTAATTAAATACCGATCATTTTTTTTATCATAATCTGAACTCACTACATCAGCTCTTTTAAATTTTAATGGTTTCTTCCAAACTTGCTCACCTGTATTTAAATTAACAATATTAGCATCTTCTGACGTAATGTAAATTAAGCCTTGAGGTGTTGTTGCCATTGTTAGGATATTTTCACCTGTTTTAAGTGGCTTTTTAAATAAGGTCTTTCCATCATATGAAATCTTATTGATTCCACCTTCTTGAATTCCGAAGAGAATACCATCATCCATGATATAAAAATGTTGAACATAACCTTTAGTCTTTGGCGCTTTTTCCCATAAGTCATCACCTGTTGCAGCACTTAGCAAAGCAATTTTAGATTCTGATGCAGCAGCAAAAGTACTACTTCCTCCAGCTACATCACTTACTACAGCCAGACCTTGAGGTAAAATTTGGAAATTAGAAACACTTCCTTTAACCTTGCGTTCATCTGCCCAAGTATCCTTACCATTAGAACCAATTTTATAAATTTTTGTGTTCTTATTGTTAGAAGTCGAAGCAAATGCATAAATATCTTTTTCAGTATCATCAGCAACCATCCAACTTATATTTTTTAAATCATTCTCCCAAAGCACATTACCCGAAGACATGTCTATTTTCATTAATCCTTTTGTTGTTGGAATAATAACACCGTCAGACAAAACTAAAGGTGTTCCCATAGCTTGCCTTGAACCTTTAAAAGTGTAAAAGCTAATTTGTTCTCCTGTATTTAAATCATAGATAGCCACAGCTTGCGCGTACTTTTCTTTAGCTTTACGCTGACCACTAACTATTAGCTTATTAGCTGGCATTAATACTCTAGACATCCCTATAGCTTTCCAACCATTTTTCTCTGTACTGAAAAGTACTTTTCCAGACATATAGTCTATGACAGCACTTTTCGTTTGTAAACCACCAAAACCTGTCTGTCCAACAACTACATATGGCGCTCTTGGAATAAAATTTAACTCTTCTGGTTTGACACGACCATAATCTGTAAAATTGAAAAGTAAATTATCAACTCCAGGTTTTATACCCACTAATCCATCGTTAGTAGCTACAACTACTGTTCCTCCATCAGTAATTGTCATTTCGTTAATCTTAGCTCCAAATTCATACTTATGATCTGGAGATTCTGCCTTTTGAGCAAATAGTGAAGTTGCATTCAAGATGAATGCAACCATCACTAAGCTCTTAAATTGAATTAATAGTGATTTCATAATTGTAATTAATTAACAACTTGTTTGTTAAGGTCGAAAGAACCGTCAGTAATTGTCTTTACTGATTGGTCTCCACCAACATTCTTACAAGTGAAATTAAAAGTACCTATTACTTTAGTATCAGTTACATCAGAAATTACAATCTCACCTACAGCAGAACTATCATAAGGTGCTTGCCAGATTTCAGTGGATGGATTTTGTGGATTACTCACATCAGTTTCAGTATAAGAAGCTGAATTTGTAATATTTGCTCCTCCACCTAACGGATAAGTACCAGGACCATTAAAACCAATAACTGTAAGTGAGAAAGCTCTACCACTACTATTAGAGGCAATAATAATTAAGTTTTGTCCGCTATTAGCTACAGTAGCTGAAGATGAAATCTCCATAGATTCGAAATTATTTCCATCTATTTTTGCAACCAATACTCCAGAACCTGCTCCTGGTGTTCCTGGATCGTCTTCTCCACTATCGTCATCATTTGAACATGATGTAAGTGTAATTGCTGTAAATGCCATGACTAAAATCATGAAGTTTTTAAAATGTCTCATTGTTGATTAATTTTTTGAGGTTAATAATGACACAAATTTGCTTCAAAACAGGAATACAGACAATACGACATATGCCGTATATTATTATAGTGCACTTAAAATCAATTATTTAAATACTAAACACACATGAAATACATCTGGGATTTTTGATTTCTGATATTAAAATTGAATGTGTTTGAATACAGATTGTAATTGTAATTCTTTATCTCTCAATTTTTGAATAAATAATTGATGTGCATCAGATTTAGAATTAAAAGCGTTGTGTTTTAAACCTTTCTGAACCTGTTCAACGTCTTCCATAGTCGAATGTGCTGCTTCAGAAATCCAGACGCTATGAAAACAATCCCAAATGTAGTTAACAGCTAATGCATTTGGATGTAACATATCCTCTTTATAAAAGCGATAATCTCTAAGTTCATCTAACATTATTTCATAAGAAGGGAAATAATACAATTGTGTTCTGTGATCAACAACCTGATGAATGGCTGAAATTAAATGTGATTTACTTTGTGTGTTCTCTACAAATCCATCTTTAATATGTCTCACTGGCGACACAGTAAATAGAATATTAACTTTAGGGTTTATACTTCTAACCATACTCACAATCGCTTCAAGAGATTCTACAATAGTATCTATTGATAATAGTTCTTTTAGAAACTGCTTTTGTGGAACTTTATGACAGTTGGCAACGAACATATCTGTTTTAATTTGTCTGTAAGCCCAAGCTGTTCCTAGTGTAACCACTATGTGTGTTGCTTCAGTTAAAACATCATTAGTTGCTTTAACTTGTGTATTCAATGTTTCCAGCAAATCCGCTTTTAAAGCCTTACTTAGTTTTGAATGCGCTTCAAAACAATGCCATTGTTCATTTTTGAAAAAGATATCTTCTTCAGTGTATTGCTTTTCATTTATAGCATTGATGATTAGATTTTCAATAGCTAGCGGATGGAATAAAATCCCGAAGGGATTGTTGAACTTTTGAAATTTATAGTACTCAAACTTATCTGCTATATGTTCTGAGAAACAAGACCCAAACAAAGCAATCTTAGAGTAATAATCTATTTGATTTAGTTGTTGAGGTTTAAGTGGTAATTTCGTTTGCAATTCCATAGAGAAAAGGATTAAGACCTTAAAGATATATAACCCATTGAAACCTTTTGCTAAAGTTTTGAAATATCTGTTTTCTCTTGCTGAAATACTTTAATTTTGGGCAAGGCTGAAATTGCTAAATCTATATATTTTAAAGCATCAGATTTATTTCCTTTGTGTTTATGTATTTGAGCTAAGCGATAATTTGCCCAAGCCTTTGGCACGCCATCAGCTGCTGAATAATTTTTAATATAAGTTAATAAACATTGTTCACCTTTGCTAAGTTCGACATTATATTCTGCAGCGACTTTACCAATTTGATAGTGTAATGCGTTTCTATTATGCTTATTTTGAGCTTGTTCAATATTTGCAATTGCTTTTTCAGGTTGCTTATTTGATTCATATAAATTAGTTAATTTCTCAAAACAAGTTAATGAACCACCAATTTTGATTGCTTTTTTATAAAAAGTTTCGGCTAGTTCTGGTTCGTTATCATATTCATATATATACCCTTTTGCTAAGTAACCATCTACTGTTGAAAGCACTTCCAATTCTTCAGCATATTTTAACGATTTACTTTTACTACCTCCCACAATACCTGGCAATTGCATATACAATTCTACCAAAGCCCAACGTGTATTAATATGTTTGGGATCTAATTCTGCAGCTTTAAGAAATGCCGATTTAATATCACCTATGAATGCCACTGCTCTTAGCTTACTCACACTCAATGCTTTCATCCCTAAAGCACCACCATATTTATAATGATAGTTAGCAACATTAGGTCTCATATTGACAAGTTTTTCATAGATCTCAATAGCTTCATCCCATTTTTTTTGTTGGCCATAGGCATCACCAAGCAACTCAATGCCTTCAATATCATTAGGTGCTGCGTTAAGATATGATTCTAGATTAGTTTCAGCTGTCTTATATTTTTTATCCAACAGTAATTGCTTGACATCTTTAAGCGAAGACGATTGTCCTTGACCAATGAATGGAATTAAAAAAAGAAAAAATAACAAGTGTTTCATATTCATCTTTACACAATTTTCATGCCTTGTAAGTCTTGGTATTATTTTTGATTTTGATACCGCAAAGATAACGTGTTTACAGTTAAAATTAATAACTTCACTAAGTCAAACGATTTGATAACTCATTTCTTATATACTTGCTGATATTTTGAGGTTAAATTGCACGATAACAAAATAAATATTTATGAAATTAATAACTAATATATTAATGATTTTATGTTTCGCTAATTTCTCCACTGCTCAATCTAACGATTTTGAAAAATTATGGAAAGATGTTGCAAAGTACGAAGCTGATGGTTTACCAAAATCGGCTTTAAAAGTTGTTGAAACCATATCTGAATTGGCTAAAACCACAAACAATTCAACACAACTAATAAAATCTTTACTTCACAAAAGCAAGTATATGCTTACTCTTGAGGAAGATGCGCAACTTAAAATTGTTGAAGATTTTAAAAATACAATCTCCAAAAGCAAAACACCTCAAAAAAACATACTGGAAAACATACTTGCTACTATGTATTGGCAGTATTTTCAACAGCATCGCTATCAATTTTATAACCGCACCAATACTGCCGAAAAAGTAGATGATGATTTCAGAACGTGGGATTTAAAAACGCTATTTACTGAGATTCAAACCTATTATCAACGTTCGTTAGAAAACGGACTTCTATTGCAACAAGAGCAACTTTCAGATTATAAAGAGATCTTAATTGAGCAAAATGATTCTAAAGTATTGCGACCAACACTTTATGATTTATTAAGTCATAATGCACTCAGTTTTTACAAAACTAGTGAAAATAGTATGTCTAAGCCAGCTTATAAATTTGAGATTGAAAACCCAGATTTAATGGCGCCTTCAAAAACTTTTACTGCGGTAAATTTAACCTCTAAAGATTCAACTTCCTTACAATTACAAGCGCTTAAAATTTATCAAAATTTAATTTTATTACATTCAAAAACTAAAAATCCTGAAGCATTAGTAGAAGTGGATATTGAGCGTATTAAATATGTAAATCAACATGCTACGTTTAACAACAAGGAAGCTATTCTATTAAACACCTTACAAAAATCAAGTAATGCTTGGTCTTCAAATCAGGTGTCTGGCTTATATGATTTTGAAATTGCAACATTATGGCGACTACAAGGGCAACAATACAATGCTAATTCAAATCCAGAGGTGAGATGGAAACTGAAAGCTGCTATTGAATTGTGTAACGCTGTAACTAATAAATTCCCAAAAAGCAGGGCATCTAACCAATGTGAGATACTTAAATCTCAATTATTATCAAGTAGCTTAAGTTTATCTGCTGAAACTCTTATTCCTATTAAATCCTATTCAAAATTTCTAGTAAACTATACCAATATTAATGTCTTAGAATTTAAGATCTACAAGGTTAACCTTTCTCAAATATCAGCCTTCCAAAAACTATACAGACCGGAAGAACGACTAAAATTTCTTCAGAAAAAAGATACGCAAATATCTTGGAAATCTACATTGAAAAATGAAAGTGATTTTCAAAATCATTCTACAGAAGTTATTGTTCCTAAATTAGAAAATGGCCATTATATTGTTCTTGCTGAAACTGAAAACAAAGACAATGGTTCTTTTGCAACCCAAACATTACAAGTAACTAATTTTGCAATTATTGACAGATCTACTGGCAGTGATATTGTGTATCAAATTATTGATAGAACCAATGGGAGTCCTATTGTAAATGCTATAGCTACATTAAAATTTCAAAAAAATTATAAGAAAACTTTTTTTACGAAACAGCTTAAATCTGATACTAAAGGTGAAATTCGCTTGAAGAAAACATCAAATCGATATAACAATTTAAGTATTGCTGTTTCAAAAAATAATGAATCTGCTTTTTTTAAAGGATATTACACTTCAAAAAAACAGGAGAAAGAGAAAACAAATGTTAACTACAATTCATTTTTATTTTCAGACAGAAGTATTTACAGACCTGGACAAACTGTATATTTTAAAGCTATTGTTTTAGAAAGTGAACTAGGCAAATCTAATCCTCTTTCTGATGAATCTATTGAAGCAACACTACACAATGTTAATGGGGAACAACTTTCAGAAATAACATTAACAACTAATGATTTTGGTTCAGTTGCTGGTGAATTTATAATTCCAAGTTCAGGGTTAAACGGACAGTATTATATCAATATCTCATCAACCTCACTAAGTATAAATCAGAATCATTATTTTTCTGTTGAAGAATATAAGCGTCCGAAGTTTGAAACTAAATTTAAACCTGTTACTGAAACGTTTAAAGTCAATGATTCAGTTACTGTTAACGGCATAGCTCTGGCGTATGCAGGAAGTCATATTACTGATGCAAAAGTTGTATATCGTGTGGTTAGAAAAGTACAATATCCACGTTGGTATTATTGGTATAGACCATGGTTTAACAGTGAACCTCAAGAGATTTCTCATGGCGAAACTATTACTAATAATAAGGGTGAATTTCAAGTTATTTTTAAAGCTCTTCCAGATGACAGTGTCGACATCGCTTCATTTCCTGTTTTCAATTATGAAATTTCAGCAGATGTTACCGATCTTAATGGAGAAACAAGAAGTACTACATCAACTGTTCGTGTAGGCTATCACACCTTAAAAGCTAGAATTTCAATTGCTGAACAATTAAATAAAACGAATAAAGATCATACTTTAAACATTTCTACAACTAATTTAAATGGTGAGTTTGTTCCAGCAGAAGGCTCAGTCAAAATCTATAAATTAAAAGCACCTAACCGAGTACTAAGACCTAGACCATGGAACGCTCCAGATTATCAGGTCATACCATCGGAAGAATTTATAACTAAGTTTCCTCATGAAGCTTATGATAATGAACAAAACCCTATCTATTGGAAGAAAGGCAAACTTGTTTTTGAGAATACATTTGACACTGAATCGTCAAAAGAAATGGCTTTAGGTAATATAAAAAAATGGGATTCTGGTAAATATATTATTCGTTTACAAAGCACTGACAAGTTTGGTCAAACTGTTACTGATGAAGCTAGAATGACACTTTACAGCGACAATGATAAAAGCATTTCAGATCAACAATTATTTAACATAACCACTAATAAAAAACAATATACAGAAGGCGATTTGGTCGAACTCACAATAGCTTCTGCAGCAAAAGGTATTACGATTACAGTAAGTGTTGAAAAAAATCGTGAGATTATCAACACCTATAATATCACTTTAAATAACAATAAGAAAACAATTAAAGTTTTAGTAAATAAAGAGGATGTTGGTGGTTTTGCCATTCATTATAGTTATGCCTTTAATAATAGTTATTCTAATGGTTCAACTCGAATACATGTGCCTTACCCTAAAAGTGATTTAAAAATTGAAACACAAACGTTTAGAGACAAACTTCAACCAGGAACTGACGAAACTTGGAGTTTTAAAATTAAAGGTCCGGAAGGCGAAAAAGTTACTGCCGAAATTTTAGCGAGCATGTATGATATGTCTTTAGATCAATTTCAACCTCATCAATGGACTTTCAATCCGATACAAAACCCAAGCTACTATCCAAGATATGGTTCTAATGCAAGGCATAGTTTTGGTGTTGGTAGATTTAGAATGCATAACCAACAAAATAATTACCCGAGTTACCAGCAACAACAATACGACCAATTGAATTGGTTTGGATTTTATTTTGGCAATAGATACAGAAATAGGCTTACTAAAACTTATGCTTCCGCAGTTAGAATGGTTTCTGAAGAAATGGAAATGGATGATTCTGCAATGGAACCAAATGCTGGCTTTGTTCAAACACTTTCAGGTCAAGTACCTGGTTTAAATATTGAATCAAATTCAGGTCAGCCTGGAGGTAACTCCCTTGTTCAACTTAGAGGAGTAAGCTCAATTAAAGGTAATACTGAAGCTCTTTTCGTTGTTGATGGAGAAATTGTCAATGAAGCTAACTTCAGAAGTTTAAAACCTGAAGATATCTTAAACATAAAAGTTTTAAAAGGAAATGAAGCAATTGCCTTATATGGAGAAAAAGGCAAGAATGGCGTAATTATAATTACAACTAAAAATAATGGCAAAGAATTATCACAGATTAAGATTAGAAAAAATCTTCAAGAAACTGCTTTTTTCTTTCCACAATTAGAAACAGATAGCGAAGGTCAAGTGAGTTTTAATTTTACCACTCCTGAAGCCTTAACCAAATGGAAACTGCAATTGTTAGCACATACCAAAACTATGGAAAGTGCTGTAACAAGTTTAGAATCTGTTACACAAAAAGAATTAATGGTCATTCCTAATGCACCACGTTTTTTAAGAGAAGGTGATGAAATTGTAATCAGTACCAAAATTGCAAACCTCACAGACAAAGAATTAATTGGTCAAGCACAATTAGTTTTGACAAATACTATAACAGGTCAAGATATGTCGTATGAATTAATTGTTCAGCCTTTAGAATTTCAAACTATGGGACAACAATATAGTGCTAATGAAGCTTTTTCTATTGGAGCTAAAGGTAACACACAAGTGTCTTGGACTTTAAAAATCCCAGATAACATTCAAGCTGTAGAATATAAAGTTATTGCAAAAGCGGGAGATTTTAGTGATGGAGAACAAAACTTATTGCCTGTATTAACTAACAGAATGCTGGTTACAGAAACACTACCTATGTGGATTAAAAGTAACGAATCAAGAACCTTTACCTTAGACAAACTTCGTACTAATTCATCAACAACACTAAAACATCATAAACTCATATTAGAGATGACCTCTAATCCTGCTTGGTATGCTGTTCAAGCTTTACCATACTTGATGGAATATCCTTATGACTGTAACGAACAAACCTTTAGTCGTTATTATGCGAATGCGCTAGCAAGTCATATTGCGAATAATAATCCGAAAATTCAAGCAGTTTTTAACCAATGGAAAAATACTGATGCCTTATTATCTAACCTAGAGAAAAACGAAGAATTGAAATCTATTTTAATTCAAGAAACACCTTGGTTACGTGATGCTCAAAATGAAACCGAACAAAAAAAACGAATTGCATTGCTTTTCGATTTAAACAAAATGAATTACGAGTTAGATGCAGCAAAACGAAAACTTAAGAATAATCAAATGCCTAGTGGAGCTTGGCCTTGGTTTAAAGGAGGTCGTGAAAATCGTCATATCACACAGCATATTATTACTGGGTTTGCGCATCTTAATAAACTAAATGTGGTCAAGAACGATAATGAAGCATCTATGATTAAAAAAGCTATGACGTATCTAGATTCACAATTTATAAAAGAGTACAAAGACATTAGAAAATACAATGCAAAAGCCGACTTATCCAAAGACCATTTGAGCAATACACAATTGCAATATTTATATTTAAGAAGTTTTTTTCCGGACACAAAAAAGTCTGAAGAAGTCTCTAAGGTTATGGAATATTACTATGGACAGATTGAAACGTATTGGCTGAAAAAATCATTGTACTCCAAAGGACTTATGGCATTGATTATGCACAGAAAAAATGACGCTAAAACGGCTAACAAGATTTTAAAATCTTTGGAAGAAAATAGTATCACTTCAGATGAATTAGGAATGTACTGGAAAGAAAACACGAGTTCTTGGCATTGGTATCAAGCTCCTATTGAAACACAAGCTTTAATGATTGAAACATTTTCAGAAATTAAACCAAACGCTATTGAAACAGCTGATAATCTTAAAATTTGGTTGTTAAAAAACAAACAAACCAATCAATGGAAGACAACCAAAGCTACTACTGAAGCTGTATATGCTTTATTGCTACAAGGAAGTGATTGGCTGAGCGTCACTGAAATGGTTGATGTGGTTATAGGTGGAAAAGCAATTAATCCTTCAAAATTAAAAGACGTAGAACTCGAAGCTGGTACAGGATATTATAAAACGACTTGGTCTTCTGAAGATATCAATCCTGCAATGGCATCTGTTGAACTCAACAAAAAAGGAGAAGGCATCGCTTGGGGAAGTTTATATTGGCAATATTTTGAAGACTTAGATAAGATTACTTCAGCTGAAACACCATTAAAATTGATTAAAAAATTATTCAAAAAAACTAACACAGATTTAGGAGAACAAATTACAGAAATCACTTCAGAAACAGATTTAAAAATTGGTGATTTAGTACGTGTACGTATTGAATTAGAAAGTGATCGTAATATGGAATTTATTCATATGAAAGATATGCGAGCATCTGGATTAGAGCCTATAAATGTGTTATCGCAATACAAATGGCAAGATGGATTAGGGTATTATGAAAGCACAAAAGATGCATCAACAAATTTCTTTTTTGATTATCTCCCTAAAGGTGGTTATGTATTTGAATATGATCTTAGAGTCACTAATGCTGGAAACATGAGTAATGGAATCACGACCATTCAAAGCATGTATGCTCCAGAGTTTAGCAGTCATAGTCAAGGGGTTAGAATTGATATAAAATAGTCATATTTAATACACTCAAATCTTAATAAATTATTACTTTGCTTTTCTAAACTAATCAAAATGAAAAAACTCCTAACTATTTGCTTGTTAATTTTTGCAAGCGCGTCTTTCGCACAAGATTTCTCAATCAAAAAAAGTGAAATCTTTAAAGACAAAAAGAAAAACTCTTACTTAAGTTTTAGTCTTGAATCCGACGATGGCGGCATTGTTACCATTAGAGCTTATCGTTCTGGTATGGGCTTTAAAATAAAAGGTTATTACATTCAATGTTTTGATTCCAATCTAAAGCTTGTAAAAGAGTTAGATTATGAAGTAAAAAATAAAGTTATTAAAAATGCCTTTCTAAAAGGAAATACCATTCATCTAATTGAACAAGAAAATTTAAAAAAAGAAAATAAAATTGGATTTAGTATCACCTCAGCAAACATGAGTGATTTAAATTTTTCAACTAAATCCTTACTTGATTTTTCAGAGGACAATGTGAAAAAGTATTTTGGTATTGGTATTTTCCCATTCATTTTCGGCAATGGTTTTAATCAAGCCGACGGAAATCATCTAGGTGAAGTTATCTTTTCAGCAAATAAAAAATTCTTTGCCATAAATTTTGATTTTAAAAACAAAAATCAAGAAACACATAAAGTGTTTGTTTTTAATGACAATTTCGAATCGGTTTATGAAAAACTTATTGTAAAAGATATCAAAGACAAGCTATTTGAATATAATAGTTTTGAAGTTGATGGTGAAGATGGAACCATCTACTTTTTAGGTAAAGCCTATGAAAACGGAAAAAAACTTCTAAAAAAGGGGGTAAGATTAATTACCATTTTGAATTAAATAAAATTAATGCAGATGGTGAGCAAGTGACTAGTTTTAAAAGTCAAGAACACTATATAGAATCGTTACATCTTCTAAAAAACAAAGACCGTTTAGTATGTGTTGGTTTCTATGGAAAAAAAGAAGAATACAGATTGAACGGAGTTTGTATGTACGATATAAACCCTGAAAATTTAGAGACTAATTTTAATAAATTCAATAATTTCTCTGATGAATTTATGAATGATAAATATGGAAATAGAGAAGGTAAAAAGAAACGAAAAAAAGAAAAAGGCATTAATAATGTTGATTTCAAAGGCGTGTATTTAATGGGCAATAATGACATTGTGGTCAATGCTGAAGAATTCTATATTACTACACATTCTTATACAGATGCTAACGGAAATTGGAATACAAGAACTATTTACCACTATAATGACATTATGGCGATGCGATTAGATGCAGATGGCAATATAAAATGGGCTAGAAACATTAATAAAGCTCAAGTAGGAACTGTTAACAGCTCTTACACAAGTTTACCTATTGAAGAATCTACGCACTTTTTTATTAACTGTTCAGACAATGTAAAGAAAATAAGTGCTGATAGAATTGCATTTAAACAAACATCATCTAAGAAATCTAACCTCTATGTTATTTCGATAGATGGTGATGGAAATTTTGATTACAAAAAACTTATTGATGATAAGGAATCAAAAGTATATTATAAAGTAAATGATGGTGTTATTAATATTAATAACCAATCCGTTTTCTTACTTGGAGAACGAAAACGAAATGGACGCATTCTAAAATTACAAGTGAACTAATTATTACTTGACAAATAAATAACCTGTAAGACAAAATCTTGCAGGTTTTTTTTATTTAATGCGCTTCGTTATGAGTGCTAGTTGCCCCATATGATTTGCTTGATGCTCCATGACATGAAACCAAGCCCAATGATTACTCATATTACCATTTATTTTCTTGAACCATTTATCATCTTTTGTTTTTAATAATGCTTTTGTTTTTTTTCGAACCTCATCATATAAATCTAAATAAAATGACAGTGGTTTCCCCTTAAATTCTTTACGAGCTTTTTCACCTAAATTCAATGCTGTATCCCATTTTTCGGCTTCCTCTTTATTAAAGCCTCTACCTTCAAATGTATAGACTTGATAATACGCTTCCGTTGCTGCAAGGTGATAAATAATAGCGCCAGGACTATTTGCATTTTCATCAAGAAGAAAGTCTGTTCCTTCTTGATCTAAATTAGAAACATTTCTCTCAACTCGAGATTTCAAATTATCTAACATAGATATCATTTGACCAATATCGTTTGAATATCCTTTAGGAACTTTAATAGTATTCTGTGAAATAAGTGTTCCACTAAATGTAAATAGCAGAAGCAATAATGATAGGTTTTTCATGGTTGTAGTTTTTTATTATTACTAAAAGTAGAACTTTACAAACCATTTTATATTGTCATTAACAGGAGATTAACGCAAAACGAATCTATTTCTTTTTAGGAGGAAAGCCCTCTAAAACTTTGGTGACAATAGCTACAAATAAAGCTTCACGTTTTTGAGGAGAAGCATTAGGACTATAGCTCGATTCTGATGTTGCTTGCCAAAAAAGACCATTTTTATTTTCATCAACAAACTCAAAAACGATTTGTCTGTTCAGTTTGTTTTGACCAACTGGTATTCCAATAGAGATACCACCTCCAATATTTCCACCTGTACCACCTACACCTACTCCAACATTATTTCGTGGAGCCTCTTGGTATTCACTACTATTAATATCAATAAAAAAATCTGGTGTTTCAGATAGAGTATAACCATTAATTTCCATGGCATCGTCAAGAGCGTCTAATAATCTTTTATTATCTAATTCACTAAGTCCAGTATCTAAATTAGCATAATAATTATATGTTTTATAAACTTTAAAATCTGTGGTTTTTTCGTAATCATAATTAACACGAACTGGTGCACAAGATCCTAGGAAGATTAGTAGTAATAGGAAAGAAATATATTTCATGCTTTTTGTTTTAAAGGTAACAAAAATTATTCCGTTTCTTTCTTATCAATAGACTTGGTTAATGCTGAAGAAATAATACCGGTAGGAATGGCTACAATACCTAAACCAATCATTAATATAAAAAATGTAAACACTTTTCCTCCAACTGTAATTGGATACACATCTCCATATCCCACTGTAGTTAAGGTAATTATCGCCCACCATAAACTATCAAAAATTGAGGTAAAATGTTCAGGCTGTGCTTCATTTTCAAAATAATAAATTCCTACTGCTGAAAAGTATATAAGTATAAGTGTGATAAATACAAATAGTAAAATCTCCTCTTTAGCTGTTTTTATGGCTCTTGTGAAATGGTTCATTGCTTTATTATAACGTACCAATTTTAAAATTCTGAACAATCTTAAAAAACGTAACGCTCTCAATGAACGTAAATCAATTCCGAAAGATAGATAAAATGGGAGAATGGCTAATAAATCAATAATACCAAAAAAACTAAAGACAAATTTTGGCTTACTATCTGCTACATAAATTCTTAATAAATATTCGATAGTAAAAACACTCACACTAAAAATTTCAATAGCAAAGAGTATTGTTTTCGTTTGCGGTTTAAGGTTTGGAATGGTTTCTACTGAAAACGTGACAATAGAAATTAAAATTAATGCTTGAATAAAAAATGCAAAATAACGACTTAGCTTATTATCATTAATTTCAACAATGCTTTTTATCTTATTTCTCATTTTGTTGGCTAATTACAAAAATCAAATATACATGTAAGTATGAAAACATTCATAAATAAATCAATCATTCAAAAGCTTCCACAACTTATCTTTTAACTGTGTAATACCCTTTTGAGCAACTGATGAGATGAACATATAATCAATTGGAAGAGAATCATCTAACTCTTGCTTGAGCTCTGACTGTAATTCTTCGTCTAGCATATCACTTTTAGAAATGGCAATCATACGTTCCTTATCTAACATTTCAGGATTGTATCGTTTTAATTCATCCAAAAGAATATCATATTGCTTTCTAATATCATCTGCATCTGCTGGAATCAAAAATAGCAAAATAGAATTACGCTCTATATGACGTAAAAAATAATGACCAAGACCTTTACCTTCAGCTGCACCTTCAATAATACCAGGAATGTCTGCCATCACAAAAGTTTGATAATCGCGATATTGAACAATACCTAAATTAGGCTTTAGAGTTGTAAACTCATAATCTGCAATTTTAGGCTTGGCAGCACTCACAACAGACAATAAAGTCGATTTTCCAGCATTTGGAAAACCAACCAAACCAACGTCGGCTAAAACTTTTAGCTCTAAAGTAATATGCTTTTCTTCTAAATCTTCACCAGGTTGAGCGTAGCGTGGTGTTTGATTGGTAGAACTCTTAAAATGCCAATTCCCTAAGCCTCCTCGTCCTCCTTTGGCAACAATTTGCTCTTCATTAGCATCTGTAATTTCAAAAAGCACTTCGTCTGTTTCTGTATCTTTTATTACTGTACCAAGTGGCACATCTAGATATACATCTTCACCATCGGCTCCAGTACTTCTACTCTTACTTCCATGAGATCCATGTCCAGCTCTTGCGTGACGTTTGAATTTAAGGTGAAGTAATGTCCATAGGTTTTCATTACCTCGAATAATGATATGACCTCCTCGTCCTCCATCACCTCCATCAGGACCACCTTTTTCTATATATTTTTCACGATGCAAATGAGAAGAGCCTTGTCCACCTTTCCCAGAAGATACATGCACTTTTACGTAGTCAACGAAGTTACCTTCAGTCATAATAATCTATTCATTTCAACTTCAGCTAGAAAACTACCTAACAGCCACTGGCTGTTCTCCTTCTAATTTAAAACCTTCAGTCATGTTAACAGTTGTTATCTATAATCGTTTACCTGATTAAGTCTGGTTATAATTTATCAATTACAGCATTCAAGCGTTCTGTAATCTCATTAATACTACCAACACCATCAACTCCAAAATACTTATCCTGAGCCGAATAATAATCTTTCAAAATCGCTGTTTTCTTATAGTATTCAGTAATTCTATTTCTAATAATTGATTCATCTGCATCATCTTTTCGTCCACTTGTTTTACCTCGCTCTAATAAGCGACCAATTAGTACTTCATCATCAACTTCTAGAGCAATCATTGCATTAATTTGTGAATCTTTATCACTCATCAGTTTATCAAGCGCTTCAGCTTGTGCATTAGTTCTTGGAAAACCATCAAATATAAAACCATTTGCATCAGCGTTCTTTTCAACTTCAGCATTAAGCATATCAATAGTAACTTGATCTGGAACTAACTCTCCTTTATCCATAAAAGACTTAGCTAGCATCCCTAAAGCGGTTTCATTTTTTATATTGAATCGAAACACATCTCCTGTAGAAATATGAACGAGATTGTACTTGTCTTTTAAAAATTCTGCTTGCGTTCCTTTACCTGCACCTGGAGGTCCAAATAGCACTAAATTAGTCATGTGTTGTGTTGTTTTTAATTGATATATTTCTGGTAAGTCTCGACCTAATCCGTTATAGTCTAATCCATAACCGACTATGAATTTATTTGGTATTTCAAGTCCTACGTAATGTAATTTAAAATCTTTCTTATATGCTTCAGGCTTATAGAATAGAGTAGCTATTTTTAGCTCATCTACGTTTTCATTTTCAAAAATGCGATGCACTTCAGAAAGTGTATTCCCAGAATCTATGATATCTTCAAGAATAACCACTTTCCTGCCTGATAAATCTTGAGTTAAACCAATTAGTCGTTGGATATCTTCTGAAGACTTTATACCTTCATAAGATGCTAACTTTATAAAGGTAACTTCACAAGGTTTCGGATACTTTTTTACAAAATCACTTACAAACATAAAAGAACCGTTCAAAATCCCAACAAATACTGGAACTTCATCTTGAAGGTCTTTTGCAATATGATCAACCATTTTCTGAACAGCTGCATCTATTTCAGCTTCAGAAATAAAAGGTTTAAAGTATAAATCGTTAAGCTTAATCACTTGTTTTTAAATTTGAAAAAGCAAAGATAAACATTTGATTTTCGATTGACGATTTTCAATTTATGATTTTCTAATTTTCTTCCATTTTTAGTGTATTTTTGTAAAACGAAAATGATTTTTAAACTCGAAAAAATTCTGTTTTATTTTTCGGAAACAACTAAAATTGATGAACTACTTTTCTTCAAATTTTAAACTCGGCATTCTTGGTGGTGGACAATTGGGCAAAATGATGCTTTATACAACAAGAAAATTTGATATCACAACACACGTCATGGATTCTAGCGATGAAGCGCCTTGTAAAATAGCTTGTAACACTTTTGTAAAAGGTGACTTGATGAACTATGAAGATGTTTACAATTTTGGAAAAGATGTTGATGTGATTACTTTTGAAATTGAAAATGTTAATGTTGATGCACTTGAAGCTCTAGAAAAAGAAGGAAAAAAAGTTTATCCGTCATCAAAAACATTACGAACCATTCAAAATAAAGCAACCCAAAAATTATTTTACAGAGACCATCAGATTCCGACAGCAGATTTTACGAGATTTGCTTACTTATCAGAAGTTGAAGATGCTTTAGAAAATGAGGCTATAGATTTTCCATTTGTTTGGAAAGCTGCTCAATTTGGATACGATGGAAATGGTGTAAAAGTAGTAAGACAACTCTCAGACTTAAATAACTTACCTAAAGGTGAATGTATTACAGAAAATTTAATTCCTTTTAAAAATGAATTGGCTGTAATAGTTGCTAGGAATGAAACTGGCGATACTGAAATATACCCTGTTGTAGAAATGGAGTTTCATCCCGAAGCCAATCAAGTTGAATATGTGATTTGTCCCGCTAGAATTGATAATTCAATTGCAACAAAAGCTACCAATATAGCGCTACAAGTTTCAAAAGCATATAATCATGTTGGTTTATTGGCTGTTGAAATGTTTCAAACCGAAGATGACCAGATTTTAGTTAATGAAGTAGCTCCAAGACCACATAATTCTGGCCACCAGACTATTGAAGCAAGTTACACGTCTCAATTTGAACAACACGTTCGTGCCATATTAAATTTACCATTAGGTAAAACTGATAGTAAAGTCGGTGGTATTATGGTGAATCTTGTAGGTGCTGAAGGCTATACAGGCAACGTCATTTATAAAAACATAGAAGATATTATGACACTTGAAGGTGTTACACCTCATATCTATGGAAAAAAACAAACGCGACCTTTCCGTAAAATGGGACACGTCACCATAGTTAATGAAGATTTAAGTATTGCAAGACAAGTTGCAGAACAAGTAAAAAAAACCATAAAAGTGATAAGTGAATAGCATCACTTACTAAACACATACAAGCCTATGCAAAAAGTAGCAATTATAATGGGAAGCAAAAGTGATTTGCCAGTAATGCAAGACGCAATTGACATCTTAAAAGAATTCAATATTGAGGTTGAGGTTGATATTGTTTCGGCACATAGAACACCAGAAAAATTATTCGAATTCAGTAAAAATGCACACTCTCGAGGCATCAATGTTATTATTGCTGGTGCTGGAGGAGCAGCTCACCTACCAGGAATGGTAGCTTCATTATCACCATTACCAGTTATTGGTGTTCCTGTAAAAAGCAGTAATTCAATAGATGGTTGGGACTCAGTGTTATCTATCCTGCAAATGCCTGGAGGTGTCCCAGTTGCAACTGTGGCACTGAATGGTGCTAAAAATGCTGGTATTCTTGCTGCACAAATTATAGGAGCAACGAGTCAAACAGTGCAAAATACAATTCTGAACTACAAAGAAAGTTTAAAAATGAAAGTAATTAAATCATCAAAAGATTTAAAATAAAAAACCTCGCTTGTAAACGAGGTTTTTGAGCTATTAATCAATTATTTGTATAGAGTTGGTTAACTCCTTTTAAAATAATAATGACAAAACTATAATATATTTTATCATATTTTCAAAAAGTTATGATATTTAATGAACAAAGTAATTCACAATTTGCGATTTCGCAAGATAATTACTACTAAACAAGTGTTTATACCACAAATTCGTAAAACTAAATGACCATTTTAAATACATCTTTTGACACACCATATCAAACTGCACCTTTTTCAAAAATAAAAGATGACGATTTTTTACCTGCATTCAAAAAAGCAATAAAAGACGCTAAAGCAGAAATTGATATCATTTCAAATAATTCAGAAAGTCCAACTTTTGAAAATACTGTTGAAGCCTTAGATTTCTCTGGAGAGCAACTAGATCGAATTTCAAGTATTTTCTTTAATTTGAATAGTGCTGAAACGAATGATACCATTCAAAAGATCGCTCAAGAAGTCTCACCATTACTTTCAGAATTTAGTAATGATATTACTTTAAATGAAGACTTATTCAAGCGTGTTAAAACGGTTTATGAAAATAAAGACAATCTCAATCTTACAACAGAACAAGAAACACTTTTAGATAAAAAATATAAAGGTTTTTCTAGAAATGGAGCCAATTTACCTGAAGTCAAGAAAATACAACTTCGAGATATTGATAAAAAATTAAGTCAGTTAAAACTCAAATTTGGTGAAAATGTATTAGCTGAAACGAATGCATTCGAAATGCATTTAACTAATGAAGAAGATTTATCTGGATTACCAGGTGGCGCAAAAGAAGCAGCGCAACAACTCGCTGAAGCTAAAGGTAAAGAAGGTTGGGTGATCACCTTAGATTATCCAAGCTATATTCCGTTTATGACCTATGCTGATAATCGCGAACTAAGAAAAACATTAGCAATTGCTGCAGGAGCAAAAGCATTTAAAGGCAACGAATTTGACAACCAAAATAATGTGTTACAGATTGCTAAACTAAGGCATGAACGTGCTAAACTTTTAGGTTACAAGACCCATTCGCATTTTGTACTAGAGCAACGAATGGCCAAAACTCCGGAAACAGTTATAGATTTTTTAAATGAACTGTTAGAGAAAGCTAAACCAGCTGCTATAATTGAATTTAAAAATCTTGAAGCATTTGCTAAAGAGTTAGACGGAATTGAAACATTACAAAAATGGGATGGTTCTTATTACTCTGAAAAGCTGAAACAAAAACTATATAGCTTAGATGACGAACAACTTAAACCCTATTTTAAATTAGAAAATGTAATCGACGGTGTATTTACAATTGCTGAACGATTATACGATTTAAAATTTGAAGAAATTGACAACATAGACAAATACCATGAAGATGTATTAACTTACAAGGTGACAGATTTAAATGGTAATTTGGTCTCTATTTTTTATGCAGATTTTTTTCCTCGACCAGGAAAGCGAAATGGTGCATGGATGACCGTTTACAAATCACAATACATTAAAAATGGTGAAAATAGTAGACCTCATATTTCTAATGTTTGTAATTTCACTAAACCAACAAAAAGCAAACCCTCTCTCCTAACGTTCAATGAAGTTACAACGCTATTTCATGAATTCGGACACGCGCTTCATGGCATTTTAGCCAATACAACTTATCCTAGTCTTTCTGGCACAAGTGTATTTTGGGACTTTGTTGAATTACCTAGCCAAGTATTAGAAAATTGGTGCTATGAAAAAGAAGCTTTAGAATTGTTTGCCACACATTATGAAACAGGAGAAGTAATTCCTATGGAATTAATTAAAAAAATTAAAGCGTCTGCTGCATTTCATGAAGGCATGCAAACATTAAGACAAATTAGCTTTGGATTATTGGATATGAGTTGGCACAATAAAAATCCAAGTGCAATCACTTCAGTTAAAGCACATGAAAATGATGCCTTTAAAAACACAAAATTATATCCTGATGTTCCAGAAAACTGTATGAGTACAGCATTTTCTCATATATTTCAAGGTGGTTATAGTTCTGGATATTATAGCTACAAATGGGCAGAAGTACTAGATGCAGATGCTTTTGAATACTTTTTAGAAGAAGGTATTTTTAATAAAGATGTCGCTGAAAAATTCAAAAATCATGTACTATCTCAAGGAGGAATAGAAGATCCAATGACATTGTATAAACGTTTTAGAGGAAAAGCACCAAGACCTGAAGCTTTATTAAAACGTGCAGGATTAATTAACTAATATTCTAGAAAGAAAAGCATTAAACCAAATAAACTTTCAATAATTATTGAAAGTTTAAAAAATTCCATATATTTGTACTTTAATTAGCAATTATGAATTACGAAGACGCTAAAATAAAATTTGTAAGTACTTGGGGAAGTTTAGGCTCGCTTTGGGGAATCAACAAAGCTATGGCTCAAATTCAGGCACTGCTTTTCATCTCAATTAAGCCGTTATCTATGGAAGATATTATGGATGAACTTAAGATTTCTCGTGGGAATACCAGCATGAATTTACGTCAGTTGATGGATTGGGGAATTGTAACTAAAGAACTAATACCAGGAGAACGTAAAGAATATTTTACTACAGAAAAAGATGTACAAGAGCTCACAAGAATTATTGCTAAGGAACGAAGTCGTAGAGAAATTCAACCTGTTATAAAAGTATTAGATGACGTCTCTTCAATAAAAGATGATGGCACAGAAAAAACAAAAGAACTTATTAAACAAACAAAAGCATTACATGACTTAACACTAAATGCAGATACGATGATTAATAAACTAGTCAATCAAAAGCAGAACTGGATTACAAAATCTTTACTCAAACTCATAAAATAAAAAAATTTAAATCATACTTTCAATATTTTCTGAAAGTTTAATAACTATAAAATCATGAAGAATAAATTAAAAACTCGTACTGGAACTATTAAGGTTTCATGGAAAAAATGCCTATGGCTATACCTTATGGTTTTCCCAATATTCCTTATTGACTTTTCTTTAATTGAAATTAAAGATATTTTAATAAATATAATATTACTCTTCTTATCAATAGGAATCGGACATTCTGTTGGTTTGCATCGCGGAATAATTCATAAATCTTATAAAACATCTAAGTATTTTAAAAACTTCAGCTTACTAGCATTTACAATATCTGGATTAGGTAGTCCTTTAAGTTGGTTGAAACAACATTATTATAGAGATTATTGGCAAAACCGAACTGATTGTCCGACATATTTTCAATATAAACATTCTTTAATAACAGACTATTGGTGGAATCTACATTTAATGTTTATTCCTAAAAAGGAAGATTGCTATAATATTCCAAAAGAAGATTTAAATGATCCAATGATTTTATGGCTACATAAAACTTGGTTTATAAACTACTTCATTTTTATGATATTAATGTACATTTTTTTTGGATTTAATAGTATGTTAGTTGCAACATGTTTGAGAACCACTATCATAATTTTAGGGCATTGGTATATTGGTTATGCTTCACACAAATATGGTTATTCAAGATATAAAATTAAAAATGCAGATGAAAGTGGCTTCAATGATGTATTCTTAGGTCTTATATCTTTTGGTGAAGGATTCCATAATAATCACCACTCCCATCCAACATCAGCAAAATTCTCAATGAAATGGTATGAAATAGATTTTGGATGGATTTTAGTTTACTTGCTTTACAAACTGAATTTAATTTCTGAAGTAAAAACTCAAGAAAACAATTTAAAATCAACTGCAATAGCACATAAATCCATTAATTGGAAATTACCAAAATTTAACCTTTAATATTATTTGATTATGAAAACACGAACACTTCCTCTGAATCAAAAATTAGAAAAGAACACTATTGACATCATTGAATTTTACGATGAAGCTACAGAAGATTACAAATTTTGGAGTAACGATTTTAATATGCATTTTGGCTATTATAAACTTTTTAAAACTAATATCTTTAAAAGAGACACTATGCTCAATGAAATGAATAATCAAGTAATGAAACGCTTAAAAATCAATTCAAAAAAGCATCGACTGGTTGATTTAGGTTGTGGCATGGGAGCAACAATGAGATATGCTTTAACTCATTTTAAAAATTTAATTGCATATGGTGTCACGCTTTCAGAGTTTCAATTAAAACATGGAAACGAATTACTTGAAGGAAAAAATGGCATCATTATTAAAGAGAATTATAATAATACATCATTTCAATCTAATACATTTGACAGTGCAATCGCTATAGAAAGCTTTTGCCATTCAGGTCATGATAAAAAATCCATACAAGAAGCTTATAGAATTTTAAAACCTAATGGAAGATTAGTCATTGCTGATGCATTACTAAAAAAGGAAGTCTCACAATTGTATCCAGGAAGCAAATACGCATACAAACAATTATGCAATCATTGGAGTTTAGATAAATTAGAGCAAATTGACAACTATAAACAAGAGCTTGAAGATCTTGGATTTCAAAATATTAGAATAGAAGATATTTCATTTAGAGTTGCGCCATCAGTATTCCATGTTCCTTTTGCTATCATAGGCTTTACACTAAAGAAACTATGGAAAACAAAATCTTTAAAAAGAGAAAGTTTACATAATCTAAAGGGATCATTTTATGCTTTATTATCTGGATTACACATAAAAAGTTTTGGATACTATCTCATTTCTGCAACCAAATAATTATTAGTATCAAAAATCATTGAATTTAGATTTATCATAATTTTAGTTTATTTTTGAACTGAAAATTGTCAGAAAAAGAATGCCTAAGCACATTATTGATCCAAATCAGTGGATAAGTCTATATTCCGATTACCTATTTAATTACACCATCACACGTGTTAATGATAGAGAAATCGCAAAAGATTTAGTACAAGACACGTTTATGGCTGGCTTAAAATCTATGAAAAATTTTAAAGGAGAGGCTAGTGAACGTACGTGGCTCATTTCAATTTTAAAACGAAAAATTATAGATTACTATCGTAAGATAAATTCTAAAAAAGGCAAAGCTGAAGTTAGAATGACTTACAACACTGATGAAAACGAAGGTGATTGGCTGGAAGAACGCGTGGCTGACCCTTATGATAAAACTGCGGAAGATAGTATTGAAAATAACGAACTAGGACTTGCAATCAATAATTGCTTAGACAAATTACCAGAAAAACAAGCTCAGGTTTTTGAGATGAAAACAATTTTAAATTACGAAACTGAAGCCATATGTAATGAATTAGACATTACTGCGTCTAACCTATGGGTAATTATTCACAGAGCTCGAGTAGCAATGGCTAGTTGCCTTGAGAAAAACTGGTTTTAAACTTATGAGTAACAAAATTTTCATACCATGTCAAGAAGCAAATCATGTTTGTGATAAAACACAATACAAGGAGGCAACATTATGGGAAAAAATCAAATTAAATATTCATTTAATTTATTGTAACGCTTGTAGAAAGTACACCAAAAAGAATACTAGATTAACTAATTTAGTGTCTAAAGACCCTATTAAAATGGATACCTCATCTAAAGAGGGTTTAAAATCTGCTTTTGAAAAGGAATTAGCTAAGCATCAGTAATAAAACAAGCCACCACATAGGTAAACTTTCCACCCAAAACGAACTATAATACTTCCCTTGATGTTTCTCTGCATTCATCAAAAAAAGAACAATTACTAAAACAATTAGAATCAAAGTTAAAAGATGACTTTGGTTAATATCATCCTTAAAAAATTCTAAAACAATCAATACTGACGATAATATAAGACCGATTGTTTTAGTTCGCTTAACACCTATCCTCTGAGGAATTGTAGCTAATTTCAAACTGTCATAATTTAAATCTCTAATTTCAAAAGGGAGCATAAGAACAATTACAAAAATAAATCGTTGCACTGAACTTAAAATTACATCACCATGTAAATCATAAGCACTATTAATAACAGGTAGAAGTATTGTCACTCCTGACCAAACTAATGCAATGATATAAATTTTAAGTCCACTTACACTTCTTAGCTTTTGCTTTGTATCCACAAAAAACCGATTAGGCAATAGAGGAATGGCATATAAAAAGGTGATCATTCCAAATATTCCTATAGCAATTAAGCTTGCTCTGTTTAAATTCTGCAAAAAATAGCACATAACTATAAAGCAAAACATTGAAAATATTTGAATAGTTTTTAAAGCATTTGATAAGCTCCTATGATGAAACTTAGCCAATCCAAAATACTTCACAAAATTATATCCAGTTATAGAAGCTAAACCTATAAAACAAGCCATGTTTATATCAAAAAATACACCAAACTCTAAACAGGTAACCCAAGATAAAGCAACGACAGCTAAAGCTACATGAATACTACTATTGATATAAAAATCGAATACTGTTTTTAAAGCACGCATGTCACAAAAATAGGCAAACTGTTAATAACCAATTCAAATGGTTGAAAAGTTTCATTTTCGTTAACAATTTAAGGTCAATAATTCCTTAATTTTGCAAAAATAAAACTCAACTCAAATATCATTAATGAATACAGCAGATTTTTCACTTCGTCACATTGGTCCGAGAGAAGCGGATCAACAACAAATGTTACAAACAATTGGAGCGGATTCTATGGAACAATTAATCCATGAAACTATTCCTGATGGCATTCGATTAACATCAGATTTAAATCTTGATAAACAGATGAGTGAACAAGAATACCTGTTACATATCTATAGTCTTTCCAAAAAGAATAAAGTGTTCAAAACATTCATAGGTTTAGGCTATCATCCAACGATTATGCCTGCAGTTATTCAACGTAATATTCTAGAAAATCCAGGTTGGTATACAGCTTACACTCCTTACCAAGCAGAAATTGCTCAAGGACGCTTAGAGGCTCTATTGAATTTTCAAACGATGGTTACTGATCTTACCGGAATGGAAATTGCAAATGCATCTCTTTTAGATGAAAGTACTGCAGCTGCTGAAGCTATGAGTTTGTTATTTGCAGTAAGAGAAAGAGACCAAAGAAAAGCAGGGATTTGTAAATTCTTCGTGTCTGAAAATATTCTTCCTCAAACATTATCTTTATTGCAAACCAGAGCAACTCCAATTGGTATTGAATTAGTAATAGGAAAAGAAGAAGATTTTGATTTTTCTGAAGATTATTTTGCAGCTATTTTACAATATCCTGGAAAGTACGGACAAGTTACTGATATAAAATCATTTATCGAAAAGGCGAATGCATCTCGGATTAAAGTTGCTGTTGCGGCAGACATTATGAGTTTAGTTAAACTTGAAGCTCCAGGGAAATTTGGTGCTGATGTTGTTGTTGGGACTACTCAGCGTTTTGGAATTCCAATGGGTTACGGAGGTCCACATGCAGCATATTTTGCCACCAAAGTAGCTTACAAAAGAGACATTCCTGGTCGCATTATTGGTGTTACTAAAGATGCCAACGAAAATAGAGCACTTCGCATGGCTTTACAAACTCGTGAACAACATATCAAACGAGACAAAGCCACTTCAAATATTTGCACAGCTCAAGTATTACTTGCTGTTATGGCAGGTATGTATGCCGTATATCATGGCCCAAAAGGATTGGAGTTTATAGCCAACGATATACATAATAAAACAGTTGCACTCTCTAATGCACTTCAATCTTTAGGTTTTAAACAAAAAAATAGTGTGTTCTTTGACACACTTCATATCAAAGCTGATGCAAAAGCAATAAAAACCAAAGCTGAAAACAAAAAAATGAACTTCCATTATCCGAATGATAATGAAGTTGTTATTTCAATAAATGAACCAACAACTTTAGAAGAATTAAATAAAATTGTTTCTGTTTTTGCAAAAACTGTCAAGAAAGAATCAATTAGGATAAAAAACGTACCTCGAGAGAATAATATTATTGGTGAACTTAAGCGTCAGTCAGCGTTTTTAAAAGAACCTGTATTTAATTCACATCATTCTGAAACAGAATTAATGCGTTATATCAAATCTTTAGAACGTAAAGATTTGGCATTAAATCATTCTATGATATCCCTAGGATCTTGTACTATGAAGCTTAATGCAGCTTCAGAAATGCTTCCATTAAGCTGGTTTAAATGGGGTAAAATTCATCCATTCGCTCCTTTAAAACAAACTAAAGGCTATCAAATAGTTTTAAAAGAATTAGAAGACCAACTTACAGAAATCACAGGATTTGCAGGCACATCATTACAACCAAATTCTGGAGCTCAGGGTGAATTTGCAGGATTAATGGTGATTAGAGCATATCATGAATCTAGAGGAGACCAGCATAGAAACATTTGCCTTATTCCATCATCTGCTCATGGAACCAATCCAGCTAGTGCAGTGATGGCTGGAATGAAAGTAGTGGTGACTAAATCTACAGAAGAAGGTAATATTGATGTTGATGATCTAAAAGAAAAAGCGGAGTTACATAAAGATAATCTTGCTGCATTAATGGTAACTTATCCTTCTACTCATGGCGTTTATGAAGCTTCGATAAAAGACATCACGCAAATTATTCATGATAATGGTGGCCAAGTTTATATGGATGGTGCTAATATGAATGCACAAGTAGGTTTAACCAATCCTGGAAACATAGGTGCTGATGTTTGTCATCTTAATTTACATAAAACATTTGCCATTCCTCATGGAGGTGGTGGACCAGGTGTTGGACCAATTTGTGTTGCAAAACAACTGGTTCCTTTTTTACCTGGTAATCCATTAGTAAAAACTGGAGGAGACAAAGCAATCTCTGCAATTTCTGCTGCACCTTTTGGATCTTCATTAGCATGTATTATTTCTTATGGTTACATAAAAATGTTAGGTGCCTCTGGTTTAAAACGCTCAACTGAAATTGCAATTTTAAATGCAAACTATATAAAGAAACGCTTAGAAGGTTCTTTTGAAACCTTATATTCTGGAGAACTTGGAAGAGCTGCACATGAAATGATTATTGATTGCAGACCTTTTAAAACTAATGGTATTGAAGTTGTAGATATCGCCAAACGCTTAATGGATTATGGTTTTCATGCGCCAACTGTGTCCTTTCCTGTAGCTGGAACCATGATGATTGAACCTACAGAAAGCGAAAGCAAACAAGAAATGGATCGTTTTTGTGATGCCATGATTTCAATCCGACATGAAATTGATAATATTTCTAAAGAAGACACTAACAATGTATTGAAGAATGCACCACATACGATGAGTATGATTACTGATGACGAATGGTTACTACCATATACAAGACAGCAAGCAGCATTTCCTTTAGATTTTGTAAAAAATAATAAATTTTGGCCTAGCGTACGTAGAGTAAACGATGCATATGGAGACAGAAACTTAATATGTACTTGTGCTCCAATTGAAGAATATATGGAAGCCTAAAAAAATTATTATCTTAATAAATACCCTTGAAAAATCAAGGGTATTTTTGTATATTTTTAAATCTATTCCATTTTTTTTGTCAATTCTTTAAAAATCTGTAATATTTGAACAAATTAAATATAGGTAATCATTTTATTGAGTACATTAGTAAATTGAACAAAAACCATTATATATGTCAATAAGAATCACAGGAACTGGAAGTTTTATTCCTAGTCGTATTGAAAAGAACGAAGATTTTTATAATCATGAGTTTCTTAATGCAGATGGTTCTTCGATAAATAGTTCAAATGAAATTATCGTTGATAAATTCAAAGCAATTACTGGAATTCAAGAAAGACGTTATATAAAACCTGACTTATTAAATTCTGATATTGCTTTTTTCGCTGCAGAAAAAACGATTGCTGATGCAAAAATCGATAAAGAAACTTTAGATTATATCATTGTTGCTCATAATTATGGTGATGTTAAACACGATGCAGAACAAAGCGACACTGTACCTAGTATAGCTTCGAGAGTAAAACATTTACTAAAAATAAAAAACCCAAAATGTGTTGGTTACGATTTACTGTTTGGCTGTCCAGGATGGATTGAAGGTGTTATTCAAGCAAAATCTTTTATTGCTTCTGGTTTAGCAAAACGCTGCCTAGTTATTGGCACAGAAACCTTATCACGAGTGGTTGACAAACATGATCGTGACTCAATGATATATAGTGATGGTGCAGGAGCTGTTATTGTAGAAGAATCAAATGAAGATGGTGGTATTATAGCTCATGACACTGCAACTTTCACTTTTGATGAAGCGCATTTCATATACTTTGGCGAAACAAACCATCCTGAAATAACAGATCAACGACGATATATAAAAATGTATGGTCGTAAGATCTATGAATTTGCTTTAACTAATGTCCCTTTAGCTTTGAAATCGTGTCTAGAAAAAAGTGGCTATGGGATTCAAGATGTCAAAAAAATACTGATTCATCAAGCCAATGAAAAAATGGATGAAGCCATTGTAAAACGTTTCTACAAACTTCATAACATGCAAATGCCAGAAGGCATTATGCCAATGACCATTAACACTCTTGGAAATTCCAGTGTAGCAACCGTTCCTACATTGTATGATATGATTTTAAAAGGTCAACTTGAAAATCAAGAAATCAATAAAGGCGATGTGATTTTATTTGCTAGTGTTGGTGCTGGTATGAATATTAATGCCATTGTTTACAAACAGTAAAATGGACAAAAAAATTGCAATTATTGGTGGTGGAAACTTAGGACAAGCAATTGCCTCTGGTTTGATATCTGATAACTTTAAGACTTCAAACCTTATAATCACACGACATAAAACTGAATTATTATCAGACTTCAAAAAGAAAGGTGTCAAAATCACATCAAATAATATTGATGCTGTAAAGAATTCTGAAATCATCATAATTGCTGTAAAACCATATAAAGTTGAGTCCATATTAAAAGAAATTTCTAAAGACATAACAAATTCACATGTATTAATTTCTGTGGTCAGTGATTTTTCAATTGAAGCTATTAATAATTCGGTGCAATCTTCACCAAGTGTATTTAGAGCTATGCCAAATACAGCAGCTTCTGTTAATGAATCTATGACCTGTATTGCATCACAAAACGCTTCCGAAGAAGACTCAAAAATGGTGCATTCAATTTTTAATGCTTTAGGAGAAACAATTAGCATTGATGAACAACTTATGGATGCCGCAACAGTTTTAGGCGCCTGTGGAATTGCTTATGTGCTTCGTTTTATAAGAGGCATGATACAAGGCGGAATTGAAATTGGATTTGACGCAAAAACTGCAACTCAAATCGCTACGCAAACTGTTAAAGGTGCCAGTGAATTATTATTAAAAGAAGGCAACCATCCAGAAGCTGAAATTGATAAAGTCACAACACCAAAGGGTTGTACAATTACTGGTTTAAATGAAATGGAACATCAAGGCTTTAGCTCTGCATTAATTAAAGGGATCAAAACCTCTTACGATAAGATTTCAGACTGATGTACGAAAACACTTTTCCAAATAAACGTTTTAAACACACGGTTCAGTTTTTAAAACAACATATAAATCCTTCAGAAACAATTTTAGATTTAGGAGTTAAAAACCCACTATCTGATATTCTAAAAACTGAAGGCTATACTGTTAAAAACACATCAGGCCTAGATTTAGATATAGACGTGTCTGAACTAACAAACTCAAAAGCAGATGTGATTACTGCTTTCGAAATTTTTGAACACCTCCTCTCTCCTTTTACAGTTTTACAATCTATTACATCTGAAAAACTTGTAGCTAGTATACCTTTAAGATTATGGTTTGCTTCTGCTTATAGAAGTAAAACTGACATGAGAGACAGACATTATCATGAATTTGAAGATTGGCAGTTTGATTGGCTTTTAGAAAAATCTGGATGGAAAATCATAGCGTCAGAAAAATGGACTAATCCAACAAAAAAAATCGGCATCAGACCATTACTTCGTTTAGTTACACCCAGATATTATATTGTCTATGCTGAAAGAATTAAAAGCGATAATTTATAATCTTATATTCCTAAAGTGTAACTTTGAATTCAAACTAAAACATATTGAATTTTTACATTATCATTCCTGCACATAACGAAGAAGATTCTATTGCCTTAACTTTAGAGTCCTTGGTAAGTCAAACACATTTACCAAAACGTATAGTAGTCGTTAATGATAATTCTACAGACAATACCCAAAATATTATTCAAAAGTTTACAAACTCATACCAATTCTTAACACTTGTCAATATCAACTCATCTGATAAGCATCTTCCTGGTGCTAAAATTATTAATGCATTTTATAAAGGTTATGAAACACTGGATAAAGACTATGATATTATCTGTAAATTTGATGCAGATTTGATATTTCCAAACAACTATCTTGAACAATTAGCGAAACATTTTCACAACAATAAAAACCTTGGAATGGCAGCTGGTTTCTGCTACATCAAAAAGAATGATGATTGGATTTTAGAAAATCTAACTCGTAAAGATCATATTCGTGGTGCTCTAAAGGCTTATAGAAAAACTTGTTTTGAAGACATTGGTAAACTAAAAAAGTCAATTGGCTGGGACACTGTTGATGAGTTACTTGCTAAATATTACAATTGGACTATTACAACTGACGAGTCTCTTCATGTGAAGCATTTAAAGCCCACAGGACTAAGCTATAATAAAAATTCAAAATACAGTCAAGGAGAAGCTTTTTATAAAATGCGTTATGGAATAACTTTAACGATTCTTACAGCATTAAAAATGGCCTTAAAAAAACGGAGTCTATCTGTTTTTAATAATTATCTCAAAGGCTATTATAAAGCAAATCGTTCTAACATAAAACACATAGTTTCTGAAGATGAAGGAAAGTTTATTAGAAAACTAAGATGGAATGGGATTTTTGAAAAACTGAAATCTAATTAAAACTCCAGCCTTTATAACTACTTGAGGCTTCCAGTTTATTTTCTATAGTATCATCTAATTCTGAAAAAAAATCAATTCCTGTTAGTGCTTCAACTTCATCAACAGCAACTACAAATTTATAAAGTGGTAGATTAGAATCTTTATGTGGCATTAAAAAAGCAATCATCTTAGTCTTTCCAGAATTATTATCAATTAACACTTTATAAAACTGATTGGGCACACTCACATCTTCATCTCCAATAGCTTTCATATTGCCCTTTAAAACCCCTCCTGTAATTACAAAAACACCATCATATTTTCTAGCCCAATACCTTACTTTTTGCTCAAGTGTATTCCATACTCCAGCATTAAACTGATGCTCTTGAGGACTGATATTACTTGTTAAAAATGTTTCATCGTGTGCTTCTTTACTAAAACGCCTGTCTCCAGCAGGACACAAGTGACCTCTATCATATCCAGATCTTTTATAATTTCGCCAATGTGCAGCACCAGTTTTAACAGCTTTATCAATTTCAAAATAAGGCCTTTTAAAATTAGTATTAGATAAGTGAGATTTTTTTAATTCATAAGCAACCCATTCGGCTTGTTCGTGAGTTTCATTGTAAGACAACGAATAATTTTCATGATGTACAATTTGACCTGTTGTACTCGATGGTAAAAAATATTCGTTAGTTTGAAGTTTGACCTCAGCACCTTGTTCAATAACTTTATTAGTTTCTTGATTCTCTAAAAAATATTCATAGCTAACGACCAATAAAACAATAATTATGGCTACTATGGGATAAATTGTTCTTCTTTTCACTATTAATCAATTATGTATCCTAAAGGCTGACCAGTTGATGCATTAGGAAAGCTAATTCCTAGCAATGCAGAAATCGTTGGTGCAATATCTGGAATAACAGTTCTTTGATAGGTTTCACCATGTTTAATGCCTTTGCCAAAAAACAATAATGGCACATGTGTATCATAGTTTGAACCACTTCCATGAGTTGTTCCTGTTTTTCTGTAGGCAATATATGATATATCGTTAACCAAAATAATATCTCCTGATCTTTTTTGATTAAACCCGTTTTGAAGTAAGGCTTCTATACCATTTGTAAAATTTGTCGAATTCATTATTGATGCAGTATACACTTTAGCAATATTATCATAATTAATTTGCTCATTTGCGATTTGCTCTTGCACTTCGGAAATACTCAAACCTAATTCTTTCAATTTAGCTCTATTTAAAAAAATCTGATTATTACTTATGTTTTCAATAACCTCATTCGTTCCATAGGTGTCTAATAAGAACTTTTGAAATTTCACTTTTCTGCGATCATTATAAAAATAACCTGCTGGTATTTTGGTGCTCTTTAAATACGCAGGAATTTCAACAGCGCCATGATCTGAGGTTAAAAATACTGTATAATCACCTATACCCACAGTGTTATCTAGGTAAATAAACAAGCGCTCTAAATCTTTATCTAGCCTAATGTAAGTATCTTGAATTTCCTTTGAGCTCACACCAAAGTTATGTCCAACATAATCAGTACTAGAATAGCTTACAGTTAAAATATCTGTATAATTATCCTGACCAAGTTGCTCTCCTTTAATAGCTGCTATTGCAAAATCTGTTGTTAAACTATTCCCAAAAGGTGTTCCTTTTAAGATGTCAAAATATCTGTTTTCGTCTTTAAGTGCATTCAAGTCATATGGAAAAGTTGGTGTTTCTTTACCATCAAATCCACCTTCAAAATCACTTATATCACTTCCACTTTCAGTGTAGGTAGAAATATCATAAAATGTATCCCAAACTTTAAAATAAGATTCAGCACTATTAGAAGCATTAAAATCAGAAACCCATTTGGGCAAGCTTTCCATATAATAAGAACTTGTTATAAAATGTCCTTCATCTTTACCTTTAAACCAATAAGCTGCATTTGCAGTATGTCCGGCTGGAAGGATTGCACCTCTGTCTTTAATAGCAATACCAATCGTTTTTCCTTTCATTTGAGTAAACAATCTATTTTCATCAGAAAAAGTAGTCGTAAGCATGCGGTGTGGAGACATTTGGCCTGAACGACTTAAAGTTCCAACAGAAGTGACTGTACTATCTGAAGCACAGTACACTGTAGACTTAGATGTTTTATCGTACCAATTATTACTTATTACACCATGATATTTAGGAGTTGTTCCAGTAAACACTGAAGCGTGTCCTGGACCAGTGTATGTTGGTACATAATTAAAATGATTGTTCTTACAATTAAAGCCTTCTTTGATCATACGTTTAAATCCGCCTTCACTATATTTATCATTAAACCTAGTGAGATAATCATATCGCATTTGATCAACAACAATTCCGACTACTAATTTTGGATTGTCATTTTGAGATTGAATTGCGTTGGTTAGAAAAAAAAGACTAACAGATATAAAAATGTACTTTAACATAAATCGTGTATTTCTATCTTCAAAAATACAGATTTTAAAACATCGGAGTTTAAAATTAAGGTTAAATAAGATTAGTTTTTTTACTTTAGCATAATCAAATTTCGCTATGCAATACCTTCACAATATTGGCACCTATTTTTTAATGATTGCCGAAATGTTTCGTAAACCAACCAAATGGTCAGTTATGCGAACACTTATCTTGAAAGATATTGATGATCTAATTATCGGTTCGTTAGGTATTGTTGCTTTTATTTCATTTTTTGTTGGTGGTGTTGTAACTATACAAACTGCATTAAATATTAGTAATCCTTTAATTCCCAAGTATCTTGTTGGTTTTGCCACTAGACAATCTGTAGTTCTAGAATTTGCTCCAACGTTTATCTCCATAATCATGGCAGGAAAAGTTGGCTCTTTCATCACTTCAAGTATAGGAACGATGCGTGTAACCGAACAGATTGATGCATTAGAGGTTATGGGAATCAACGCACTAAACTATTTGGTTTTTCCAAAATTCATAGCATTAATGTTGTATCCTTTTGTGATTTCAATTGCTATGTTTTTAGGTGTTATTGGTGGAATGGCAGCTTGTGTTTATGGAGGGTTTAGTACATTAGAAGATTATATTATTGGAGTACAAACGGATTTTATTCCTTTTCATATTGTTTATGCATTTATAAAAACGATAGTATTTGCATTTTTACTAGCAACGATTCCTTCATTTTATGGTTATTATATGAAAGGTGGTGCTTTAGAAGTTGGCAAAGCAAGTACAACTTCATTTGTATGGACCAGTGTCATGATTATTCTATTAAATTACATATTAACCCAAATGCTTTTAAGCTAATGATAGAAGTAAAAAATGTTGAAAAATCGTTTGGAGATGCTCATATTTTAAAAGGTATAAGTACAACTTTTGAAAAGGGCAAAACTAGTTTGGTAATTGGACAAAGTGGTTCGGGGAAAACAGTTTTTTTAAAATGTCTTTTAGGTTTATTCACACCAGAATCTGGAAGTATCGCTTATGATGGCAATATTTATTCTGAATTAAGTGATGATGAAAAACGAAATTTAAGAGCTAAAATGGGAATGGTTTTTCAAGGAAGTGCGTTATTTGACTCCATGACCATTGCTGAAAATGTGATGTTTCCATTACGAATGTTTACTAAACAAAGTAAAAGTGAAATGGAAGATCGTGTTAATTTTGTTCTTAATAGGGTAAACCTTCCTAATGCGCATCAAAAAATGCCAAGTGAAGCTTCAGGTGGTATGCAAAAGCGTGTAGCTATTGCAAGAGCCATAGTAAATAAGCCAAAATATCTGTTTTGTGACGAACCCAATTCTGGTTTAGATCCAAAAACAGCAATTGTAATTGACAATCTCATTCAAGAAATTACCGACGAATACAACATCACTACAGTGATTAACTCACACGATATGAACTCAGTAATGGAAATTGGTGAAAAAATAGTCTTTTTGAAAGATGGTCACAAGGCATGGGAAGGTTCAAAAGAAACTATTTTTAAAACAGACAATGAAGTTGTAACTGATTTTGTTTACTCCTCAGAATTATTCAAGAAAGTACGTAAAATGTATATTGAAGAAAACGAGTAATTAATCTTTCAAAATTAAAATTCGTTGATCTTTCAACTTATCCTTAAGCCATACTTTCATCTCACTTTCTCTAATTTCCACTAAGCTATCACTTAGTTTGACATTCCATTTAAGACTCACTACAGAGACGGTATCAACTTTAATAAAATCTGAAGATTCTAACATCTTAGCATATCCGAAATACTCTAAATCTGAAAACTTAATCTTTGCATCTTTAGCTACAGAGGTATATAAAATATCACTCGTGTTTTTAGTTTTATTTTCTAATTGATCGTTAAGACTTACAATGTTTCCTTTTAAGGTTTCAATTTCTTCTCTAAGTCCGTTAATGATATAATCTTTCTGCTCTAAATCGATGGTTGCCTTATCATACAATTCTATAATTTTATCTGTACTCCTGTTTTTATTTCCACTTATCTTTAAATCAAACATTTGAATGTTTTCATAACCTTTGAGCTCATTTTGAAGATCTGTAACTGTTGCTTCTGCAAGCTCTCCATTAAAAAACAAAGAGATGGTTTTAGAATCCATATCCATATCCTGTCGATGTAACCACAAATCATCATTGGATTCTACTTCATTTTTGAGAAAATTTTTATAATCACGTTGATACTTACTTTCGGTTAAGACATTTAAAAACGTCCAAACTGCTGGAACCATAACTAATATAGCTATCAAAGAAGCTAATTGTGCGATACGCTTACGTTTCTTAGAATTTGCATATTTAAGCATAGGAAAGCGTAAAATCTTCAGCACTAAAAATGTAGCTAATGCAATAAATATGGTGTTAATAGTAAATAAGTACATTGCGCCACCAAAATATTGGAAATTGCCTTCAGCCAAGCCATAACCGGCTGTACACAAAGGTGGCATTAAAGCTGTAGCTATGGCAACACCAAAAATCACAGATGCAATTGTACCTTTTTTTGTCCGCGCGATAATAAGTGCTAAACCACCAAAAAATGCAATAAGTACATCTCTTATATCTGGTCTTGTTCTACCTAAAAGTTCAGATGTTTCCTCACTCAGCGGGAATAACCAAAAGAATAAAAAAGCGGTTAATAAACTTAAAACAATCATAGTCGCCAAGTTGATAAGAGACTTTTTTAAGGTATCAATATCATTAATAGCAATAGACATTCCTACACCTAGAATAGGTCCCATTAATGGCGAAATAAGCATGGCTCCAATAACAACAGCTGTAGAGTTAGCATTTAACCCAATGGAGGCCACAAATATTGAACACACCAAAATCCAAGCTGTAGCTCCCTTAAAAGGAATATCTCCTTTGATTGCTTGAATAGTAGCGTCTCTATCTGTATCATCTCTAAAGTCAAGAAGTTCATTAAAAAACTGAGTCATACTTTGCCAAAGTCCTTTAGCATCTTGCTTAACAGCTTCTTTTGATTCTTCTACAGCCTTATCTTTATTGGCTTTAGCTTCGTCATCTGAGAAATTAAATTTACTTTCTTCACTCATAATTATCCATAATCTTCTCCAAAAGTAGACTTCACATTTTGGAGTACTTTTTTAATATCTTGCTCTTTAGTCTTTGGAAAGATAAGCAAAACTTCGTCT